>NC_020126.1:1274375-1592968 GCF_000331735.1 Myxococcus stipitatus DSM 14675 | reverse complement strand
GCGAGGCACAGCCGCTCTCGTAGGGCTTGAAGCCCTGGGGCGCGAGGCCTGCGTCGGCGAGCAGTGACAGCAGCGCACGAGACGCCTGCGTCTTGCCGACGCCAGTGTCCGTACCGGTGACGAAAATCTGGAAGGGCTTCTGGGCCATGACGTGTGTCCTTCGTGTGAATCAGCCCCCGGCGAACAGCCTGGGGTCAACCTGTTGCTCGAACCCGCGGGCTGGCGACGAAGCCCCCGGGGCGGCGAGCCTGGCCACGGAGCGACGTACTCCGAAGCGCAGGCACCCGACACCCGAGGGCCGCCGTGGCCTGTCCACTCGCGAGGCTGTCGCTGTCCAAACTCTCGCGTGCGCCCTTGCGCGGGCCAGCGTCCAGCAGATGCGCTGGCTCTGCCCCGTCCACTCGCGAGGCTGCCGCTGTCCAAACTCTCGCGTACTCACTTGCACGGGCCAGCGTCCAGCAGATGCGCTGGCTCTGCCCCGTCCACTCGCGAGGCTGTCGCTGTCCAACTCTCGCGTGCTCACTTGCACGGGCCAGCGTCCAGTAGATGCGCTGGCTCTGCCCCGTCCACTCGCGAGGCTGTCGCTGTCCCACTCTCGCGTGCCTCCTTGCGCGGACCCGCCTCCAACCGATGCACTGGCCAGCGGAGCGAAACGCGAGGCTCCGCCGCACCGTGCGCACGCGAGCGTCAGCGGTCGCGGGAGCCTCGGAGAGGGCCCACAAGTGTCGGAGCCCCCCGCGCGGGGATGCCCTCCCCCCCGCGCAGCGACTCGGGCGTGAACTCCACGCGCCATGCGGCACAGAAACCAACACGTGGCCCCTCGAGAGCGCGAGGCCGTGCGCCGTCCGCACACGAGCATCCGCACATGAGCGGAGCCTCGGACGAGGCCCGCCAGGCGCCTACCCTCCCCGCGCGTGCACGCCCACCCGGCGCAGCGACTCCAGCGCGAGGTCCACGTGCCCCACGGTATGCGCGGCGGAGAGACAGAAGCGCAGGCGACTGGTGCCCTCGGGCACCGTGGGAGGCCGGATGGCCTTCACCAGCACGCCCGCCTCCCGCAGCCGCCGGGCCGCGTCCAGCGCGCGCTCGGGCTCCCCCAGCACCACGGGGAACACCGCGCTGCGAGGCTCCGCACGCAAGCCCATCGCCCGCAGCCCATCCGAGAAGCGGCGGATGTTGCGCCACAGCCGAGGACGCAAGTCGGAGTCCGTCTCCACCGCGTCCACCGCCGCCTCGGCCGCCGCACACAGCGCCGCGGGCAGTGACGTGGAGAAGATGAACGGCCGCGCGCGGCTGATGAGCAGGTCCGCCACCACGCGCGACGTGGCCACGTACGCCCCCTGCCCTCCCAGCGCCTTGCTGAGCGTGCCCATGCGCAGGTCCACCTGCGCCTCCAACCCCAGCTCCTCACAGAGCCCCGCGCCCCGAGCCCCCAACACGCCGGTGGCATGCGCCTCATCCACCATCAGCGCGGCCCCGTGCGCACGACACACGTCCACGATGTCCCGCAGCGGCGCCACGTCTCCATCCATGGAGAACACCGTGTCCGTGACGACCAGCTTCCGCCGCCCCGGCGTCTCCGCGAGCGCCTTCGCCAGCGCATCCACGTCCGCGTGCGGATAGACGACCACGCGCGCTCGCGACAGCCGGCAGCCATCCACCAGCGACGCATGGTTGAGCGCATCGGAGAACACCGCGTCCCCCACCCCCACCAGCGCGGGGAGGATGCCCGTGTTCGCCGCATAGCCGCTATTGAAGAGCAGCACGGCCTCGGCGCGCTCGAAGGCCATCAGCCGCGCCTCCAGCCGGTGGTGCGCGGACGTGTCGCCCATCACCAGCCGGCTGGCACCCGTACCCACGCCGTGGCGCTCCACCGCCGCGATGGCCGCGGCGCGCACGGACGGCGAGGCCGCCAGCCCCAGGTAGTCGTTGGACGAGAAGTTGACGAGCGTCTCGCCCCCCACTCGCACCACGGGCCCCTGTGGCGACTCCAGCGGCTCCAGGTAGCGGCGAAGCCCTCTCGCCTGGAGCGACGCCAGGTCCTCCCGAGCCCAGGAGGAGGCCACATCCTCCGACGACGCGGCCACCTCCGCCTGCTTCACGTCACTCACGGCGAACGCCCTACCCCTCTTGCCGAGGCTCCAGCGGACGGATGCCGGCCTTCTCCAGGAGCGCCATGTCCTGGGTGTACTCGGGGTTGCCGGTGGTGAGCAGCTTCTCGCCGAAGAACAGCGAGTTGGCGCCCGCCATCATGCACAACAACTGCGCCTCCTCGTTCATCTGCTGGCGGCCCGCGGACAGGCGCACCATGGACTGCGGCATCAGGATGCGCGCGGTCGCAATCGTGCGCACCATGTCCACCGTCTCCACGCGCGGCTGCTCGGCCAGGGGCGTGCCCTCCACGGCCACCAGCGCGTTGACGGGCACCGACTCCGGGTGGTGCTCCTGGTTGGCCAGCGTGCGCAGCAGGTTGCAGCGGTCATCCACCGACTCACCCATGCCGATGATGCCGCCGCAGCACACGGAGATGCCCGCGTCGCGCACCCGGCCCAGCGTGCGCAGACGGTCGTCGTACACGCGCGTGGAGATGATGTCGCCGTAGTGCTCCGGCGAGGTGTCCAGGTTGTGGTTGTACGCGGACAGCCCCGCTTCCTTCAGCCGCTTCGCCTGGGTCTCGGAGAGCATGCCCAGCGTGGCGCACGCCTCCATGCCCAGCGCGCGCACGCCGCGCACCATCTCCAGCACGCTGTCGAACTGCGGGCCGTCCTTCACCTCGCGCCACGCCGCGCCCATGCAGAAGCGCGTGGCCCCCGCCGAGCGAGCCTTCTGCGCGGCCGACAGCACCTCCGGCACCGCCATCAGCTTCTCCGCCTTCACGCCCGTCTTGTAGCGCGCCGCCTGCGGGCAGTAGCCGCAGTCCTCCGGACAGCCGCCCGTCTTGATGGACAGGAGCGAGCACAGCTGCACCTTGTTCTCCTGGAACACGGCGCGGTGCACCGTCTGCGCCCGGTGCACCAGCTCCAGCAGGGGCATCGAGTAGATGGCGCGGACCTCGGCCAGCTCCCAGTCATGCCTCACGGCGACACCTTCGGGAGGCGGCGCGGCGTGGTGGGCGTGGCCGTGAAAGGACTCGCTGGCGGCGGCGGTGTCGGACATGGGCTCCTCGTAAATCGTGAGGAGCGCGAACGTGCGCGGGTGGGGGAAACTTGTCAACGCCTCAGCGTGAACAGGTTGACGACTTCCCACGAGCCCGCAACCCTCGGAATCCCCTGGACTTTCCCCACCCGGCCTGGCGGTGCGGGGCCCGTCCCCTCGCCCGTCCGGGTGCCGCCGACAACCCACCGGAGCGTCAGGGTTCCGGGATACACACCCAACCCATGGCGAAGGCGAAGACGCACTACACCTGCCAGGCGTGCGGGTATCAGACGGCGAAGTGGCTGGGGAAGTGCCCGGATTGCGGCGCGTGGAGCTCGTTGCTGGAGGAGGCGGGGGCCAAGGACGACGAGAAGCGCCCCGCGTGGGGGGCGTCGGGTGGCGCGGCGAAGCCCATGCTCCTCAAGGAGGTCAGCGGGGAGTCGGAGGTGCGCCGCCGCACGGGCATCGCCGAGTTCGACCGCGTCCTGGGCGGAGGCGTGGTGAGCGGCTCCGTCGTCCTCCTGGGCGGCGACCCGGGCATCGGCAAGTCCACGCTGCTGCTCGCCGCGCTCGACAAGCTCGCCCGTCACGGCGCGGTGCTCTACGTCTCCGGTGAAGAGAGCCTGCGCCAGACGAAGATGCGCGCGGAGCGCCTTCGCGTGGACGGAGAGAACATCCACCTCTTCGCGGAGACGGACGCGGAGCGGGTGCTGGGCGCCGCCGAGTCGCTCAAGCCGCAAGCGCTCGTGGTGGACTCCATCCAGACCATGTACCTGCCGGAATTGGGCAACGCGCCGGGCAGCATCACCCAGGTGCGCGAGGTCGCCGGCCGGCTCATGGCCTACGCCAAGCGCACGGGCGTCCCCACCTTCATCGTGGGCCACGTGACGAAGGAAGGCTCCATCGCCGGCCCGCGCGTGCTCGAGCACATGGTGGACACCGTCCTCTACTTCGAGGGCGAGCGCGGCCACCCCTTCCGCATCCTGCGCGCGCACAAGAACCGCTTCGGCTCCACCAACGAGATTGGCGTCTTCGAGATGAAGGGCGCGGGCCTGGTCGAAGTCGCGGACCCCTCCGCGCTCTTCCTGTCCGAGCGCCCCGTGGGCAAGTCCGGCAGCGTCGTCACCAGCACGCTCAACGGCACGCGTCCGCTGCTCGTGGAGGTCCAGGCGCTGGTGGCCCCCACCGGCTACGGCACCGCGCGGCGCACGGCCATCGGCGTGGACGGCAACCGCGTGGCGCTGCTCGCCGCGGTGCTGGAGAAGAAGGAGGAGATTCCGCTCGTGGGCTGTGACTTGTTCGTCAACGTCGCGGGCGGCATGCAGCTCAACGAGCCCGCGTGTGACCTGGCCGTGTGCGCGGCGCTGGTGAGCAGCCTCCAGAACCGTCCGCTGGACCCGCACACGCTGGTGCTCGGTGAAGTGGGCCTCGCGGGCGAGGTGCGCGCCGTGGGCCAGGTGGAACCCCGCCTCGCCGAGGCCGCCAAGATGGGCTTCCAGCGCGTGGTGATGCCCGCGGGCAGCGCCCGGCGCATGGAGGCGACGAAGCTGCGCGTGGTGGGCGTGGAGACGCTGGGCGACGCGCTGCGGGCGATGTTCGACTGACGGCCTACCTGCGCACCGCCACGGGAGAAGCGGGCTCCGGCCGCGCGTCGTAGAGCCCTCGCGCCGCTTGAATCTGCTCGCGGTGGCTCACTGCCCAGCGGGACAGCTCGGAGACGGGCCCCAGCAGCGTCTCCCCCAGCGGCGTCAGCGCGTAGTCCACCTGCGGCGGTACCGTCGGGTGGACGGTGCGGGTGACCAGCCCGTCGCGCTCCAGCCCTCGCAAGGTGAGCGTCAGCATGCGCTGGGAGATGCCCTCGATGGCCCGCCGCAGCTCGCCGAAGCGCAGGGGCCCGGGCCCCAGGTGCCCCACCACCTGGACACTCCACTTGTCACCCACGCGGGTGAGGATGTCGCGGACCGCCAGACAGGACTCGGATCCGCCATGAGGAGGCGGACGCGCCGACAGCTTCAGGGCGCCTGGTGACATGGATGTGCCTCCTTGTGAAGAAATCGGGGGACCGTTACACGTCGCAAACCGGTTACGACTTGTAACCGCCTGGCCTTTTCCACCCCACATTTCTTCGGAAGGTGTCCCCCATGAGCACCGCCGCTCCCGCGACCGCCGTGTCCACGCCCAAGCCCTGGAGTCTCTGGGGAGGCCGAGTCCTCTCCACGCTCGTCGTCGCGGTCCTCGCGTTCAGCGCGGTGATGAAGCTGACGCAGGCGCCCGCCATTCTCGAGAACGCCGGGCGCTTCGGCTACACGCCTGCCCTGATGTTCAACATCGGCCTGGTCGAAATCCTGTGCCTGGTGCTCTACGCGGTGCCCCAGACGGCGGTGCTCGGCGCCATCCTCGTCACCGGCTACCTGGGCGGCGCCACGGCGACGCACGTGCGCATCGCGGACCCGTTCATCACGCCCGTCCTCGTCGGCGTCTTCGCCTGGGGAGGCCTGTTCCTGCGGGACGCGCGCCTGCGAGCGCTGCTGCCCCTGCGTCGAGCCCCCTGAGACACACCGCGCGCCCCCGCCACGGACTCCGACGGGGGCACGCGCGTCACGTCACCCGCGGCACTACCAGGTGACGACGAAGGTACAGCTGTCCCCGCCCTTCTGGCGGCAACCGTGGGACGCGTCGTGCGTCACCACCGCGCTCGGCATGAAGCGCTGGGCCATGCCCTTCACCAGCCCCTGGTCGAAGCGGCAGGGGTACGGGTTGTTGCACACCACCGTGCCCTCGTTCTTCCCCGGGGCCGCGGTGTACGTGTAGTGGCCGATGCCCTCCAGCATCTCCCCCGTGGCGGGGTTGAACATGTCCTTGCCGCTCTTGCGGTGGTTCATGTGGAAGGCCACGTCGAGCGACGCGAGCGCCTTGTGGATGTCGGTGATGTTGGCCGGGAACACGGCGTTCTTCGGAATCATCGTCCCGACCTTCTCCAGCCCGCGCCCACCCAAGAGGGTGTCGATCTTCTTGTAGGCCAGGAGGTAGTCCTCCATCGGGTACCAGACGTTCGGGTCGATGGCGCGCTCACCGGTGGCGCCTCGCGCCGGCACCTTCATCACGTCCAGCAGGGTGTTCACCAGGACGGAGAAGGACTGGATGGCCTCCACGATGGAGGCGACGCTCACGCCCGTCACGGTGATGCCGGGCTCGTACGAGAACTGTGACATGGGGGTTCAGAGGTTCCTGAGAGGGTTTCAGCCCTGGCGGCCGCTCGACTCGAAGGCGCGGTGGGCGGTGTGGTTGCGCAGGTACAGGAAGCACTCCTTGAGCCCATCCCGCAGGCTGCCGAGCGTCTTCACGTCGCGCAGGTCCACGCCAATCTGGGTCAGCGTCTGCGCGATGAAGGGGCTGATGCCCGTCACGACGCAGTAGGTGCCGAGCAGGCGAGCGGCGTTCACCATCTTCACGAAGTGATTGGCCGTGGACGTGTCCACCACCTCCACGCCCGTGATGTCGATGATGACGCAGCGGGCCTTCCCCTGGGAGATGCGGTGGAGCAGCCGCTCCGTCATCTCCAGCGAGCGCTGCGTGTCCACCACGCCGACGATGGGCAGCGTGAGCACGTCCTCCCACAGCTCGATGATGGGCGTGGAGAGGTCCCGAATGGCCAGCCGCTGCTTCTCGATGGTGGAGAGCTTCTCCTCCAGCTCACGACGCGCGGCGTCGAGCTTCTGCATCGACTGCTCGTTCTCCTGCACGGAGGCGTGGAGCTGGCGGGCGAAGAGGTTGATGGTTTCCTCGAACGAGGAGAACGCGTCGTGGTTCACCACCGGGATGAGGTGCTCGTCGGGGTTGAACTCGCCGAGCGAAATCATCGCCAGCACGTCACGGATGCGCTCCAGACGCTCGAGGTTGACTTCGATGACCGGGGCCTGAGGTTGCGACTGAGTCATGGGGTGGCGGGAAGATATGATGCCCAAATCCTCACACACAATCCTGGGTGGCAGCAGACCCGGATGAAACATGGAATTTCACGTCGACATCAGGCGAAGTCGGGCTCTCCGGTGAGCACGCGGCGCCCGGTGCCAGTCAATCCCTCATCAACCCAGACATCCACGCGGGAAGATTCATCCCATATCAAACCGGGCTGTGGCTGGGAGTGCGGAGCACCCGACGCTTGGTGCGTGCGGCGCGTCCGGGGACGGACGGAATGCCTCGGGCGCTGACGCGGCGGTGACGTGCCGTGACTACGACTGGGACATGGCGTCCATCGACCCACTGATTGCCCGCCCGCTCGAGGCGGACGTGAAGCCCCGGCTCCGGGGCCTGTCCCACGCGCTGGCCTTCCTGGTCTCGCTGGTGGGGTTCTTCGTGTTGGTGCTCGCGCCGGTCCAGGGTCTCCAGCGACTGGCGGACGGCATCTTCGGCCTCTCCCTGGTGCTGATGTTTGGAATCAGCGGGACGTACCACCTGCTGACGTGGAGTCCGGAAGCGAACCAGCGGCTGCGGCGGATGGACCATGCGGCCATCTATCTGCTCATCGCGGGGACCTTCACGCCGCTGGCCACGCTGGATGCACCGGGGGCGTGGACGAAGGGGCTGCTCTGGGTGATGTGGGGTTGCGCGCTCACGGGCGCGGGGCTGTCCCTGGCGGGCATCAGTGGAACCCGAGGCGTGCGCTCCGGGCTCTACGTGCTCCTGGGCGCGCTGGCGGCGCCGGTGATGCTGCGCCTGCCTGCCGTGATGGGCTCGGACCGGGCGACGTGGCTCCTGGTGGGCGGCGTCGTCTATGCGCTGGGGGCCATCGTCTATGCGCGAAAGTGGCCAGACCCCATCCCCCGCGTCTTTGGCTATCACGAAGTCTTTCACGTCATGGTCATCGCCGCGGCCGCGACGCACTACGCCGTGCTGGTCGATTTCCTGTGGACCGTCCGGTGACCACAGACTGGCGGTGAAACATTCCCATTCCACAACCGAGTTAACAACTTCCCGCGTGCGTCCACGTGGGTTCTAGGTAGCTTGTGGCCCAGCTCGTACTCCATCGCTCGCACACCCGAGGTCGCTCCATGGTCGCAAGGCAACGCCCCCCACCGTTACAAGCCCCTCTTCCGTCCGGAGAGATACGGGAGGGGTTCAAGTTCCGCTCGGGGCGCCTGTCCCTGGACCTGGCGTCGACGCTGTCGGGGCGTCGGACGGAGGCGCCCAAGGAGCAGCTCCGGACGCCCGCGGACCTGGGGCGCTGGCTGGTGCTCGCGCGCGTGGCGGCGCAGGTGCAGGAGCCCTCGGACGAGGAGCTGGGCCAGGCGCGCGAGCTGCGCGAGGCCATCTACCGGCTGGCGATGTCGCGGGCGAGGGGTGAGAGCTTCTCCGCCAGGGACCGGGCCATCCTGAACCGCTGGGCCGCGGAGGCGCCTCCCGCGCCGCAGCTCGGGCCGCGGGGATTGCTCTGGGCGGGCGCGGGGGTGCGGGGTCAGTTCGTGGTGCTCGCGCGGGATGCCGCGGAGCTCCTGGGCGGACCGCTCGCGGAGAACATCCGGCACTGTGCGCAGGAGGACTGCGGCCTGCTCTTCGTGGACACCTCGCGCTCGGGGTTGCGCCGCTGGTGTTCCATGGCGGGCTGCGGGAACAAGGCCAAGGTGGCCGAGTTCCGGCGCCGCCAGCGCTCCGACGCCCGCTAGTCGCGCGCACGAGCGCGCGGCGGTTGGACCCGAGGGCGCGGAGTTCTTCTCCGCGCCCTCGTCAGGACTTCGCGCCGCCACCCACCGCCAGCGCGAGCAGCCGCTGGGCTCGCGTCTTGAGCACGGCGCGCATCTCCTCCGGACTCTGGATGTGGAACGCGAACGGCAGCCGCGCCAGCTCGCGAGCAAACCAGTCCAGGTCATCCGTCTGGCCCAGGAGCCGCACGCCTCCGCCGGGCACCGCCTCCAGCACGCCCAGCGTGGCGAACACCTGCCGCCGCGCCGTCTCCAGGTCCGTGTCGAGCAGCACCTCCACCGCATGGGCCCGAGGCAGCGTCGCGACCGCGAGCGTCACGTGCGCCAGCGCATCGAAGTCCTCCGGCCGCTCGAAGTGGACTTGAAGAGGCAGCACGGAGCGCACGCGGTCCAACCGGAACGTGCGCAGGTCCTGGCGCAGGTGGCAGTGCCCGACCACGTACCAGCGCCCGCCGCGCCAGACGAGCCCATACGGGTCGAAGTCCCGCTGCGACTCCTCCTCCCGCGCCGCGCGGTAACCCAAGCGAACGCGCTCCCGGGCCTGCGTGGCCGCGCTCAGCGCGACGAGCGACGCGTTGTCCAGCGTCGCCCGCGAGCCGGAGATGTCGAGCGTCACCGACGCATCCACCGCCCGCACCCGGCGCTTGAGCGTCGCGGGCATCACCCGCTCCAGCTTCGCCTGCGCGCTGGCGACGGCCGGAGCCGCCTCCGCCAGCCCCAGCCCGCGCGCCGCCAGCAAGCCCACCGACAGCGCCAGCACCTCATCATCGGTGAACATCATCGGCGGCAGCTTGAAGCCCGCCACCAGCATGTACGCGCCATCCCGTCCGCGCTCGGCGGTGATGGGGATGCCCAGCTCCTCCAGCTTCACGACGTAGCGGCGCACCGTGCGCCGGTCCACCGCCAGCCGCCGCGCCAGCTCCGAGCCGCTCATCCGCCCATGCGTCTGCAAGAGCTCGAGCACCGTGAGCACACGCGTGGTGGGGCGGGACATGGACCGCGACCCTATCCCAAAGAGGACCGATTCCGCCCTATATCCCTCGTACGGTGCCGACCACTCGTCCTCGCCCCAACCCGGGCGCACTCACGGACGGGGACGGAAAGGCTTGCGCACAGTCATGACACAGACCGCTCACCTGTGGCTGTTCTTCGTGTTGGTGTTTGGAATCGTCATCCTCCCCGGGATGGACATGGCCTTCGTGCTGGCCAGCTCCCTGGTGGGAGGACGCCGCGCCGGCATGTCCGCGGTGGGAGGCATCATCGCGGGCGCCGTGTGCCACGTCGCGGTGGGAGCCACGGGCGCCGCCGTGCTCCTCACCGTGATGCCCTCCGCGTTCAACGCCCTCTTGTGGGTGGGCGCGCTCTATGTCGCGTGGATGGGACTGTCCCTGGTGCGAGCCCCCTTCGCGTTCCAAGCCAACCCCCACGCGGCGCCTCGCTCGGCGCTGGCCACCTTCCGCCAGGGGGCCCTCACCAACCTGCTCAACCCCAAGGCCTACGTCTTCATGCTGGCCGTCTTCCCGCAGTTCCTGCGCCCCGAGTACGGCCCCGTCTGGGTGCAGGCCCTGGTGCTGTTCGCCATCATCGCCGTCACCCAGGTCGCGGTGTACGGCGCCGTGGTCCTCGCCGCGGACCGCGCTCGAGGCTGGCTGGAGTCGCGTCCCTCCGCCAGCACTCGAGTCGCTCGAGCCGTGGGCGGCCTCATGGTGCTCGCAGCCATCGTCACCGTCATCGAAGGCTGGCGCGGCACCTGAGCCGCCCTCATATCCGTCGGGCGGAGCTCGACCGGATGGCTCTCAAGACGAGCAGCAACACCACCGCTCCGATGAAGGCCACGAAGATGGTCCCCACAATCCCACCGAAGGGCTGACCCGCACCCAGGGCCCGGAAGATGAACCCCCCCAGGAACGCACCCACCACGCCCACCACGATATCGCCCACCAGGCCATACCCACCGCCCACCACCGCCGACGCCAACCACCCGGCGATGAGCCCGATGACCGCCCACACGAGAATTGTTTCCAATGTCATCTCTCTCCTCCTCTCTCGCTGATTGAGTGTCTGGGAAGAGGATATGCACGGTGCGCCTCGGTCAGCCGGAAGCCTGGTCGTTCGGAAGACAGACAAGAATTCCTCACACAGGTTTTAAATGACTTTCCGCGATTTCTGCTCTAACCACGCACAGCCACTCCAGTGCGTGGGAGTTGGCTGAAGCCAAGGGAGCGCAGCATGGAACGCGGTCGGAATGATTCGATGTGGATGAAGTGCCTCGGACTGGTGTGGTTCGGAGCGGCCCTCGTCGGCTGTGGGTCCGAGGGGGGCGACGACGCATCGCTGGAGCGGACGCGGAGCGAGCTGGCGGCTTGTTCGTATGTGATTACAACGAATACCTACGTGGGTGCGGATTGGTGGGGCACCCTCGTCTTCAAGAACACGGGTGCCAGTTCGATGACGCGCCCGACGATTTCCTTCGGCATCCCCAGCGGCGTGACGTGTGACCACGACGAGGCGGGCTGGACACACACGCAGAGCGGCAGCACGTGTATCTATTCCCGGACCTCGGACCTGACCGTCGCGTCGAATGCGTCCTACACGTTCTATTACTCCACCAACACCAACCAGAGCTTCACCGCGACGAACGTCACCATCACCGACCCGAACTGCGGTGGGACGGGGCCGGGCCCCAACCCGGACCCGGGCACGGGGATGACGGCGAACCAGAAGAAGGTGGCGGAGGCGCTCACCAGCATCTGGGAGAACGACACGCCCGTCCTCGCGTATGCGTACGCGGAGAACATCGACGACGGGCGCGGCTACACCAACGGGCGCGCGGGCTTCTGCACGGGCACGGGCGACGCCATCCAGGTCATCCAGTGCTACAACGCCCGGCGCAGCGCGGCCAACGGCAACGTGATGGCCAAGTACATGGCGGGGCTCACCACCATCAACAACCGCTACCAGTCGACGGGGCAGAACCAGGCCTCCACGTCGGAGCTCGACTCGGTGGGCAACTGGGTGGCGGACTGGGGCACCAGCTACAACAACACCACGACTCGCGCGGACTTCAAGGCGTGCCAGGACCAGGTGAGCGACAAGCTCTACTACACGCCCGCCATGAACGAGGCCAACAAGTGGGGCGCGAAGCAGGCCCTGTCGAAGATGGCGCTGTACGACGCGAACATCAACCACGGTGAGTCCGGCATGAAGAGCCTCATCCGCGCCACCAACACCGCGCTGGGCAACAGCGGCCAGGTGGCCCCAGCCGTGGGCTACAACGGCATCACCGAGTCGGCGTGGCTCCAGAAGTTCCTGGAGAAGCGCCGCGACGTGCTGGCCTCCGACTCCACGTGGCTGAAGGCCATCGACCGCGTGGCCGCGTACGAGAAGCAGCGCCGCAAGGGCAACTGGGACCTGTCCGCGCCCCTGCGCAACGACGTGCGCGCGCGCGACTGCTGGAGCACGTCCTATCCCTTCAGCGGCTACACCGTGCGGCAGATCAACGCGGACGGCACCTGGAGCACGCCCACCTCCACCACCTTCTCCTGCCAGTAGCGGGGTGAAGCGGGCTCGGAGCCTGCCCGGCTCCGGGCCCGGTGAGGTGGCGAGCGCCGTCCCATCCGCCTCCCAGGCACCGAAGGAGGGCCGCGCGAGGAGGCCCTTCCGCTAGAGTCCGCGCCAGGCATGAGCGCGGCGCCACACAGGGCTTCTCACTGGAGGGACTTCCCCAGCCGGCTGTCGACGCGGCTGTTGATGGCGTTCCTCGTGCCCACCCTGCTCTTCCTGGCGGTGACGGGCAGCGCCGTCTACCACCTGGCGCGCTCGCTCCTGGAGGAGGAGCTGGGCGCAAGCCTCTCCAACATCGCCGCCGCCACCGCCAGCCAGGTCCACGGCGAGCGCATGCTCACCATCGACCCGGGCGACGACGTGGACGGCACCCGCACATGGCGCAGCCTGGTGCGCACGCTGGAGGGCGTGCGAGACGCCAGCGGCGTGCGCCGGGTCTTCGCGGTGGATGTCCACGGCCGCGTGCGCGTGGACGTCGGCGGAGGGCTGCCCGTGGGCGCGGAAGTCCCCGAGCTCGCCCGGGACAGGCTGGAGCTGGCGCGCGTCTTCGCCGGCCAGCATGCCGCGAGCCAGGTCCTCTTCACCGGCTCCGATGGGCGCCTGTACAAGACGGGCTACGCGCCCATCTCCCACGGAGGCAAGGTGGTGGGCGCGGTGGGCGTGGAGGGCAGCGCCGCCTTCTTCGGACCGCTCCAGCGGCTGTCGCGCACCTTCACCGTCATGGGCGCGGGGGCGCTGGTCGCGCTCGCCATCATCGCCCTGCTCACCGCGCGAGGCCTCTCACGCCCGCTGCGGCGCCTCATGGACTCCGCGCTGCGCATCGGCCGGGGAGACCTGACGACGCCCGTTCCCTCGGAGCCCACGTTGGAGATCGGCGTGCTGGCGCGCGAGCTGGAGGTGATGCGCGGCGCGCTGGAGAGCCGCGACCGCCAGCTGAAGATGATGCTCGCGGGGGTCGCCCACGAGGTGCGCAATCCCCTGGGCGGCATCTCGCTCTTCTCCGGCCTCTTGCAGGAGGACCTGCGGGCGGGCGCGTACTCGGAGGCCCAGGAGCACGTCGCCCGCATCCAGCGCGAGTCCGCCTTCCTCCAGCGCATCGTCGAGGACTTCCTCGCCTTCGCGCGCGAGCAGCCGGTGACCCGTGCGCCCGTGGAGGCCCCCGCCCTCCTGTCCATCGTGTGCGAGCTGTCCTCCGCGGACGCCCGCGCGCGCGACATCACGCTGGAGGTGGAGGCCGCGCCCGCGGTGCTGGAGGCCGACGGCAGCCTGCTCACCGCGGCGGTGCTGAACCTGGTGAAGAACGCGGTGCAGGCCTCGCCCGACGGAGGCCGGGTGCGAATCCTCGGCGCCGAGCAGGACGGCGGCTACGCCATCCGCGTGCATGACGCGGGCGGAGGCGTGCCGAAGTCCGAGCAGGAGCGCATCTTCGAGCCCTTCTTCACCACCCGCGAGAAGGGCACCGGCCTGGGCCTGCCCCTCGCGCGCAAGATTGCGCGGGCGCACGGGGGCGAGCTGCACCTGGCGTCGAGCCCTGGTGACACCACCTTCACCCTGACGCTGCCCCTGAGGTCGACCGCGCTCAGCCGGCCACGTTGAACTCTCGCGCCATCTGCCCCACCTCGCCGGAGACGTGGGCCAGCGTGCGGGTGGCCTCGCGGGTGGACTCCAGCCGCTTCATCGTGAGGTCCATGATGTGGGACAGGTCCGCGATGGCGGTGGAGATCTGGGTGATGCCCACGTTCTGCTGCGTCACGGCGGCGGCAATCTGCCGGGCCGCGGCGGAGTTCTCCTGGGACATCCGCGACAGCTCGCGCAGGGAGCTCCCCGACGAGCGCATCTGGTCCAGCCCCGTACCGATGGTGTGGACACTCTCCGCCCCCATGCGCGCCGCGTCCCGGATGCCCGCGCCGATGTCCTGGAGGATGCCTCGGATGCGCTGCGTGGACTGGATGGACTGGTCCGCCAGCGCACGCACCTCCCGGGCCACCACCGCGAAGCCCTTGCCGTGCTCCCCCGAGCGCGCCGCCTCGATGGCCGCGTTGACCGCCAGCACATGGGACTGCGCGGCCAGGTCCTTCACCGTCTCGGTGATGTCCGCGATTTGCGTGGCGCTCTCCGCCAGCTTCGCCAGCCGCTGCTGGATGCCATCCACCGCGGCGCGAATGTCCTCCATGCCGGCCATGCTCCCCTCCACGGCCGTCTCCCCTTGAAGCCCCAGCTCCTCCGCGCGCCGAGCCACCTGGAGCACCGCCTCCGCCCGGTCCGCCGCCATGCGCGACGTGCGGCGAATCTCCTCGGACGTCACCTGCGCCTCATGCAGCGCGGCGGCCTGTCGCGTGAAGCCCTCCTCCTGTTCGTCATGGGCCGCGCGCAGGTGGCTGCCCGCCTCCCCCAGCTTCACGGCGGAGGACTGGAGCATGCGAGGCAGTTGCTTGAGCCGGGCCAGCACCCCGTTCATCCCCGCCGCCAGGTCCCCCATCTCGTCGGTGGACACCCACGCGGGGGCGATGACGCGGCCCGCGGCCACGGACTCGATGGCCTTGCCCACCGCCTGCGCCGCCCGCGCCTGCCGCCGCGCCAGCATCCACATGGTGATGCCCGGCAACAACAACAGCCCTCCCACCCACACCAGGCTGAAGGCCAGCTCCCCCGCCAGCGCTCCGCCCATCTCCATCAACATCCGCGCGGAGCGCTCGGCGCCTTCCGCCATCAACTCCACACGCAGCGTGTCGCGGATGGACTCCAGCTTCACCATCACCACACAGCCGCTCAGCATCAGCGCCGCGACAATGGAGCCGCCGAAAGTGAATGGCAGGAACCACGCCTGCCGAGGCCACGTCACCCCGCCCCCGGAAGCCACCTGCGTCGGCGCGCGACGCTGCGCCTCCAGCGCTAACGGCAACAGCAGTCGCTCCATCGACACGCTGATGGGGAACCCCAGCAGCACGCCGCAGCACGCGCCGATGAGCGTGCCCACCAGCACCAGGGACAAGGGCTTGCCCCACGTCAGGCACACGTGGAGGCTGAACCAGATGCCGCCCAACGTCCATGCGACCCAGGAGGTCCCCACCGCGATGCGCCAGGGCAGCCGCAGGATGCTGTCCAGCCTGGACCCAGGAGGTTCTCCCGGCTGTGCACGCAGCGCGCTGCCGATGAGCCACCGCATGAGCAGGATGGGATACACCACGCCCAACCCCAGGAGGATGGGCGGTAAGACCCATGCGACAGTCGTGACGCCCTCCCAACCCGCGACCCCCATGGTCATCCCGTTGAGGTAGGCCGCGACAGGTGCTGCGGGCACCACCCAGGCCAGGAACACCTTCAGCGCGCGCCATCGATACTCGCGAATCACTTGCTCACTGAAACACATACGGGCCGCCTTCCCGCGCCACTCCCCCATGGACGCGGTGAATCCACTCATCTGGATGGGCCCGCCCTTTTTTCCGCGCACCCCACGGTGCGTGGCTCAGGACTCGGCCGCACGGTTCCAGACAGTGCGCGCACAAGATATGCGCGCTACACGAAAGGCTTACACATCAGGAAAAATCCGCTTATCGCGCCAAAGATGTGCGGCTCTCGCTAGTCGGAGCAGCACGCGCGGAGGGCGGCGGTGTAGAGGCGCAGGGACTTGCGCGTGGCGGCCAACACCCGCACCGGCTCGTCGCCCCGCGGGTCCGTGGAGAGCTTGATGATTTCGAGCGCCTCCACCGGGTGCAGGTCGTCGTAGCGCGCGTGGGCCTTGAGCCACATCATGGAGGCGGCGTCGACGCGAACCCCCTCCGCCGCGTAGTCCCGGAACGGTTCCATCACCTCGCGGGTCCAGACGCCGGTGATGCTCTCGATGGCCCAGTTCGTCGCGGCCACGCCCTCCGCCAGGGAGCCGCGCGTGCACGTGTCGAGCAGGTGTGTGTGGAGCGCCTGGACCGCGGGCAGCGGGCGCAAGCGGAAGAGCGACTCGGGTGACACGCCAATCGCACGCACCCAGTCGATGTACCACTCGGCGTGTTTCGCCTCGACGCCCAGGTTCTGCAACAACCAACGCCGGATGCTCGCATCTCCGGGTGATTGCCCATACGTCGTCTTCGCCAGGGACAGTCCCATGTATTTGGGAAAGGACTCGACGATGAGGAAGAACTGCGACAGCACGCGCCTCCAGGAGGAGAGGGGCGGATGCAATCCGTCCGCGGTGTCGCGAAACAACGGGGGCCAACAGGCCGCGTCCCAATCCCTGCGTGTCGCATCCAGGAAGGACTCCACCCAGCGGGGGTGCGGCGTGGGTGTGAGCGGTGGGGGGGCGTAGCGATGGGCGATGGCGGTGAACGTGGGGACAGTCACTTCCGGGCCGGGAGACGACATGGGGTCCACGATGCTCCTTGTCTCCAGCGGGAGCGGGACCGACATGGTTCCCCTCACGCGCTGAAGCAGCCCCAAGCTGGTGACAGCGCCTTCATCCCGCCACGCGACTGTTCGCGTGCAACGCTCTCACGACGCCCTTGATTCACAATTCAGCCTGCACCGCTCGAACCCTGTTCCCCGTGGCACATCCCCGGTGGGAAGACGGGCCACCGGGGGCCACGTGTCCTCACGGTGTGCGAGACATCACCCACCGCCGCGCCTTGTCGAGCATCCGGCGCAAGGGTGCCTCATCGGCGCGTGAGAGCGCCTCCTCCCATGTGAGCCATTGCGCGCCGGAGGACTCGGAAGGGTCATGCGCGAGCGACTCCGGGTCCTCCGCGTACACGAGATAGCGGACATCCAGGTGCAGGTGCTCCGGCTCGTCGCGCCGGGCGGGGATGGTGTGCACGTCCACGTCCAGCGGGCGGGGCGCGGTGGGGTGGAGCCGGATGCGGCACCCCGTCTCCTCGCGCGCCTCGCGCAGCGCGGTGGCCTCCATGTCACCCGCGTCCACCCCGTCCGAGTGGCCTCCGGGCTGGAGCCAGCGGTGGAGCTTGCCGTGCAGCACCATCAGCACGCGCGCGCCGTCCGGGTCCACCACCACCGCGCTGCCGGTGAAGTGCGCGCCGGGCTGCGCGCGGGAGAAGGGCGACGGCAACGTCCGCGCGTGGTGACGCATCAGCTCCAGGTCCTGGCGCTCCTTGGCATCCTCGGGGGTGTGGCGAGCAAGCAGCGCGCTCAAGGGCGTGGCGGTGTTCTGGGAGTCCATGCGGGCTCACGTACCTTCGGGGGCCCTCGTGCGCCAGCGCCTTCTGGAAGCGGGCGTTCGTCCGGGACCGGTGTAGGGTGCCGCCCCAGGTGTGCTCTCATGCGAGCGCACCACCGGGACGGCCGGAGTCCCGAGGAGCATGAGGAGCCGAGCAACAGCATGGCGCGCATTCTCGTCATCGACGACCACGACACCCTCCGCGAGGGGATGACCGTCACCCTCACGCGCTCCGGCCACACCGTGTCCGCGGTCCGCGGCGGCGCGGACGGGCTCGCCGCCTATCGCAAGGCGCCCTTCGACCTGGTCGTCACGGACCTGAAGATGGACGGGATGGACGGCATCGCGGTGACGCAGGCCCTCAAGGCGCTGGATGCCGCCGCCGTCGTCATGGTGGTGACGGCGTTCGGCACCATCGAGACCGCGGTGAAGGCGATGCAGGAGGGCGCCTACGACTTCATCACCAAGCCCTTCACGCCCGACGTGCTGCGCGCCAAGGTGGACAAGGGGCTGGAGCTGGCCAGCACGAAGCGGCGCGTGGAAAAGCTGGAGGCGCGCACGGCCGCGCACGATGCGGACGCGGCGCTCTCCCATGGCAGCCTGGTGGGCGACAGCGAGCCCATGCTGCGGCTGCTCACCCAGGCGAAGAAGGCCGCGCAGAGCGACGCCACGGTGCTGGTGCGCGGCGAGAGCGGCACCGGCAAGGAGCTCATCGCGCGCATGCTGCACCAGCAGTCGCCGCGCAGGGAGGGCCCCTTCGTCGTCGTGCACTGCGCGGCGCTGGCGGAGACGCTGCTGGAGAGCGAGCTGTTCGGCCACGAGCGCGGCTCCTTCACCGGCGCGGTGAAGCGCAAGCTGGGCCGCTTCGAGCTGGCCGACCAGGGCACCCTGTTCCTGGACGAAATCGGGGAGATTCCCCACTCGGTGCAGACCAAGCTGTTGCGCGTACTGCAGGAGAAGGAGATCCAGCGCGTGGGCGGCGAGGAGACGCTCAAGGTGGACGTGCGCGTGGTGAGCGCCACGCACCGCGACCTGCAGGCGGAGGTCAAGGCGGGTCGCTTCCGCGAGGACCTCTACTACCGGCTGCACATCGTCCCGCTCACCCTGCCGCCCTTGCGCGAGCGCCCCGAGGACATCCCCGCCCTCGCCCGGCACTTCGTCGCCAAGCATGCGCCTCGGGTGAACCGGCGCATCCAGGGCCTGGAAGAGGACACCCTGCGCGCGCTGGCCCGCCATGCCTGGCCCGGCAACGTGCGCGAGCTGGAGAACATCGTGGAGCAGGCGCTGGTCTTCGCCGAGGGCGAGCAGCTCACGCCCGCGGACCTCCCCGTGCACCTCACCGGCGGCGCGCCGCGCATGGACGCGGGCCTGCCCGTGCCGCATGGTGACCGGCCGCTGCCAGAAATCCTCGAGGACCTCGAGCGCCAGCTCATCGCCCGTGCTTATGAAAAGGCCGCGGGCGTGAAGACGGAGACGGCCCGGTTGCTCGGCATCAAGACGTCGGCGCTGTACTACAAGCTGGAGAAATACGGCTTCCTCCCCAAGGGCACGCCGCCCGAGGAAGGCTGAGCCTCGAAAATCCGTGACCCAGGGCCCCTCGCCGTGACTTTCCACCGCCATCCCTTCCCCACCCCGTCCCACCCCAGGCGCCCAGGCACCTGGAATCCCAGCGCTTTTCCGGGGGCGGGACATGGGGATTGGAAGGACGAGCTGGCATCTGCTTTGCTCTTGGGAGGTTGTTGATGAATCCCCGCCCCCTCGCGCTGGCGTTGTGCCTGCTCCTGGGCGTGCCCGCCCTGGGCGCGTCCGGTGTGGAGGCGGCGCGCGCGCGAGCCCAGGTGGCGAGGACGGAAGCCCGAGCGTTGAGGACCCAGCAGCAGGGCCTTCGCGACGAGCTCCAGTCCGTGTCCAGCCGCATCCAGACGCTGAAGGCCGAGCGCCAGGGCAGCCTGACGGCGGGCACGGAGCTGGAGACGGCGCTGCGGCGCTCGCAGGAGCTGAGCGGCTCGCTGACGCAGCTGGCGCAGGCGGTCTCCACGGCGGAGGGCGAGTCGGAGCGCGCGCACGTGGCGCTGCACCAGGCGCTGTCGGAAGAGCTGGCGCGGCTGAGGGGCGCGTGGGATGGCACGGCGGACCGGGCCGAGCGCGCGAAGCTCCTGGAGGCGATGCGCACCACCCGCGTGGAGCGGGACGCGGTGCGCTCGGCGCTGCCGGCCTCGCAGGTGCCCATGCTGGACAAGGCGACGCCCGGCGGTGATGACCCGGAGGACCTGCTGGCGCAGGCGGACGCGCTGCGCGACAGCGAGGACAAGGTGCGCGAGCGGCTCAAGCTCCTGCGCGCTCACATCACCGAGGTGCGCGAGGAGAAGGACCTGGACCGCCGGATGAGCGACTTCCTCGGCGAGGAGTCCATGTTCGACGAGCAGGACCGCCGCCTGCGGGTGCGCCTGAGCTCGGACCGGACGACCATCCAGGTGGACCCCGCGAACCGGGATGGCAGCCCGTTCCTCTCGGAAGGGACGGCGGGCAGGCCGCCCGGTGGCAACCCCAACGGCTGGGACCCAGGCACAGGCGGCCCCTCCCTTCCAACACCCGAGGGGTCCATCACCCGCGCCTCGGACCGACGCCCCCAGGTGGAGGCCGTGCGCGCGCAGGTGCTCGCGGCCGGTGGCCCGGCGAACCTGTCCCAGATGGAGGACGAGGCGGCCCGGCTCGAGGCCCTGGCCCGCGAGTTGGACCGGCGCGCGAGCGACATGGAGCACCGCGCCCGGGAGCTCGCGGCGCCCTGAGCGTCTGCTAGAGCAGCCCGGACTCGACCTCCAACCGCACCACCGCGCGCAGCCGCACCTCCCGCTCCGGAGTGCGTCCCTTCCCCCGGATGATGATGCTCAGGGACGGCGCGGCCACGTACGGCTGCAGCTCCAGGTCCGCCACGTCCAACCACAGGGTGGGGTTCGGCGGCCGCAGGTTGGAGCGGTTGAGGTTGCCCTTCGAGGCGATGCGCGTCTCGCGGTCGCCCGCCCGGACGTAGAACTCCACGGTGTCCAGGAAGGTGAAGTCCACGTCGTTGGGGCTGAGAATCTGGAGTGACAGGGATTCGACATGAACGGATGTCACTTCGTTCTTCGTCAGACCCTGGTTCTTGAAATCCTGGTTCTGATCGAAGTCCATTCCCGCCAGGCTGCTGATGGGGGGGAAGGCGTTGAGCTCGGTGCTGCCGCCCGGCAGGCTCGCGGGCACGGTGGTCTCGCCCCTGAGCTCGGTGATGAACGACGACTGGGCGCAGGCGGCAAGCCCCAGGCCGACCGCCGCGGCGAGGAGTGAGACAGGGCGCATTCCAGCAATGTACCGGGCAGCAGGCGGGACGTCACTCGTGCCAGCCGGGCAGTCGGGCCCGTCCTCCCGTGAGTGGGGCATGGAGGCAGGAGGCCAGCTATGGTGCCCCGCGCCGTGTCCCGCTCCCACCCCACCCCCTGCATCCTCCTGGTGCTGCTCGCCGCCTGCTCGGCGTCCGCGGCCGAGTGGGAAGGCACGCTCAAGGGCAGCGCGCGGCTGCTGGTGGACACCAACGCCCCTCGCGACTTCTCCGACGGGGGCACGCCTGCCCCGGGCGTCGACCCGGCGCTGAGCATCCTGGGCGCGGCCGAGGGCCGGGTGACCTTCGAGCGCACGCAGCTGGTGGGCCGCTACGAGCTGGGCGGCCGCATGTACCCGGGCTTCCCGAGCGAGGACACGCTGATTCAAACCGGCGCGCTGGAGGCCTCCCTCGCGCTGGGGACCGAGTTCGGCGTGGGAGCAGAGGGGCACGCGAAGGACCGGCGGGGAGGAACCCGGGCGTACTCGGACCTGGGCACCAGCCTCTTCATCGAATACGCGCCGGACGTGCGCATGGCGCTGCGGGTGCGAGGCGGCGCCCGACGCTTCGTGTATCGGCCGGACGCCACGGCCAACTTCGGCGGGGCCGAGGTGGGGGCCACGGGGCGCTACCGCTTCAACCGGCGGCACAGCCTGACGCTGTTCGGTGAGTGGAGCGCCCGGCGCTATGGCATCCAGGCGCGCACCCGGCCCGGGGTCGAGGGCAGCGCGCCAGGCCGACGCGAGGACGGCGCGCTCACCGCGGGCCTCAGCTACAGCTACCGGGGACCGGTGACGCTGGGCCTGGGGTACTCGTACCAGGAGGTCTCCTCCAACAGCTTCGGGGAGACGGTGCTGCGGCACCGGGTGACGGGCAGCGCGGGGGTGCGCCTGCCCTGGAAGCTGACCCTGATGGCCCAGGGCTCGCTGGGCATCACCCGCTACCCGGACGGCATCTACCTCTCACCGGAAATCATCCTGGTCGAGGAGGACGAGGGGCAGAACTCCCTCTCCCTGAAGCTGGCGCGCCCGGTGTCCGAGCGCGTGGACCTGGAGCTGTCCTGGGGCGTGTGGAGCACCCGGCTGCCTCGCAACGACCTCACGTACTCGCGCCAGATGTTCGGCGTGGGCATCACCTGGCGGGACTGAGCCGGGCGGACGTGCGGGCTGTCAGCCCAGGTCGTTGATGCGCTCGTCAATCTCCTCGGCGAGCCCCGGGTGTCCCTGGGACACGGCGTGCTCGCGGGCGCGGGTGAGCACCTCCCGGGCCCGCTCCGACTGGCCGGCGCCGGAGAGCGCGTCGCCCAGGGCCACCATGGCCGCGGCGTAGGACGGGTCCAGGCGAACGGCCGACTCCAGGCTGGTGGCCGCCTCGGCGTACTGCTTGCGGTCCAGGTACAGCTTCCCCAAGGAGAAGTGGCTCATGGGGGAGTCCGGGAAGTCGGCCACCATCTTCTTGAACTGTTCCAGCCGGGCGTCGCTCATGGACATGACCCCATAGAGGACCCATGCCGTGTTGCCAAGGGTGCGGTAGGGTGCGCCGCACATGGCAACGAAGAAGAAGACGACGACCCCACGAAAGAAGAGCGGCACCCGGGCTCCGGCGGCCCGGAAGAAGACGGCGGGCAAGGCGGCGCCCAAGGGCAAGGCCCCCGCGCGCAAGAAGACGGCGGGCCGCGCCCCGGCGAAGAAGAAGACGGCCCGGCTGCCAGCCGCGCCCCAGCAGAAGGCGGGCCCCGCGGAGAACCCGCAGGCCCAGGCGCTGGCGCGGCGCGTGGGACAGCTGCTGCTCGACAAGAAGGCGCTGGACGTCGTCATCCTCGACGTGCGGGGCATGACCTCCTACGCGGACTACATCGTCATCGCCTCCGGCGAGAGCGACCGCCAGGTGAGCGCCATGGCCGAGCACGTCCAGGTGCAGCTCAAGCAGGGCGACGAGAAGGCGCGCGCCCTGGGCACCGAAGGTGTGGAGACGGGCCAGTGGGTGCTGCTCGACTACGGCGAGGTGGTCGCGCACCTGTTCCTCGCGGACCTGCGCGCGCACTATGACCTGGAAGGTCTCTGGGCGGACGCGTCCCGGGAGAAGGTGTCCTGAAGGTCCGCCTCCTCTCCATCGGCAAGGACCGCTCCGGCCTCTACGAGCCGGCGGTCCAGGAGTATGCCCGCCGTCTGGGGCACTACACCCGCTTCGAGCTGGTGGAGCTGACCGAGGCGAGCGGCAAGAAGCTCAAGCCCGGCGACGCCAAGGCCTCCGAGGCGGAGGCCATCCTCTCGCGGCGCAAGCCGCAGGACTGGGTGGTGGCGCTGGATGAGCGAGGCTCGCTGCTCGACTCGGTGGAGCTGAGCCGCTACGTGGGCAAGGCCCAGACGGGCGCCAAGGACCTGCTGTTCGTCATTGGCGGCGACGAGGGCCTGGACGCGAGCGTGCGCGACGCGGCGAACCTCACGCTGTCGCTGTCGAAGATGACGCTGCCCCACCGGCTGGCCCGCGTCGTGCTGGTGGAGCAGCTCTACCGCGCGTTCACGATTCTCAAGGGCGAGCCGTACCACAAGTAGGCGGCCAGGCAGGCGTTCAGCAATGGACGCCACCGGGCCTGCTTTGCGGGGGCGTCAGGGCCGGAAGAGAGGGGGCGTCAACGGGCCTCATGAGCACCGCCGACACGACCCCCACCCCCACCCCTTCCGCGCCTGTGCGCATCATCGCCTCGCCCCAGTCGTGGATCGAGGGAGAGGCGGTGCGGCAGCTCGAGGCCGTGGCTCGACTTCCCGGCATGCGCCTGGCGGTGGGGCTCCCCGACCTGCACCCCGGCAAGGGCGCTCCCGTCGGCGCCGCCTTCACCTCGGAAGGCATCCTCTATCCCTACCTGGTGGGCAGCGACATCGGCTGTGGCATGGGGTTGTGGGACGTGGGGATGCTCGCACGCAAGGCCAAGGCCGAACGGTGGGCATCGAAGCTGGATGTGGAGGGAGCCTGGAACGGAGACGTGGAAGGCTTCCTGGCGGAGGAAGGCGTGAAGTCCACCGGCTTCGAGGCGTCACTCGGCACGGTGGGCGGCGGTAATCACTTCGCCGAGCTTCAACGGGTGGAGGCCGTGCACGACGCGGAGGCCTTCGCCTCCCTGGGCCTGGCCGCGGACCGGCTGCTGCTCCTGGTGCACTCGGGCTCGCGAGGACTGGGCGAGGCGATTCTCCGGGCCCATGTGGACCGTCACGCGGCGGGAGGGCTGGCGGCGGACTCGGCCGAGGCCTCCGCCTACCTGACACGGCATGACCACGCGGTGGCGTGGGCCCGGGCCAACCGGGCGCTGGTGGCGCGGCGCATGTTGGATGGCATCGGCGCTCCGGGCCGTCGGGTGTTGGACGTCTGCCACAACAGCGTCACCGCGCGGCGAGACGCGCGGGGGACGCGGTGGCTGCATCGCAAGGGCGCGGCGCCGGCGGATGAAGGGCCCGTGGTGATTCCGGGCAGCCGTGGCGCGCTGAGCTATCTGGTGGCACCGCTGGGAGATGGGACGGGCAGCGCGTTCAGCCTCGCGCACGGCGCGGGACGCAAGTGGACGCGGACGGCCGCCCGGGAGCGCATCAAGGAGCGCTTCACCGCGGAGTCCCTCACACGCACCTCCTTCAAGAGCCACGTCGTCTGCGAGAACAAGGACCTGCTCTTCGAGGAAGCACCGCCTGCGTACAAGCCCATAGACCGCGTGGTGACGGACCTGGTGGAAGCGGGGCTGGTGAGAGTGGTGGCCACCCTGGCGCCGGTGCTGACGTACAAGACGCGCTCCCACGCGGAGTAGCGCGGCCCACCCTCCCCGGGGCCTGGAAACGGGGCGGCCCCCTGCTTTTTGCCCTCTGTGTCCGGCGCCCGCGTGGTTAGGGTTCGGGCATGACTCCCGCACACAAGGTCCTGCTCTGCATCCTGGACGGCTGGGGCATCCGCCACGAGCGCGAGGCGAATGCCATCCTCCTGGCCGGAACGCCGCACCTCGACAAGCTGACGAGCCCCTATCCCTTCACCGAGCTGGCGACCTCCGGCCTGGCCGTGGGCCTGCCCGAGGGGCAGATGGGCAACTCGGAGGTGGGCCACACCAACATCGGCGCGGGCCGAATCGTCTACCAGGACCTGGTGCGCATCAACCGCGCGGTGGAGTCCGGGGAGCTGGCGCAGAACCCGGTGCTGCGCGCGGCGATGGACGGCGTGAAGGCGGACGGCAAGGCGCTGCACCTGCTGGGATTGGTGTCGCCCGGCGGTGTGCACTCGTCGATGGACCACCTGTTCGCCCTGCTGCGGGCCGCGCGCGAGCGAGGTGTTGCCCACGTCTACGTGCATGCGTTCCTGGATGGACGCGACACGCCGCCGCAGAGCGCGCTGGGCTACGTGGAGCAGTTGGAGCGCTTCCTCCACGAGACGCAGGCGGGCCGCATCGCCACGGTGAGCGGGCGCTACTACGCCATGGACCGCGACAAGCGGTGGGACCGGGTGCAGCTCGCCTATGAGGCGCTGGTGCACGGCCAGGGCCCCAAGGCGCCGGACGCGCTGAGCGCCATCCGCGCGTCGTACGCGGAGAAGGTCACCGACGAGTTCGTGAAGCCCACCCTCATCGCCAACGGAGACGGCACCCCGGTGGGCCGCATCCAGGACGGCGACACGGTGCTGTTCTTCAACTTCCGGGCGGACCGCGCGCGGGAGCTGACCCAGGCGCTGGCGTACCCGAGCTTCAAGGAGTTCGACCGAGGCGGGCTGCGGCTGGGGCGCTACGTCTGCATGACCCAGTACGACGAGACGTTCGACCTGCCCGTGGCCTTTGGTCCGGACCAGCCGCAGGACATCTTCCCGGAGCTGCTGTCGCGCCAGGGGCTGCGCCAGTTCCGCACGGCGGAGACGGAGAAGTACGCGCACGTGACGTTCTTCTTCAACGGCGGACGCGAGGTCGTCTACCCCGGTGAGGACCGCTTCCTCGTGCCCAGCCCGCGCGACGTGAAGACCTACGACTTGAAGCCGGAGATGTCCGCGCGCGAGGTGACGGCGGAGCTGGTGAAGCGGCTGGACTCGGGCACGTATGACTTCGCGCTCGCGAACTTCGCCAACCCGGACATGGTGGGCCACAGCGGCCGGCTGGACGCGGCCATGCAGGCGGTGCGCGTGGTGGACGAGTGCCTGGGCGTGCTCGGCAAGGCGTGTGAGCGCAATGGCTGGGTGCTGGCCATCTCCGCGGACCACGGCAACTGCGAGCAGATGGTGGACCCCGTCACGGGCGAGCCGCACACGGCGCACACGCTCAACCCGGTGCCCTTCCACCTCATCCACCCGGCCTTCCGGGGACAGAAGCTGCGCCCTGGCATCCTCGCGGACATCGCCCCCACCCTGTGCAAGGTGATGGGCCTGCCCCAGTCGAAGGAGATGAACCGGATGGGTGTCCTGCCTTGAGCGAGTCGTCGTGCTGAAGGCCCTGCTGGACGTGCTCTATCCCCCCGCGTGCATCGCCTGCGCGCGGGTGCTGCCCGGCCCCGGGGCCTTCTTCTGTGAGTCCTGCGACACGGCGGTGGAGCGCCTGCCCCCCGCCTGCTGTCGCACCTGCGCCGAGCCCGGCACCTTTCCCGGGGCCACCTGCCCGCGCTGCCGCGCCTCGCCGCCGCCCTTCTCCCGAGCCTGGGCCCCCTTCGCGCACGAGGGGCCCGTCTCCCGCGCCATCCACCGCTTCAAGTACGAGGACCGGCCGGAGCTGGCCGCGCCCCTCGGGGAGCTGCTCGCGGCCGAGGCGCGAAGCTTCCTCACCCACGCCCCCACCCTCGTGGTGGCGCTGCCGCTGCACACCCGCCGCTACCGTGCGCGCAAGTACGACCAGGCCCAGCTCCTCGCGGGCGCGCTGGCGAAGCACCTGGGCCACGAGGCGCCCGTGGGGTGGCTCACCCGGACGCGGGAGACCCAGCGCCAGGTGGGACTGAGCGAAGAGGCCCGCGCCGACAACGTCGACGGGGCCTTCCGTGCCACCACCGATGTCGCCGACCGCGACGTGCTGCTGCTCGACGATGTCTTCACCACGGGAGCCACCGCTCGCGCCGCCGCCACGGCCTTGAGCGCGGCGGGGGCCTCTCGCGTGGAAGTGCTGACGCTCGCCCGCGCCTTCACGCTGACCTGAGCGGGGCAGGACGCGGCGCGGGCGCACCACCCGCCACGCCGCGTCATCTGCAACCGGGTCAACAAAAACTCAGACCAGGGCAATCACAGACCCCTGCGTGTCTTTCATTACCCACTTTCCACGCAAGGCCATCCCGTGGTCTTGAATACTTGCCGTGGCGATAGACTTCACCTGGACGCGGGACGAGCGTCGTCCCTCGCGCGTCACGGCTCAGCCCCCGACTGAGCACTGGAGTCCAAGATGAGACACCCCCTGTTGAGCACGTTCGCCCTCGCTGGCGCCGTCTGCGCGGTAGGAATGCCCCTCGCCGCCGAGGCGCAGGTCCCCGCCCCGTCCTGGGTGCGCCAGCTCGGCGCCAACCTCGATGAGCAGGCCCAGGCGGTCGCCGTCTCGGGTGACAGCGTCTATGTGGTGGGCCACACCTCCAGCCAGCTCGGTTCGCAGCCGAAGGCGGGCGGCATGGACGTCTTCGTCGCCAAGTACACCACCGCGGGCGCCCTGCAGTGGGTCCAGCAGTTGGGCACCGCGGGGGAGGAGCGCGCCACGGCCGTGGTCGCCGACGCGAACGGCAACGTGTACGTCGCGGGCCACACCTCGGGCGGCTTCGACTTCTTCACGAACGCGGGCGGCTTCGACTTCTTCGTCACCCAGTTCGACGCCCAGGGCAACCGGCAGTGGCTGCGTCAGAACGGCACGCAGATGGATGACTTCGGCACGGGCCTCGCCCTGGGCGCGGACGACACGCTCTACCTCTCCGGCTACACCGGCGGCAGCTTCGCCAACGGCGGCAACCCCAACAACTACGACGTCGTCGTGGCGCTCTACGACACGGGCGGCAACCCCTACTGGCTCAACCAGTACGGCACGGTGGAGAGCGACATCGCGCGCGGCATCGCGGTGACGGCCGACCACCAGGTGTACGTCGTGGGGAACACGTCCGGCGCGTTCGGCGGCTCCGGCACGCCCGCGTCGGGCACGGACCTGTTCCTCATGAAGCTCAACATCCTGGGCGTCCAGCAGTGGGCCCGCCAGGATGACACCTCCGAGCTCGAGGACGCGCGCGGCGTGGCCGTGAGCGCGGATGGCTCCATCTACGTCGTGGGCGAGACGTTCGGCACCTTCCCCGGCGGCCCGGCCAACAACGGCACCGTGGACGTCTTCGTGGCCAAGTACAGCTCCGTGGCCAACCAGTTGTGGACCCGGATGCTCGGCGGCTCGCAGCCCGACTATGCGTTTGGCGTCGCGGTCGCCGCCGACGGCACCGTGCAGGTGGCCGGCTACACGACGAACGCGCTGGACGGGAACCCCTACGCGGGCGCGCAGGATGCGTTCTTCACCCGGTTCGACGCCGCGGGCCTCAAGCTGGGCACGCGCACCCTGGGTACCTCGGCCCCCGACTCCGCGCGCGGAGTGGCGGTGGATGCCTCGGGCAACGCCTACGTCACCGGCTCCACTTATGGCGGCCTGAGCGGCAACACGAACGCGGGCAGCTTCGACGCGTTCCTTGCCCGCTTCTGAGACAGGCGTCCGCTTCCGGAACAGGTGGCAACCGAGGAGTCACCGAAGCATTCCCGCCGCGCCCTCGTGGTAGCCAAACACGAAGGGCGCGGTAGCCTCGCGGGATGCGCTGGTCCCCCCTCCTCCTCGTCCCCGCGTTGGTCTCACTGCATTGCACCCACGCTCCCGAGCCCGCGGCGCCGTCCACGCCCGCGGCCTCGGTGGCCGCGACACCCCAGTGGCCCGAAGCCCAGCCCCCCGCGCTGCGGCTGCCCGACACCGTCCGGCCCACCCACTACACGCTGGACCTGAAGCTCATCTCCACGGAGCAGACCTTCTCCGGCACCGTCACCGTCGAGGTCGACGTGCGCGAGCCGGTGCGCCAGGTCTGGCTGCACGGCCAGGACCTGGAGGTGAGCTCGGCGCGCATCGAAGCGGGAGCCCGCACGCTCGACGCGAAGCCCGTCACCGCGAGCGAGGGACGGCTGGGCTTGCTCCTCCCGGAGACGCTGACCCCGGGCAAGGCGCGCATCGTCATCTCGTTCAGCGGCAAGGTCGACCGTGAGCGCAGCCAGGGCCTCTACTCCGTGGCGGAGGGCGGTCACGACTACTTCTACACGTTCTTCGAGCCGGTGGACGCGCGCCGCGCCTTCCCGTGCTTCGACGAGCCGGGCTTCAAGGTGCCCTGGAAGCTGCGCTTCACGGTGAAGGACACGGACGTCGCGCTGGCCAACCACGCCATCGAGTCGAAGGAGGCGCTGCCCGGTGGGCTCCAGCGCGTCACCTTCATCGACAGCAAGCCGATGCCCAGCTACCTCGTCGCCTTCATGGTGGGTCCGTTCGACGTGGTGGACGCGGGCACCGCGGGACGCAACAAGGCGCCGCTGCGCTTCATCGTCCCCAAGGGCCGAGGCCCCGAGACGGCCTACGCCGCCAGCGTCACGCCGCGCATCGTCTCCGTGCTGGAGGACTTCTTCGACCAGTCCTACCCCTACGAGAAGTTGGATGTCGCGGTGGTGCCGCGCTACTGGGGCACCATGGAGCACCCGGGCCTCGTCGCGCTGGGCCAGCCCCTGACGCTCATCAAGCCCGGCGAGGAGACGATTCAGCGCCGCAGGCACTACGTCCACATCGCGGGCCACGAGCTGGGGCACTACTGGTTCGGCAACATCGCCACCTGCCACTGGTGGGATGACATCTGGCTCAACGAGTCGCTGACCTCGTGGCTGGACCGCAAGCAGATGGACGGCTTCGACGCGCGCTGGGGCTATGGGCAGGACGCCAGCAGCGGCAACCGGATGGCCGCCATGGAGACGGACGCGCTCGCCTCCACGCTGCCGGTGCGCAAGCCGGCGACGACGCACGACGCGGTCCTCGGAGCGTTCGACAACTCCACCACCTACGCCAAGGGAGCGGCCCTCCTCGACATGCTCGAGGCGTGGATGGGTCCGGAGAAGATGCGCGACATGCTCCGCCTCCATGTCCGCAAGCACGCGTGGAGCACGGTGACGGCCGATGACTTCGCCGGCACGATTGCCGAGGCCGCCGGGCCGGACCTCGCCCGCTCCTTCCGGACCTTCATCGACCAGGCGGGTGTGCCGCGTGTGTCCGCCAAGCTCCAGTGCGAGACGGGCAAGGCCCCCAGGCTCGAGCTGTCGCAGGAGCGCTACGTGCCCGCGGGCTCCACGGCCTCCACCGCGCAGACGTGGTCCATCCCCGTGTGCGTGCGCGCCGGTGGCCGCAAGGGCGACACGCGCGTCTGCCAGATGCTCTCCGAGCGCACGGGAGCGCTGGAGCTGCCCCTCGACAGCTGCCCCCAGTGGGTGCTGCTCAACGCGGGCGGCACGGGCTACTACCGCTCCAGCTACACGTCCCAGCAGCTCACCCAGGTGCTGGCCGCGCCCCAGGGGACGCTGAGTGTCTCCGAGCGGCTGTCGCTGCTCTCGGACGCGGAGGCCGCGGCGCGCCGGGGAGACCTGCCGCTCGGTGAGGCGCTGAAGCTGGTGCCGGGCACGGCGACGGACTCGAACCGCACCATCGTCGCCTATGGCTCCAACCTCCTCGGGCTGGTGCAGCAGGACCAGCTCACGCCGGCCGAGCGCACTCGCTTCCGCGCCTGGGTGGGCCGACTCTACGGGCCTCGCGCCCGGGCGCTGGGGTGGCAGCCTCGCCCGGGTGACACCGACGAGGTGAAGCAGATGCGCTCGTTGCTGCTCAGTCTGGCGGCGGGGTTGGGGGACGACGCGGCCCTGGTTCGCGATGCGCAGAAGCTCGCGCGCGCCTGGCTGGACAAGCGCGACAGCGTCAGCCCGGAGGCCGCGCCCCTGGCGCTGAGGGTGGCCGCGCGGACCTCGGACCGCTCGCTGTTCGACTTGCTCCTGGCGCAGGCGCGCAAGGCGAAGGACCACAATGAGCGCCTCGAGCTGCTCTTCCCGCTCGCGTTCTTCACGGACCCGGCGCTGGTGCAAGAGTCCCTGGGCCTGGTGAACGGCGGCGAGTTCGAGCTGCGCGACACGTACAAGCTCCTGGGCGTGTCGTTCTACAAGGTGGATTCCCGCGAGGCGGCGTGGAAGTACTTCCGCGAGAACTTCGACGCGATGGCGGCGCGGGTGCGCTCGGACGACCTGGGCACCATCGTGGGGTTCACCGGCCAGCTCTGCGATGACACCCGGCGCGCGGAGCTGGAGGCGTTCCTGGGCCCCCGCGTGGCGAAGCTGGAGGGCGCGCCTCACGCCTATGCCCAGGCGCTGGAGACCGTCCGCCTGTGCGTCGAGGCGGACCGCATCCATCGCCCCAGCGTGCAGTCCTTCTTGAGCCGGCTGCCCCGCTGAGGCGCGCGAGGCTCCCCTCCTTCCACCGAGGGGAGCCTCCCTTTTCGTCGTCCCTTGGACTTCCCACCCGGCAGGCCGTGTACCCGCCGGGCTCGAGCGCGCTACATCAGTGCCATGTTCGACGCTGGCCGCTATCTCGAACGCATCGGTGCCTGGCCGGATGCATCGCTGGCCGCGCTGCACCGCGCCCATCTGGAGTCGGTCCCCTTCGAGAACCTGGACATCCACCTGGGCCGACCCATCCGGCTCGATGTGGACTCGCTGTTCGACAAGATCGTCGCGCGTCGGCGCGGCGGGTTCTGCTACGAGCTCAATGGCTTGTTCTCGCGACTGCTCGCCTCGCGCGGCTACGCGGTGACGCCGCTGTCCGCGCAAGTGGCCTCGGAGCAGAAGAACGGAACCTTCGGCCCCGAGTTCGACCACCTGACGCTCCAGGTGGAGGACGGCGGCGAGCGCTGGTTGGTGGACGTGGGCTTCGGAGATGGATTCCTGGAGCCCCTGCGCCTGGATGACCGCGGAGTGCAGACGCGCTGCGGGCACGACTTCCGGCTCGTTCCCGAGGGGGAGCGGCTCATCCTCTGGCGTGACCTGGGGGCGGGATGGGAGGCGCAGTACTCGCTCTCGCTCGTGCCTCGAGCGCTGGGCGACTTCACCGGCATGTGCCACTACCACCAGACCGCGCCGGACTCGTTCTTCACGCAGAAGCGGTTGTGTACGCGAGCCACGCCGAGCGGCCGCGTCACCCTCAAGGAGGGCGCGCTCGTGCTGACACAAGGCCAAGAGAAGCAGGAGGTGCCCGTGGAGGAGGAGGCCCGAGCGCGGGCCCTCGCGGAGCACTTCGGCATCCAGCTTTGAGGGGCGGGGGTGTCCATGCATCCAGGGAACTGACGGGCTAGGCTTCTGGCCCGTTCATGGACTGCTCACACGCTTCGCTCCAATCCACGCCCGAGCAGGCTGCCTCCTTCGCCGCCGAGGCACTCACCGCGAGCGACTTCGCCCATGCGGCGTTCCACCTCGGTTGCGCATTGGGCGCGGATGCGGAGCGGGTGGAGTGGTTGGCGTTGCTGGAGAAGCTCGCGCGTGCCTCGGGCCCCGAGCCCCTGCTCTATGTGCCCGTCGATGGTCGAGTGTCCTTCGCGACGGCCGCGGTCCATGCGTGGTTTCTCGCGCGGAGTGCCAGGACACAGCCCGCGCTGGAACTGTTCGCGCAAGTGGCCAGGACCAAGCCCGATGCGGACTTCGCGCGGTGGGGAATCGCGTGGCTGGAGACTCCGGGGGCGGCCGAGTCGGTTGCCCCTGACACAGCGGCCGCACTGTTGAGCTCCGTCCTGTCCAAGTCCGCGCGCGAGGACCAGGACACCTTCGCGCGTCTCTTGCGCATCACGGAGGTGCTCGTCGCGCGGCCTCCGGCTCATGTCGGTGTGCGCTGGTTGCAGGGGACGCTCCTTCATCGACTGGGGCGGTTGGACGATGCGCTCGCCGTGGCGAGGTCGGCGCATGCGGGTTCGCCGGGATGGCTCACGGCGACACTGCTGGCCGGCATCCATCGCGCGCGCGGCGAGCTTCCCCAGGTGCTTGATGCCTATCTGGTCGCGCTGAAGCATGACGCGGCCCATCTCTCCACGCGACTGGACGCGGCGGACATGCGCTGTGAGCAGGGCCGCGTCGAGGAGGGGCTGCGCTGGTACGAGGACATCCTGAGCCAGCTTCCAGGCGAGCCCTGGGCTTCCGCCTCAGTGGCGTATCACCGCTTCGTTCAGCAGGGGTCGCGCGAGGCGCTGGAGACGTTGCTGCGATTGGACGACACGCGGCCGGGGCATGACAGGACTCGGGCGCTCGCGAGGGAGGCGATTCGACGCCTCAGGGCCTTCGAGGACTACCTCCCTTCGCGCACGGATGCGGGCATCCATGCGTTGCGGCACTTCGTGCTCCAGCCTCCGTCGGCGAGTGACTCGGGTCCGCTGACGCTCACAACGAGCTGGGTCGAGGCGCCGAGTGTGCAGCTCGCGTGGGAGCTGCATCGACTCTGGCGAGGCTTCCCCCCCCCGATGGAGCTCTCGGTCCGAGACGTCCAGAAGCCCGACCCGCGGTTGCCGAGTGGGCTCGTGGAGTTCACGCGCTGGAGCTACTCGGGAACGCGTCCCACGCGTGCGGTGCCGCGCCCGGCGCCCGAGGTGGCGGCGGCGCTCGCGGGCCTCGCCTCCCTCCCGTTCCAGGGGAGCAGTGGTGGCAGCGGGCCATGGAGCTCGCCGGAGTGCGCGCGGAGCACGGGCCTGTGCAGTGGGCTCACGCCATGGTGCATCCACCAGCGCCACAGGGGCCGCACTCGCCATGGACCTGACTCCAGCGCATCCAGGTGGCAGCGGCCTTCGTCATCGCACGGGGCGAAGAAGCCTGGGAGGGTTCACGCCGCAGGAGCGTGTTGCTCACCTTGGCGCGAGGCCCCATGGACTGGACAGTGGAGGCAGCGCTGCTCGCGCTGGCCTGGGTGGCGAAGACGACGCCTGAAGCCCACGCCGAGGTGCTCACGCTCTTTCGTGAGCTGGCTCGGAATACGTCGAGCTACGCCTGCTACACGCACGCGCTCGTCTGTGCACACCTGCAACTCCCCGGGCTTCTCGCGAACGAACGCGAGGTACTCGAGCGGCGGCGACACGCCATCGAGCACGCCGAGAAAGGCTGCGCGCCCATGACAAACAGCCAAGGGGGCCACACGTGAGGGCATCCGTATTCTGCTGCTTTTCGTCCTGGGTCATGGTCGTTGCCGCCCTCGTGGCGACTCCAGGATGGGCCCAGTCAGGCGACTCGACCGAGGAACAGGCACTCCCTGTTCCCAGACTCTTTGTCGCGTCCAGCCTGGAGCAACTGCCCAAGGGAAGCCCTCTGGTTCTCTCCGTGGGATTGCGACATCCAGGTCTTTTTCACCCAAACAACAAGCGCCAAACCGAGAGCGAGTTCTCGGTTGAAGCTCCAGATGGAGGGTGGGACCGTTTTCTCTCTATCGAAGTCTTCTCCCGAAAGAACCGGGTGCGGACACCAACAACCTGGCCGCTGACGAGAGTTGGGAATCCCCCACGAAGCGTCAACTTGACTCTCAAGAGCCAGCAGACAGTCGTTCACTTCGTGCTCACTCCCGAAGAGACGGCCCTGCTCAACGCTGGAGAGTATTCCATTGTCGCGAGTTTCAACTCAGAACGCGGCTCGTCGAAGCTGAGTTGGAAAGGCAATTTGAGTACTGCCTCAAGGATATTCCTGATGGATAGGCAGTCTGCTGCCGCTCCTGCGGCGGCCTGCGACATGGCGTTGAACTCGTCCGAATACTTCCATGTCCTGGGTCGCGAGAAGGAAGGGATTCAAGCCCTGGACGATGCCCTGAAAAATGCCCCTCCTGGGACCGCATGGGCATGCATGGAGAAACGTGCATCCATTGCAGAATCCACAGGCGATCTCGCCGGCGCCCGAGATCTCTTGTGTAGAGCTGCTTCTGAATTCCGTGCCTGGATTCTCACTCGCAAGAAGGAAACGTTGACGCCGTCTAGCGTCCACTTCCCTGCCCAGGAACACTGCGAGCGACTCACGGCGCTGCTCAAGAAGTGAGCAGGGAGAGGGGGCGGGCCGCGACCGCCCTCCCCCATCTCGAGCCCCTCAGGGCTTCTGGCTCGCCGCCTTCATCCGCTCGAAGCTTTGGATGTACTCCTCCAGGGTCCCCAGGCCCACGGCCTTGCGTCGCTCATCCACTCCCGCGGGGTCCTCGAGCGTCTTGGCCACCATGCGGCCATTCACCTCTTCCAGCTGCGTCCCATACCGCTGCGGCTTCCCGGTGTTCACCGCCACCCGGTCCGTCAGGTACGCGAGGTTCTTCGCCGAGCCCTCGCCGCGCGCCACCGCCTTCTCCAACATCGGCAGCACCTCCGACTGGAACGCCACATCCTGGTCCGCGTGCTGCACCAACAGCCACGCCGCGAACGAGCCGCGCACGCCCACCACCTCGTGCCCCGGCCACCCCACCTTCGCGATGATTCCCTTCAGCCACACCGTGTTGCGCGAATCCACCTCGCGCAACTTCGCCTGCGCCGCCTCGTCCTTGAAGTTCGAGGCCATCAGCGCCTGCCGCGCCTCCTGGTCCTCATCCATCCGCCGCAACAACTCATCCCGAAGCTCCGGGTTCGCGGCCTCATACAGCTTCGCCTCCGCCGCGGCCGCCTTCTGCTCCAGCGGCGCGTACCCCGGCAGCTCCCGGATGCTGACCAGGTCCGGGTCGCTCTTCATGTGCTTCGCGTTGTCGAAGCCCGCCTCCACCGCGCGCCTCAACCACACCAGCGCCTCATCCGACGCCTTCGCCAACGCCGCCGCACACGCCGCGTTGTAGGCCAGGTCCTTCGTCCTCACCCCGCCCTCCCACGCCACCCGGTACAGCGGCAACGCCTGCGCCGACTCCCCGCTGCGCGCCAGCCCCTCCGCCTCCGACGCCGCCTTGCGCGCCTCCGGCGTGGCCTCCGCCGTCAGCGGCGGCGCCTTCTGCGCCCCCACCTCCCCCACCTCGGAGGACTCCGGAGCGGCACCACCATGGGCACAGGCGGCCAGGTTCAACGCGGTCAGCACCACGACAAGACGACGCATGGAAACTCCCTGGGTAACGGATGACCTTCATCCCTGGAATGACCCAGGGACCCGGGTGGCGCAATCTAGTCGCGTTTTTCTTGATTTCCCACCCTGAAGCCCACCCGAACCCACCTCCAACCACCGCACCTCCAGAGGGACGTTTTCGGTTGCCTGTCCGCCGTCCGGGGCCGCATGCAGGGGAAGGCCCGGGAGGGTTTGCCTGTTCATCGGCGTCGGCGGCCTGGAATGCTGGGGCCGGACGCTCCACACGCATGTCGCACCGAGGAGAACGGATGTCCCGCTTCACATGGCTGGCCGCAGTCTTCGTGCTCACCTGTCCCCTGTGGGCGCAGGCTCGGCCCGCGGCGGACGAGACCGCTCGGACCTATGCGGCCGAGGCGATGAAGCAGGCCGCCTCTCCTCGCGCCGCCGCGAGCCTCCTGCGGCTGCACTCCCTGGTCGACGAGGTCGAGGACCTCACCCCCCTGGTGAGCACCTACGCCTACGTGGCCTCGCGCCGGCAGTTCGACGCGAACACCCGCGCCACCGCGCAGCTGCTCCTGCTCGACACCGAGCGCGCCCGAGGCCGCCTGGTGCGCGCCAACGAGGTGAAGCAGTCCATGGGCTTCGTCGGCGACTACTTCGTCGTCGGCGGCTTCGACAACGAGGGCAAGTCGGGCTGTGACACGGACTTCGGCCCGGAGAGCCCCACCCTGGACCTCACCGCCAGCTTCCCCGGCGCCAAGGGCCGCCAGGTGTCCTGGCACAAGCTCACCGCGAACACCGCGGATGGCTATGTGGACCTCGCCAGCTCCGTGCGCCCCAACCGCGAGGCCGTGGCCTACGCCGTCACCTGGCTGGAGTCCTCCCAGGAGACGCGCGTGGCCCTGGGTCTGGGCACCTCCGGCGCCTTCCGCCTGTGGGTGAACGGGCAGCTCGCCGCGAAGGAGGACCGCTACAACCTGCCGCGCCCGGACCAGTCCCGCGTGTCCGTGAAGCTTCGCAAGGGCCTCAACCGCGTGCTCCTCAAGGTGTGCCAGGAGAACGGCCCGCTGGGCTTCTACCTGCGCCAGGAGTCTCCCTCCGTCCGAGCCACCCTGCCCGCCAAGGTCCCCGCCGTGGAGCGCGGCGCCGCCCCCGCGCCCCAGGTGCTGCCCACCCTCACCTCCGCGCTGCGCGCCCTGGTGGAGAAGAAGCCGGAGGACCCGCAGCTGCGCGCTGACTACGCGCGAGTCCTCGGCTTCTACCGGGGCTTCGACGACCGCGAGCACACCGCCACCGTGGAGGCCGCGCTCGCCGCGGAAGAGGCCCCCAAGGACGCGCGCCTGCAACTGCTCGCCGCCAGCCTCCAGCGCGATGACCTGAACGAGCGCCGCCGCTTCATCGAGGCCGCCATCGCCGCGGACCCCACGCTGTCCGACGCCCGCGTCGCCCTGGCCGACCACGAGCTGGAGCGCGGCCACCCCGAGCGCGTGCTGGAGCTCGTGGCCCCCGTGCTGGAGAAGACGCCGGACGACGCCCCCGCGCGCCTGGTGCTCGCGCGCGCCTACGAGGCCCTGGGCGAGCGTCCCCGCGCGCAGGCCCTCGTCGAGGAGGCGTTCCGCTATCAACCTCGGCTGCCGCGCGTGGTGCGCTCGGCCGCGCAGGTGTCGCGCCAGCTGGGCCGCGACCGCGAGGCCATGGACCGCATGCGCGTGGTGCTGGCCCTGCGCTTCGACGACACCGGCACGCGCCGCTCACTGGCCGCGCTGCTCGCGGACACCGGCCAGGTGGAGGCCGCCGAGCGCGAGTACGCGCAGCTCGTCACCCTCAACCCGTTCGACAACGGCGCGCGCGTGAGGCTCGCGGAGCTCAAGGCCAGCAACGGCGCGGTGGAGCCGGCTGTGGCCCTCTTCCGCGAGGCCCGCGAGCTGTCCCCGGACGAGCCGGAGGTCTACGAGCGCGAGGGCCGCGCCCTGCTCGCCGCGGGCCGCCGCGAGCCCGCGCTGGCCTCCTTCGAGCGCTCGCTGGTGCTGCGCCCGCAGAACCCCGGCCTGAAGGAAGCCCTGCGCGCCCTCAAGGGCGAGGGCACCGGCGCCGGCATGCAGCACCTGGTGGACGCTAGGCCCCTGGCCAAGGAGGCCGAGGCCTACGTGCACGAGGACGCCATCTACCTGGTCGACAACACCTACGTGCACGTCCAGAAGAGCGGTCTGTCCAGCCGCATGACGCAGATGGTGGTGAAGGTGCAGAACGCGCGCGGCGTGGACGCGTTCCGGACCATGCCCATCACCTACTCGCCGGACCGCCAGGAGGTGCGCGTGCTGCGCGCCCGGGTGACGAAGCTGGATGGCTCCGTGGTGGAGAGCTACGGCGAGAACGACCGCAACATCAACGAGCCGTGGACGGGCATGTACTACGACGCCCGCGCCAAGGTGCTCTCGTTCCCATCCCTGGCCGTCGGTGACACGCTGGAGGTGACGTACCGGCTGGATGACACCGCGCAGGAGAACCTGCTGTCGGACTACTGGGGCGACGTGGAGAGCGTGCAGGGCGTCTATCCCAAGCTGCGCTTCCAGTACCTGGTGGAGATGCCCAAGGAGCGCCCGCTGTACTGGAACAAGAGCCGCCAGGGCAGCGTGGAGAGCGCGCAGGAGTCGCTGGAGGGCGGGCGCGTGCTGTACCGCTGGAACGCGAAGCACGTGTCCAAGGTGGTGCCGGAGCCGGGCATGCCGGGCTGGGCGGAGGTCGCCCAGAACCTCCACGTCTCCACGTACCAGACGTGGGACCAGGTGGGCCGCTACTGGTGGGGCCTGGTGCGCGACCAGCTCCAGCCCAACACGGAGCTGCGCCAGACGGTGGACCAGGTGCTCCAGGGCGTGGACCGGAAGAACGAGCTGGCGGTGGTGCGCGCCATCTACAACTTCGTCGTCACCAACACCCGCTACGTCGCGCTGGAGTTCGGCATCCACGGCTTCAAGCCCTACCGCGTCGACCGGGTGCTCGCGCGGCGCTTCGGCGACTGCAAGGACAAGGCGAGCCTCATCCACTCCATGCTGCGCGTCGCGGGCGTCGACAGCCGGCTGGTGCTCTTGCGCATGCGCAACCTGGGCGCGCTGGACGCGGAGCCCGCGAGCCTCGCGGCCTTCAACCACGCGATTGCGTATGTCCCCAAGTTCGATTTGTACCTGGATGGCACCGCGGAGTTCCACGGCGCCAAGGAGCTGCCCAGCGCGGACCGCGTCGCCAACGTCCTGGTGGTGGAGCCGGACGGCAAGAGCACCTTCCTCACCACGCCCGAGGCGAAGGCGGAGGACAACGCCACCCGCCTGAAGATGAGCGTCACGCTGCGCCCGGACGGCAGCGCCCAGGTGACGGGCAAGAGCTCGGTGAGCGGCCAGACGGCGCCGGAGTACCGCCGCGCGTACCGCCCGGAGGCCACGCGCAAGTCCACCTTCGAGCGCGCGTGGGCGCAGAGCTTCCCCGGGCTCACCGTGAACGAGGTGACGCTGAGCGACACCACGCGGCTGGACGACGACGTGGCCATGGACTTCCAGATGAGCATCCCGCGCTACTCGGAGGTGCTGCCCAACGGCGTGCGCTTCCTGCCCTTCGGCACGGGCCGCACCTACCAGCAGGCCTTCGCGCCGCTGGCCGAGCGCCGCTTCGACCTGGTGATGCAGAGCCCGTGGGTGAACACGTTCCACCTCACCTACGCGCTGCCCGCGGGCTGGTCCGTGACGGAGCTGCCCCAGGCGGTGGATGAGTCGACGCCCTTCGGCCGCCTCCGCATGAACTTCCGCGTGGAGGACGGCAAGCTCATCGCCGACGGCGAGGTGATGCTCTCCGTCGCCCGGGTGAAGGCGGAGGAGTACCCCGCGTTCAGGGACTTCCTGGGCCGGGTGGACCGCGCCTTCGGGCGCCGCGTCGCCATCCAGGGCCCCACCGGCCGCACCGCGTCGCTCACGCGGTAGGCCGCGCCGGAAGGGGCCCGGTCACCTCACTGGCCAGACCCCCGCGTCACGAAGGTGGTGGAGACGATGCGGTCGGCGATGGCCGGCCGCTCCTGCCCCATGTGCAGCGTGTTCACCGAGTAGACCAGGCGCCGGCGCAAGTCCCGCGTCGCGCCCATGCCGTTGTTGTAGCCGTGCCGGTCCCCGCTCTTGCCCCACAGCGTGAGCCCGTTGATGGGGATGCGCATCAGGCCCGCGCTGTACATCGCGCGGCCTCCGCCCGCGAAGGGCACGTCCGGAACGGTGAACATCTCCTCGAGCTGCGCGGGCGGCACCAGCCGTCCCCGGAAGAGCGCGCAGAGGAAGGTGTCCAGGTCGGCCGTGGTCGAAATCATCTCCCCCGCGGCCCAGGGGATGGACTGGTTCGACTCCGTGACGTCGATGAGGCGCACCGTGCCGTCGCCCTGGGTGACGGCCTCGTAGCCCCGGACGTGGGGGCCTGGAATCGTGGGGTCATTGCCTGGCACGGACGTGTCGTTCAGCTCCAGCGGCTGGAGGATGCGCTCGCGCACAGCGTGGCCATAGGGCCGGCCCGTCACCTTCTCGATGAGAAGGCCCGCGACGAGATAGCCGATGTTGCCGTACTCCTGCCGCGTGCCCGGCTCGAAGCGCCGCTCCTGCTCCAGCGCCAGCGACACCAGCTCCCGGGGCGTGAAGCGGCGGAAGCGGTTCTCGAAGAACCACTCGGGGTCCTTCGTCGGCAGCGGCACTCCCGGCAGGCCGTGCGTGTGATTGAGGAGCTGGCGCACCGTGACGGGGCCGTAATCCAATGGCAACAGTCCCGGCAGATAGTGTTGCACGGGCCGGTCCAGGTCCACGCGTCGCTCCGCGGCGAGCTGCAACACCACGGTGGCGGTGAAGGTCTTGGTGATGCTGCCGATGCGGAAGCGTGCGTTCTTCGGCACGGGCGCGCCCGAGTGGATGTCCGCCACGCCGGAGCTGCCCAGCCAGCGGCCCGCGGAGCCCTCGACGCGGACCTGCGCCGCCGTCACCGCCGAGTCCGGCAGTCCCGAGAGGGCCTGTCGCAGGGCCTCCCGGTCGAGCGGCGCCAGGGGTGACCGGCCCTGCTCCAAAGCCGATTCGCTGGACTCCAGGTCGTGGTTGACCGCCTCGTCACCGAGACCGCAGCCCGTCCCCGAGAAGCTCACCACCAGCACCGCAGCCCCTACCCGCAACCCACGACGCGGGATATCCATGTTGTCTCATCTCCGTCAGCGAATCCGGCCCTGAGACCCCAACACCCGTCGGGGGCGAGACTGTCACCTGCCCCCCGCGTTATTCCGGCGAGGGTTCCACCAGCGCGGCCAGCAGCGCGCGCACTTCCTGGGGGCCGCTGACGCGGTACGTGGCCCGCGTGGGCTTGTTGCCCGCGTGAACGGTGAGCCCGTCCTCGGGGATGGCCGCGAACAGGTCCTCGTCCGTGCGGTCATCGCCCATGGCCACCACCAGCGTGCCCGGCGCCAGCGCGCGCGTCACCGAGTCCACCACCCGCCCCTTGTGCACCCCGTGGGGCCGCACCTCCACCACCTTGTCGCCTGGGAGGATGTCCACCGGCTGCCGCGCGAAGGTCTCCAACAGCTTCAGCCGCAGCTCGCGGGACTGGATCGCGCCGAACTCCGGGTCCACCTGCCGGTAGTGCCACGCGAGCGACGCGGACTTCTCCTCCACGAACGAGCCGGGGATGCGCGCGGAGAACTCGTCGAGCACCGGCCGGGCCGCGGCCTTCCACTCCGGCGTCACGCCCTCCAGCATCTTCCACGGCAGGCCCGGCGCCGGGCGAGACCACAGGCCGTGCTCCGCGTGGAGCCCCATGGGCAGGGTGCCGAACCACGCCTGCAGCGTCTCGCGAGGTCTGCCGCTGACCACGCTCACCGTCGTGTTCGGCCGCGCCACCAGCTTCGCCAGGAGCGCCTGGAGCGCGTCGTCCGGCGCGGCCAGCTCCGGCCGGGGCGCGAAGCCCACCAGCGTCCCGTCGTAGTCGAGCATCAGCGCCAGGTGCTCTGCCGACTTCATCCGCGCCAGCGCCTCCGCGCCTTCCTTCGCCCGGTTCACGGACACCGTCGGCAGGCCCTGGAGGCGGCCCAGGAAGTGGGACACCCACCAGTGGACGTCGTGGGCCTTCACCTGGGCGCGCAGCCCGCGCATGCGCTCGCGCCGCTCGGTCTCCGACATCTTGAGCGCCTGTTCGATGGCATCCGCGGTGGCCTCGATGTCGTACGTGTTGACGACGAGCGCCCCGCGCATCTCGTCCGCGGCGCCCGCGAACTCGCTCAGCACCAGCACGCCATCGTCATCCGGGCGGGCGGCGCAGAACTCCTTCGCCACCAGGTTCATCCCGTCGCGCACGGGGGTGACGAGCATCACGTCCGCCGCGCGGTAAAGCCCCGCGAGCTGCTTCTCGTTGAAGGAGCGGAAGAGGTAGTGCACGGGCACGTTCTGCACGGTGCCGTACTGGCCATTGATGCGGCCCACCAGCTCGTTCACCTGCTCGCGGTACGTGGCGTAGGCCTCCACCTGCGTGCGGCTGGGCACGGCCACCTGGACGAAGCGCAGCCGCCCGCGCCAGGAGGGCTCCCGCTCCAGGAGCCGCTGCACCGCGAGGAGCCTGCGCGGAATGCCCTTCGTGTAGTCGAGCCGGTCGATGCCCAACAGGAGCCGCTGACCCTCCGCGCCCCGGCGCACCGAGGCGACATCCTCCAGGACGCCCACCTCCCGCGCGAGCGCGTCGAAGGCATCCGCGTCGATGCCCATGGGGAACGCGCCGACGCGCACCTGGCGCCCTTCCCACGTGATGCAGTCCACGTCCGTGTCCAACCCGAGCTGCCGCAACAGCGAGCCCGAGAAGTGCCGCACGTAGCTCACCGTGTGGAAGCCCACCAGGTCCGCGCCGAGCAGCCCCTTCAGCAGCTCATCGCGCCGGGGCAGCGTGCGGAAGACCTCCGACGACGGGAAGGGGATGTGGTGGAAGTAGCCGATGCGGGCCTCGGGCAGCCGCTGTCGCAACATCCCCGGCACCAGCATCAGCTGGTAGTCGTGCACCCAGATGATGTCGCCCGGTTGATACTGCTTCGCGACGAGGTCCGCGAAGCGCTCGTTGACCTTGCGGTACACCTCCCAGTCGCGGTCCTGCCGAGGGATGCGGTCCAGCATGTAGTGGCACAGCGGCCACAGCACGCGGTTGGAGTAGCCCTCGTAGTAACGGTTCACCTCGCTGCTGGTGAGGTGGAGCGGAACGCAGCGCTGCTCGGCGAGCTGCGCTTCCACGCGCGTCCGTTGAGCATCTGACAATCGGGAGACATCCCCGGGCCAACCTATCCACAGCCCTCCGGAGCGTTCATGCGGCCGGCGCAACCCCGTGGCCAGCCCTCCGGCGCTGCGCGCCACGGCGACGCTGTCCTTCTCCACCTTGACGGTGACTGGGAGACGATTGGAGACGAGCAGGAGTCGAGACATAGAACCCCAGACCCTTAGTCACTCCTCCCTTGAACCGCCATCGCTGATTCATTCGGGGTGGCGATTGGTGGACCGTCGGATGTCACGCGCGGAGCCCATCCCAGTCGCGCAAGCAACGCGGGCTGACGGCCGGGTTTCCAGATGAACGCATCGAGCACGTAGTGCGTGGCCTGCGGCAACGCGAGCAGCGGCACCACCAACGCGAGCAGGTCCGGTGCGAGCTGAACATCCAGGCTCCCGAAAATGCCGGGTCGGTCATGCCAGATGATGCGGTCCCACAAGAGCTCCTCGGTGAACGCGAGCGCCACGAGGAACAGGAGGAAGCCCGGCAGCCCCGCGCGCAGCAGGACACCCGCCGCGCCGTAACCGCCTTCCTCTCCGCGCCCGCGCGAGTAACGGAAGAGCAGCACGAAGTACGGCACGCCGTGCAGCACCACGTTCATCACCGTGAACGTGAAGTCGTCGCGCGCCAGGACGATGCCGCCGAACCAGGCCACCCACGTCGCGCCCACGAGGAGCACCTTGCCCGCCTGGAGTCCCTCGCCGCGCACCACGCGGACGAGTTGGAACAGGACCCAGGCCGCGAGCACCGCCGCGTGGAGCACCAGCGCCACGGTGCCCATCCATGCGGGCAACCCTGGGAGGAAGTCGCCCTCCACGAACCACCAGAACTCGCGCGGCAGGTTCGCGTGCCACCAGACCACGGGGCCCACGGTGGCGGCGTAGATGGCCGCGGCGTCCAGGCGGCGCTCAACGGCGGAGGCTCGGGCCTTGCGTGTGTACAGCGCCACCCAGCCGTACTGCTGACGGACGAAGTGGAACAGGGCCACGTACGCGAACAGCGTCCAGAACGTCCCAGACGAAATCTGGTGCGCCACCACGCCCACGGCCCATGCGGCCAGGGGCGCGCCGAGGTAGAGGCCCGGACGCTCCCTCAGCTCGACGGGGTCCAGATAGGTGCGGAACAGCGTGGACCAGACGTGGGCCACGTCGACACAGACGACGAGGAGCAACCAGGCCCACGGCGGGGTGTCCCCCACGGCGCCCAGCCACGGTGCGCCGAGGACCAGGGCCACCGACACGAGCGCACTGCCGGCGAAGATGGCGAGGTCCACCCTCGGGCTGAACAACCAACTCTGGGAGGGCGCGAGGAGACGAGGCATCCATCCCCAAGTTATCAGCCTCTCGACGGGGTTGGGTGTTGGGCTGCGGGGGCGGTACAACCTCCACGCAAGCGCGGCGCGGCTTCCGCGTAGTGCGTCTGTCGCCCCTTCTTCGTCCACCACCACCATGTCCACCACGCCCCCTCCTCCCCGCTTCCGCTACCGGCTGCTGGCGGTCATGTTGCTGGCGGGACTGTTGCCGCTGGTGCTGCTCGGGGTGGTGGCTCACGTCGCGCTGGAGCGGATGCTGTCCGTCTCGGTGGCGCCCGTGGAGGCGGTGCTCGACGAGGTGTCCTCGGACCTGGAGAAGCGGGGGCTGTCGCGAGATTCGCTGGATGAGGTGCGGCTCCATCTGGCGCAGGCGGAGCTGACGCGCAGGGCGCTGGTGCGCCGGGTGCCCATGTTCATCGCGGTGCTGGTGTTCGTCTCGGGCGGAGTGTTGGCGGTGGCCGCCATGCTGCTTGGCCGCACGCTCACGCGCCCCGTCACGGTGCTCACGGAGGGCATGTGGGCCTATGCGCGAGGGGACCTCACCGTGCGGCTGCCTGTCTCTGAGCCGCCTCGTGACGAGTTCGAGTTCTTGTTGGGTCAGTTCAACCGGATGGGGCAGGAGCTGGTCGCGCAGCGTGAGCGGCTCAAGTCCGCCGAGCAGATCGCCGCGTGGCAGGACGTGGCTCGGGCGCTGGCCCATGAGCTGAAGAATCCGCTCACCGCGATGAAGCTCTCGCTGGCGCGGCTCCAGCGCGCGGACACGGGGTCTCCGGCGGATGCCCTGCGGGTCAGCGAGTCCGTGGCGCTGTTGCAAGAGGAGGTCGAGTTGCTGATGCGCATGACGCAGAGCTTCTCCACCTTCGCCCGACTGCCCGCGCCCAGGTTCCAGGACGTCCCGCTGCGCCCGCTGCTCTCGGAGATTTGTGTGCTGTACGCACAGACCTCGCCAGTGCCCGTGGAGCTGTTGCCCGGCCCCGAGGTGTCGCTGCAAGCGGACCCGGATGGACTGCGCAGATTGTTCGGCAACCTCGTGAAGAACGCGGCCGAGGCTTCCGCCGAGGGCTCGGTTCCGGTGCGTGTCTCGGCGGAGCCCGTGGAGGGAGGGGGCGTGCGCGTCTCCGTGGCGGATGGAGGGAACGGCATCCCTTCGGTGCTGGAGGGCGCGGCGCTGACGCGAGGGTTGTTCAGCACGAAGCCCGAGGGCAGCGGGCTCGGGCTGCCCATCTCGCAGAAGATCACGCATGAGCACGGGGGTTCGCTCCGGCTCGAGCCCGCGCCCGGCGGGGGGACGCTCGCGCGAGTGGAGCTGCCGCTTCGTCCCCCTTCTACGCCCGTGACGACGACCTCATGAAGACGGGCTCGCGAATCCTCGTCGAGCATGACGGCTCGCGCTTGCAGCAGTGCATTCGCGCGAGTGGCGTTGCCGCTGCATCCCTCTTCTACGCCCGTGACGACGACCTCATGAAGACAGGCCCACGAACCCTCGTCGAGCATGACGGCTCGCGCGTGCAGCAGTGCACTCGCGCGAGTGGAGTTGCCGCCGCATCCCTCTTCGACGCCTGTGACGACCTCATGAAGACAGGCCCACGCCCCTTTTCCGAGCACTACGGCTCACACTCGCGGAAGCGCTCGACTGGCGGCGGTATGCTCGTGCGAGTGGCGCGGCCTCTTCGCCCCTCTTCGACACCTGTGACGACCTCATGAAGCCCGGCCCACGAATCCTTGTTGTCGATGACGACCCTGGTGTCCTCAAGGCCCTGCGCGGGTTGCTGAGCGACGAGGGCTTCACGCCCGTCGAGGCCCGCTCCACCGCCGAAGCCTCTCGCGTCCTCGATGCGCCCGAGGGACTTCCCAGCGTGATGCTCCTCGACCTGCGCATGCCAGCAGAGACGGGACTGGAGTTCCTCGCGCGGCTGCCTCGCCCGCTTCCGGTGCCCGTGGTGGTGCTGTCGGGTGAAGCCTCTCCCTCCGAGGCCGCGCAGGCCCTGAAGCTCGGGGCGACGGACTTCGTCGAAAAGCCCCCCTCCCCCGAGCGCCTCGTCACCGCGCTCCGCAACGCGATGGCGCTGGGCTCGCTCCAAGAGGAGCGCGAGCGACTGCTCGATGCACTCGCCCGCCCCGGACATCTCGTGGGCGAGAGCCCGTCGATGAACACGCTGCGGCAGCTCATCGCCCGCGTGGGGCCCAGCGACGCCGCGGTGCTCATCACCGGCGAGACGGGCACGGGCAAGGAGCGCGTCGCCCGTGCGCTGCATCTGGCCTCGGGACGCAAGGGCCGGCTCGTCGCGGTCAACTGCGCGGCCATCCCGTCCACGCTCCTCGAGAGCGAGCTGTTCGGCCACGAGAAGGGCGCGTTCTCCGGCGCGGTGAGCCGACGCGCGGGACGCATCGAGCAAGCCCACGGCGGCACGTTGCTGCTCGACGAGATTGGCGACATGCCGCTGGAGCTCCAAGCCAAGCTCTTGCGTGTCCTGGAGACGCGAGAGGTGGAGCGGCTCGGCGGCTCCGTTCCCGTGCCGGTCGACGCGCGTGTCCTCGCGGCGACGCATCAGGAGCTGGCTCGTGCGGTGAAAGAGGGACGCTTCCGTCAGGACCTCTTCTTCCGCCTCAACGTAATGCCGCTGCACATCCCTCCGCTGCGCGAGCGACTGGACGACCTGCTCCCGCTGGCGCGCGCCTTCGCGGCGGAGTTCGCGGGGCCCGAAGTCCCGCTCGTCCTGGCTCCCGGCGCGGACATCGCGCTGCGCGCCTACTCGTGGCCCGGCAACGTGCGGGAGCTGCGCAATGTCATCGAACGGCTCAACCTGCTGCGCGCGGGCGGCCCGATGTCCCTGGGTCCCGAGGCAGTCTCCAGTCCACTCGCTCCCGCACAGACCACGAGCCCCAAGCTGGGCGACAAGAGCTACCGCGAGCACGTCGAGGACTTCGAGCGGGAGCTCATCCGCGCGGCCCTCGCGGAGGGCGAGAGCATCGCCGGCGCCGCACGACTGCTCCAAGTGGACCGGGGCAACCTCTACCGTCGCATCAAGGCGCTCGGGATGCCGGTGGCCTGAGCGCCGTCGCCAAGACAACGCGCGCGCTCAGCACCTCCATGCGTTCGCATCCTGCCGCGCTGAGCACCTTCCCCTCGGGGCCCCTGCCGCTGGCATCGAAGCGCTCGGACGTCCTGTGACGTGAGCGCCCCGATGCACTCCAGCAACTACGGCTTCGGCGGAGGCTTCGGCTTCACGTCGGTGTTGTGCCCCGCGACGATGCGCCAGCCTCCATTCTCGCGCTTCATCACGTAGCGCATCTGCGTGCGCAAGAGCCCAGGCTCCGTGTCCTGCACTCCCGGCGGCAGGCCGTTGTGCCCCGTCACCTCGTGAATCGTGTCGACCACGGCGATGTCCGCGACCGGGAACGACACCCGCCGCACCGTGACCTTGCTGTGGCTGTTCTTGAAGAGCGCCTCGAAGACCTGCGCGTGGCGCGTCTCGATTTGCTGCTGCCCCTCGAACACCGTCCCGGCGATGTTGATGAAGTCCGCGTCGGCCGAGAAGTCCTTGGACCACGCCACCGCGTCGTGGCGATTCCACGCCTCCGTCTGCGCGTCCACGAGCTGCCGGATGTCCTTCTCGTCCCGCACAGGGTCCACGTGAGCACAGGCCAGGGGCAGGAGCAGAAGCGAGCACGCCATGGCCAACCGGGTGGGAAGACTGCGAATCACGTTGAAGCTCCTTTTCCAGAAGAAACGGCCGGGCAGCCTGCCACAAAGCCCTGGCGCAGTTGCCTCCCTCGAACGCCTCTGCGAGCGTCCCCGCCACCCATCACCCCAGGGAGTCACGCATGACGACGCACGGGCGCATGATTCCGGGAGCCCAGGCCCCCGGAGGCGGTTACGTCCACGCGTACGAGGTGGTGACGCCCGCGCGGCTCCTCCACATCAGCGGGCAGATTCCCACCCGCGCCGACGGCACCGTGCCCGATACCTTCGACGCGCAGTGCCGTCAGGTCTGGGCCAACCTCGAAGCCGTGCTCGCCGCGTCCGGACTGGAGCTCCGCCACCTGGTGAAGGTGACCACCTTCCTGAGCCGCCGCGAGCACCGTGACTCGAACAGCGCCATCCGCCGCGAGGTCCTCGGCGCCCATGAGCCCGCGCTGACGGTCATCATCACCGGCATCTACGACGAGGCCTGGCTGCTCGAAATCGAAGCCGTCGCCGCCGCGCCCCTGTGACGTCCTCGCGCGCCTCGACACCCCGACGCAATCAAGGCCCTCGATGTCAGTATCACATCCAGGCTTCACATCAGGATGTGTCCATGACATCGGTACGGCGGGCCAGCACTCGTCCTTTCAAGCACTTGCCGCGACGGACCGCCTGGAACGCTGCGTGCTCTGTCCCCCACGCATGAACCGCTTCGCGCTCCTCTTCGGCATCGTCTCCCTCGTCGCCAGCGCACAGCCCGCGCCGCAGACGACTGCTCCCAACCCGGCTCCGCCCGCCCCGGCCGAGCCCGCGCCCCCGGCCCCCAGCCCCGAAGCCGCCCCGCCCCAGGCTCGCGACGCGGACAAGAAGCGCGACGCCGACCAGGAGAAGTCCTGGTCGCTCACGCTGATATCCGACGACGGCGACAAGCCCTCCAAGAAGCACGAGAACCTGGACGCGTGCGAAGAAGACCTCCGCAACGATGACGTGGACGAGACCTCCGTCCTCACGCCCCTCCAGCTCAACCTGGGCGGCCGCACCCTCACGCCCGAGGTCGTCGAGCTGCATGGCCTCCAGCGGCTGACGCAGGCCCAGGTCTACACGTTCATCGGCACGCCGCTGGACGACCCGCGGACGCCCCAGAAGCCGCAGCAGCTCCAGGCCATGCTGCGCCGGCTCGCGCTCACCGGACTCTTCGCCCGCGTGGAGCCCCGCCTGCGGGTCCCCGAGCAGGGCCCCGTCGTGATGGAGGTCCACCTCGAGGAGAACCCCGTGGTGACCTCGGTGGAGATCCAGGGCCTGCGCGACATCGAGGACGACGAAATCCTCGACGAGCTCTTCCGCCTCCCCCACCGCATCACCGACGAGGACGAGGACGACGACGACGACGACTTCGTCGCCACCGTGCGGATGAACGGCGCGCGTGGCGTGCTCACGGTCAGCACGCCCTGCCCTCCGCAGCGCCCCCCGAAGGAGTGGCTGGCCCGCATGGACAAGGGCGGCTTCGTGCCCGGCCTCATCCAAGGCGGCGTGGAGGGCGCGATGCAGCGCGCGCTCAACGGCCTGCGGACCAGCGGCTACCTGCTCGCGAGGCTCTCCGGAACGCTGTCTCCCGAGGGACAGCTCATCGTGGTCGTCGATGAAGGCCAGCTGGAGAGCGTGGACGTGGTCGGCGTGGATGGCTCCGTCGCGGCCCGCGTGCGCGACGCGATGGACCTCAAGCCCGGGACGGTCTTCCTGCGCAGTGATGCGCGCCGCGCCATGGAGCGCCTGGAGTCGCGCCTGCCGTTCCTCGAGGCGGCGAGCGTGTCGGCGGACCCGGATGACATCTCCCGAGGCCGCGAGGCGCGCGTCGTCACGGAGCGCGCGGAGGACGGCACCCGCCACTTCCAGACGCAGGAGCCCAAGCGCAAGGAGCGCCGGCGCCATGAGAAGTACGAGTTCGAGCTGAGCTGGCGGGAGCTCTTCGCCGAGTGGAACAACGAGGAGGACGGCCGAGGCATCACGCTGGACGGACGTCGCCTGGTGGTGCACGTGCGTCCGCGAAGCCCGGACGTCGACGTGGACTTCATCCCCCTGCACACGCAGGTGACGGGACTCGCGCCGGGGCTCTCGGGCACCTTCCGCGTCTGGGATGTGAAGGACCGCATCCACACCACGCTGGATGCCGCCCTCATCCTGCCCCTGCGCCTGAAGGGCCAGCACGTCGCGGATGATCCGGACGCGACGAAGCGCCAGCGCCGCATCAACCTGCTTGCCGGCGCGAAGGTGGAGATTCCCTCGGTGGGCCTGGTGGAGCTGGGTGCCCAGGCGCATGACTTCACCGACACGCTGGACCGCTGGCGGATGAGCGACATCGACTCGTCCCTCTACTCGGTGCTCATCAACCGACCGGACCGCGACTACTTCCGCCGCAAGGGCGTGGCGGCGTTCGCCACCTTCCGCATCGCGGAGGACTGGCTCGCGGGCGTCGAGTACCGCAGCGACCGCTACACGTCGATGAAGAGCCTCACCCCGCCACTCACGTTGTTCCGCCGCGACTCGCCGCCCTTCCCCAACGCGCCGGTGGACGAGGGCCGCTTCCAGTCCGTCATCGCGCGGGTGGAGTACACCAGCAGCACGCCGCGCAACACGAAGGTGGGCTCGCTCTTCCGCTCGCCGGAGACGGCCCTGACGGACCCGGATGTGGACTGGAATGACGGCCCGTTCCTGCACGGCTTCGCCACGCTGGAGGTCGGCGAGGGCCCCGCCGTCACTGGCCCCGACCAGCGCTTCTGGAAGCTGGTGAGCGACGTGTCGCTGGTGCTGCCCACCGGCTGGAACGAGGGCCTGCGACTGCGGCTGCGCGGCGCGGGCGGCGATGACCTGCCCGAGCAGAAGCGCGAGGCGCTGGGAGGATGGAGCGCGCTGCGCGGTTTCGGCTTCAAGGAGTTCCGCGGCGACGTGTCGGTGCTCGCGACGGCCGAGTACCGGTGGCACGTGTTCGGCGTCTTCGCGGACCTGGGCACGGTGCGCGCGGAGAAGAAGTGGGGGGACGCGCGGCTGGGCGTGGGTGGCACCTTCCACTTCAGCGACGAGGTGCGCGTGGACGTCGCGTGGCGCACGGACGAGAAGGCCACGTCCACGCCCGAGGCCCGCCTGTTCTTCGTTCGGACGTTCTGAGGCCCATGGCACGGATGGGGACATGGACCCGACGTACTCTCGGCGCGGCCCTGGTGGCCACGGCGGGACTGTTCGCGCCCACCGCCATGGCCGAGGCACCTCGAGTCACCTGCACCGCCACGCTGTCCGGGCGGCGCGTGCTGGCCCGCTCGGAGGTGTTCGCCTTCCTCTCGGAGGAGCTGGACCGCCTGGTCCGGCTGGGCATGGCGGGGAAGCTGGAAGTGGAGCTGACGCTGTGGAAGCGCCGGGCCCTCTGGTTCAACACCCGGGTGGACAGCGCGCGACTCACCCAGGTGATTGCCTTCACCCGTGAAGGCTACGCACTGGACGGAAGGACGCTGCCGGAGGGGGCCCAGGCCCTGAAGCTGGACCGCGTGGCGTGGACGCTGGAGGACCCTCCCGAGAAGACGGACCGCTTCGTCATCCAGGTGGAGGTGCGGCTGAACGTGGTGACGGCGGCCAGTCTGGGACGGATGGCCGCGTGGCTCACCCGCAAGGAGGGAGGGGAGACCGACGCCAGCCTCTCCACCTTGACGGGTCCCCTGTTGCGCTCCATCGCGGAAGACCTCTCCCAGCGCGCCTCCGGGCGCTGCGAAGTGACGCCTTCCAACTGAGTGCTCGCGCCCGTCGCGAGCCTCACTCACTCACTCACGAATCTCGAAGCGCCCGGCCTCCGGCCGAGGCCATGAGGACTGTCATGCGTCGTTGGATGATTCCGCTCTTCGCATTGCTGACTGCTTGTGACGCTCGACTGGAGTCACTCGCCCAGACGGTCCATGTCTTCGTGCCCGAGGCCGTCGAGACCTCGGGGCCTCGCGTCCCCGTGCTGTATCTGGAGAAGGACCGCGCGCTCTTCCTCCCGCATGGCGCGGGAGGAGGCCGCCCCGTGGAGCTGCGGCCCAGCGAGCTCGCCGCGCTGAGGGAGCGAAGCGACATCGTCATCATCGCCGTGGACTCAGAGCCCTCGCCCCACGCGGAGCGTCTGCCCGACGGGCGCACGCGCTACGTCACCCACCTGGGTGGAAGCTAGGCCCTCTTCACGTCATTCCACCTCGTTGGCCCCTGGCGAGCGAGAGGCGGGTCTTCCTAGGCTGTCTGTCATGACCAGCCTTCCTCCACACCCCTTGTTGGCCACCGCCGTGGAGCTCGCGCCGCGCCTGTCCGCGCGCTCCGCCGAGTTCGAGAGCGCACGGCGCCTCCCTCCAGACGTCATCGCGGAGTTCGCCCGCGCGGGCTTCTTCCGGATGCTGATTCCCGAGGCATACGGAGGACTGGAGCTGCATCCCGCGCTCTCGTTCCAGGTCATCGAAGCCCTCTCGCAAGCGGATGGCGCCGCGGGCTGGTGCGCGATGATTGGCGCCAGCACGGGCCTGTCGTCCGCCTGGCTGCCGGAGTCCGTGGCGCGCGCGGTCTTCTCCTCGCCGGAGGTCATCATCGGAGGCGTGGCCGCCCCGCTGGGCCGCGCCGAGCGCGTCGAGGGAGGCTATCGCGTCACGGGCCGCTGGCCCTGGGCCAGCGCGGGTCATCACTGTCACTGGCTGGTGGGCGGCGCGGTGGTGACGGAAGGCGGCAACCCCCGCTTCGTGCGCGAGGGCGTCCCCGAGACGCGCCTGCTCTACTTCCCCGCCGAGTCCGTCACGCTGCACGACACGTGGTTCTCCCTGGGCCTGTGCGGCACGGGCAGCGGGGACATGGAGGTGAGGGACCTCTTCGTCCGCGAGGACCACGCCTTCACGCTGCTCGCGCCGCCGCGAGTCTCCCGGCCGCTGTATGGCTTTCCCTTCGGCCTGCTCGGCCACGCGATTCCCGCGGTGGCGCTGGGCATCGCGCGCCGAGCCATCGACGAGCTCCTCACCCTGGCCCGGCAGAAGACGGTGCTCGTCGAGCGCAGGCTCCTGGCCGCGCGGCCCGCCGTCCAGGAGACGGTCGCCGAAGCGGACGCGGAGGTGCGCGCCGCCCGCGCCTTCCTGCTGGAGGTGATTCACGCCACCTTCGACGCGTCCACGAAGGGTCCGGTCTCGATGCGCGCCCGCGCGGACCTGCGTCTGGCGATGACTCACGGCACCCGCGCCGCCGCGCGCGCGGTGGACCGCGTGTACGAAGCCGCGGGAGGGCCCGCCGTGTTCCACACCCACGCGCTCCAGCGCTGCCTCCGGGACATCCACACGCTGACCCAGCACGCCATGGTGGCGCGCCCCACGCTGGAAATCACCGGAGGCGTCCTGCTGGGCTTCGACCCGCCCTTGCCGAACCTCTGAAGAAGCGAGGGCCCGGCCTCCCAGAAGCGCAGGGAGGAGGCCGGGCCCCGTGGGCGGCGACGCGCCGCCATCCTCGTTACTGCCGAGCCATCGCGGTCTTCTTCTCCGCCTTCTCGTCGTGGAGGTGCTCACCGGACACGTCCACCACCACCTCGCGCAGCGTGCCTCCGCGGAACGCGAACGGCGTCCGGTAGAGCGTGCTCACCGCGGAGTTGTCATCGCGTCCGCACGTCAGGCCCTCGCCCAGGCTGATGACCAGCGGCATGGTGGCGGCGATGTCGCTCTGCGCGACCAACTCCCCGTCGATGAAGAGCTTGCCGCGCCCCGGAGCGCCCTTGCCCGCCTCCAGGTCCGGCTTGTCGGTGGGCTCGAACTCGAAGCGCAGCTCCGTGCGTCCGTCGGGCACCTCCACTCCCGACTCGATGTGGAACTCCCGCTCGCCCACGAAGTTGTAGACGTAGTGCAGCCTGCGGTCCTGGATGAAGAAGGTGTAGCCGCCGGTGAGCCCGCCGTGGCTCAACAACACGCCCTCGACATCGCCCTCCACGTCCACCTTCGCGGTGATGGAGTGCGGACGGTTGAGCACATGCACGGCCACGTTCTCCGGCGCGGGCGACGTGTGTGGACGGTAGACGTAGCGCTTGCGGTCCGGGCTGAGCTGCGGGCGCTCCAGCGAGAAGAGCGCCTTGTCCGGCGACGCCATCGGCATGACCTTGTAGCGACCCGCCTCCACGTACCAGAGGGCAATCATCTCCAGGAGCTTGCCGCGCTCCTCCTCCGCCAGGTTCCGCGTCTCCGAGCAGTCCTCCGCGACGTGGTACAGCTCCCACCCCTCCGCGTCGAGCTTGCGCAGCCGCTCCTCGGTGAGCCTCGACTCGCCGAAGCCCTCGCCCGCCTCGGTGAAGGACGGGCCCGGGAAGGGGCACACCGCCCTCCAACCGTCATGGTAGATGGCGCGTTGGGCGAACATCTCGAAGTACTGCGTGTGGTGCCGGCTCTCCGCGCGCGCGTCGTCGAAAGTGTGGCGGAAGCTGACGCCTTCGATGGGCGACTGCGTGACACCGCGCAGCGCGACGGGTGGCTCCACGCCCAGACAGTCCAGCACCGTGGGTACCATGTCGATGGCGTGGCAGTACTGCGGGCGAATCTCCCCCCGGGCCTTGATGCCCTTGGGCCAGTGCACGATGAACGGGTCCGTGGTGCCGCCGCGGTAGACCTCACGCTTCCACCGGCGGAACGGCGTGTCCCCGGCCCAGGCCCAGCCCCACGAGTAGTGGTTGAAGTACTTCGGCCCGCCCAGGTCATCCAGTGCCGCCAGGTTCTGCTCCAGCGACTCGGGGGTGTTGTTGAAGAACTTCAGCTCGTTGACGGAGCCATGGGGCCCGCCCTCCGCGCTCGCGCCGTTGTCGGAGATGACCATGATGAGCGTGTTGTCGAGCTCCCCCGTCTCCTCCAGGAACTTCAGCAGCCGGCCGATGTGGTGGTCCGTGTGCTCCAGGTAGCCCGCGAACACCTCCATCATGCGGGCATAGAGGCGCTTCTCGTCGGGAGGCAGGCTGTCCCAGTCCGCCACGTCCGGGTCATGCCGGGACAGTTGGGTGCCCGGAGGAATCACGCCCAGCTTGAGCTGCCGCTGGAAGACCTTCCGCCGGTAGGCATCCCAGCCGTCGTCGAACTGGCCCTTGTACTTGTCCGCCCATTCCTTCGGGACGTGATGCGGGGCGTGCATCGCGCCCGTGCAGAAGTACATGAAGAAGGGCTTGTCGGGAGCGACCTGCTTGGCGTCCGCGATGAAGTCCACCGCCCGGTCCACCAGGTCCTCGGTGAGGTGATAGCCCTCCTCCGGTGTCTTGGGTGGCAGCACCGGGTGGTTGTCGTGAGCGAGGTCCGGGTAGTACTGGTGCGTGTCACCGCCCAGGAACCCGTAGTAGCGCTCGAAGCCGCGGCCCAGCGGCCAGCGGTTGTAGGGGCCCGCCGCGCTCGTCTGCTCCGCGGGCGTCAGGTGCCACTTGCCTATCGCATAGGTGTTGTAACCCTGCTCCTGCAGCATCTCCGAGATGAAGCCGTTCTCGAACGGGATGGTGCCGTTGTAGCCGGGGTAGCCGAGGGAGACCTCGGTGATGGTGGCCATGCCGTTGGAGTGGTGGTTGCGGCCGGTGAGGATGCACGAGCGCGTGGGTGAGCACAGCGCGGTGGTGTGCATGTTGTTGTAGAGCAGGCCGCCCTTCGCCAGCCTGTCCAGGTGGGGCGTGTGGATGGGCGAGCCGTAGCAGCCCAGGTGCCCGAAGCCCGTGTCGTCCAGGACGATGAAGAGGACGTTGGGCGCGCCTGGCTTCGCGCGCAGCGGCTGGGGCCACGCGGGCGAGGACTGCTCCCAGGTGCGGCCGATGGTCCCCGGAAAGGTGCTGCCCGGCTTGTATTCCTTGAGCGACATGTCGAGGCCTCCCCGAGCCGGCGGAACACCTCACCGGCCCCGAAGGTCAGGAATGAGCACGCGACTGAACAGCCACCGCTGCCCTTCGGGACGACCCGAGCGGGCAAGGCCCGGCACGCCCGCCGCTGGACGGCGCGCGGGCTACAGCCAGCTCGAGGACGGCTGGCCCAATTCCGCCAGCACCCGCTCCGCGGCCTTCACGCCGAACCAGTTGGCCTCCTCGAAGAGCGCCAGGCCCCCCAGGTCCGTGTGCGCGAAGTGCAGGCTCCTGCCCAGGCTCTCCTGCGCGGCCTTGCGCGCGGCGCCCCACATGAAGCCCGGCGTGGGCCGCACCATCGCATGGCCCCAGCGCATGACCTCCAGCCGCTGCACCTGCTGGGTGATGCCCGGGTGCGCGGGGCGCATGTCCGCCATGACGAGCGCCTCCCAGTCCTCGTACGTGGCGGAGAGCGACTTCTGCCGCTCGGCCTTCACGTCGCCGCCCGACATGGGCAGGTACCACGTGAGCACCGTGGGGCCGCGCTCGTACTGGCGAAGCTGCTGGTGCGTGGCCACCACGTAGCCCAGGCTCTTGCTCTCCTGGAACACGTTGTCCCACGCCAGCGGGAAGCCTCGCGACTCCGGCGGCGTCGACAGCGTCAGGTTCGCCACCACCCACGGCGCGTAGCTGAACGCCTCCATCCACCCGGGTCGCGCGGTCCGCCACGGCGCCACCACGTGCGCGGCGAGGAAGCGCGGACACGCCAGCACCACCTGCCGCGCCTGGAACGAGCGAGGCTGCCCCGTGCGCGCATCCAGCGCATCCACCCGGCAGCCGTGCTCCCCGGGCTCCACGGTGTGCACCAGCACGTCGCGCTCCAGCACGCGGGGCGGCAGCGCGGAGCGGAGCTGGTGCACCAGCCGGCCGTTGCCCTCCGGCCAGCTCAGGAAGCCCTCGCTGCGCTCACCGTGCCCGTCCTGGCGCGCGGCGAAGTACCAGATGCCCGCCCACGCGGAGATGTGCTCGGACGTGGCGCCGTAGTCGTCGCGGCACGCGTAGTCCACCAGCCACTTCAAGCGCGAGGAGCGGAAGCCCTCGCGCGTGAGCCAGTCCGCCATGCTCAGCGCATCCAGCGCCGTCCACTCGGCGTCGTCGCTGGAGTGCGCGGTGGGCACCGCGAAGGCCTTGCGGCCCTTGGCGTCCTTCGCGGCGGCGAAGGCGTTCATCCGCGTGTCGAAGCGCTCCAGCTCCGCCAGGTCCTCGGGCGTCGCGCCCACGCGCAGGTAGAGCCCCTCGTACCAGTGGCCCCGATAGTAGTGGCGCTCCTCGGGCTCCTGGATGAGCAGCGTCTCCTCGAAGGTCGGCCGCCCCTCCGCGTCCACGCCCGTCACCGCGCCCATCTCGCGCAGCAGCCGGACCACCGGCCCCTTGTCCTCCAGCGGCGCGGGGAGGTAGTGCGCGCCCCACGGGAAGGCGGAGACGGCGTTGCGCCCGGAGCGGGACGTGCCTCCGGCCTCCGCCTCCAGCTCCACCATGCGCACGTCCTTCACGCCCGCGCCCATCAGCCGCCACGCGGCGGACAGGCCCGCCACGCCCGCGCCCACCACCAGCACGTCCACGGGCTCCACCGTCTGCGCGCGCGGCAGCGGGCCGCCTCGGAGCTTGTGGCCCACCTCCACCGCGCGGTCCACCACCGCGCCGGGGATGGGCGCTCGGGCGGGCTCGCGCTTGCACGCGCTGGCCACCGCCGAGCCGAGGAACGCGGCGATGAGCTCCCGCCGCGTCAGTTCCACTTCCGCCACTCCGCCTCGTAGTAGTGGACCAGCACCTGGTTGTTCAGCCGGTTCACCTCCGCGGGCAGCGGGCCCATGTCCGGAGGGAAGTGCGTGAGCGTCTCCAGCGTGTCCATGTCCAGGAAGCGCAGGCCCTGCGGCAGCGGCCGGTGGTGTCCGGGGGATTCGTGGGCCACGAGCACGTAGCCCCACTCGCCGAAGGACGGCACCAGCGCGTGGTACGGCTGCGTCCAGTAGCCCGCGGCCTTCAGCGTCGTCTCCACGCACCAGAAGGAGCGCCGGGCGAACAGCGGGCTGGTGCTCTGCACCACGGCCACGCCATCCGGAGCCACGCGCTTCTTGAGCAGCTTGTAGAAGCCCGTGGTGTACAGCTTGCCCAGCGCGAAGTTGTTAGGGTCCGGGAAGTCGACGATCACCACGTCGTAGTGCTGGTCCCCCTCCATGAGGAACTGCATGGCATCCGCGTTGACCACGCGCATGCGGGCATCCTTCATGGAGTTCTCGTTGAGGCGGGACAGCTCGTCGTAGCCCATCGCCAGCTTCGTGATGGAGGGGTCCAGGTCCACCAGCGTGACGGAGCGCACCTCGGGGTAGCGCAGCACCTCGCGCGCGGCCAGCCCATCTCCGCCGCCCAGGATGAGGACGTGGTCGATCTTGCCCGCGCGCACCATGGCCGGGTGCACCAGCGACTCGTGGTAGCGGTACTCGTCGATGCTGGCGAACTGGAGGTTGCCGTTGAGGAACAGCGAGAAGCCCCGCTTGCCGCGCGTCAGGACGATGCGCTGGTAGGGGGAGCTGGACGCGTGCACCACGTCGTCCGCGTAGAGCTGGTCCTCGTAGAACGTGGTGAGCCGGTCGCCCAGCGCGAAGCCGACGATGAGGAACACCGTCAGCAGCACCGCCTTGATGCGCAGGCGCAGGGGATTGCCGAGCAGCGGCGCCAGCAGCCACGTGCTCCACAGGCCCACCGCCGCGTTCAGGATGCCGAACAACAGCGAGGTGCGCACCAGCCCCAGCTTGGGCACCAGCAGCAGCGGGAACGCCACGCTGGCCGCCAGCGCGCCCAGGTAGTCCAGCGACAGCACCTGGCTGACCAGGTCCTTGAACTTCAGCTGGTCCTTGAGGATGCGCAGCAGGAGGGGAATCTCCAGCCCCACCAGCGTGCCGATGACGATGACGCTGCCGTACAGCGCCACCTGGAACAGGTCCGTCAGCGTGAAGGTGAGGAACAGGAGCGGCGCGCAGATGCCGCCCAACAGCGCCACCGCCAGCTCCACCTCCACGAAGCGCTGCGCCACCCCCTTGTCGATGTAGCGCGACAGGTAGCTGCCGATGCCCATCGCGAAGAGGTAGCCACCGATGACGGTGGAGAACTGGGTGATGGAATCACCGAGCAGGTAGCTGGCCAACGCGCCGACGACGAGCTCGTAGACGAGCCCACACGTCGCGATGACGATGACGGTGATGTACAGCAGCGTCTTGTTCACGTCGTCACTTCACTTCAACCGCCGATGGCCGCGGCCACGATGATGGCCAGGCCGATGATGAACGAGCCGATGACGATGCCCAGGGCCGTGTTCTGGTCGACCTCCAGCTCCTTGTGCACGTCGAACGGCATGATCTTGCGGATGGCATAGAACCCCGCGACGAACACGGCCAGACCGATGATCGAATAGACGATGCTCGCCAGCACACCGTCGAGGTTCACAACGACGCCTAGTAACAGCATCACTTCCCTCCCATGTAACCACCGGTCCACAACAAGACGCCGCCAGGGCTTCGCCGCACGTTGCCCGGCACGCGGTCTCGCTCCTCGCGCGTGAAGGGCGACCATCCGGACCACACCACGGCGCTGTAGAACAGCACCACCAATCCTCCAAACCACTTCATGCCGCGCCTCCGTGGCTGTGGCCCCCAGGCCTATTCCGACAGGTTGCTGTCCGCCCAGCGGCGGGTCTCGAAGTTGTGCGAGCGGAAGAACGCGAACACCGGCCCCAGCAGCAGCAGCACGAAGGCCACGCACAGCCAGCCCCCGTTGGGCGAGTCGTGCGTCAGCCGCACGGTGTAGTTGCGCACGCGAGCGGGGGTCGGGTCGTACGACGCCGTGGTGCGCAGCACGTACTTGCCCGCGGGGAGCGCGGACAGGTGCAGGCTGCCGTTCGCGCTGCCCTCGGACCAGGAGCCGTCGCTGTCGCTGCCCTGGTAGAGGCTGACCTCCTCGTAGAAGCCCACCACCTCGCCCGTCTCCTGGTTCACCAGGTCGCCCTGGATGCCCATCCAGTCGTTCATCAGCCCCGCGGCGACGTACACCTTCATGTTGCCGCGGCGCTCCAGGTCGAAGGGCTCGCTGAACTTCATCGCGGAGGGCGTGCCGGGCGTGGCCTCCGCGGGCACCGTCACCTGCTGGTCCAGCACGACCTTGTTCAGCGACGTCGCGGAGAACAGGCCCGCCACCAGGAGCAGCAGCATCAGCCAGCCGATGGACCACAGGACCGTGGACAGCATCTTGGCCTTGTGGGGGTTGGGCTGGCTGGGGACGATTCCCTCCGGCGAAGGCACCGCCTCCAGCTTGAAGGCCTCCTTCACGACCTCGGGCGCCAGGTACTCGCCAAACGTGTACGACACCTCGTTCTCGGTGCTGTCCACGTTGATGGAGTACGGCGGGGCGACGTACTCGGTGGCCTCGGCGTACTCGCCCGCCGTCACCTCCCAGTAGAACTCACCCTGCACGTTCTCCGTGACGGCGTGGACGTTCTGATAGGCCTTGTAGCGGCGCCCGTCGAAGAAGGCGGAGACATGCGGCACCAGCTGCACGTCGCCCGCGGCCAGGGGCTCCAGGAACACCCAGTGGCCCTGGGAGTTCATCAGCCAGACGAAGCCCTTCGAGCGGTTGAAGAGGAGGTACTCCTCCCACGGGTAGCGGATGCCCTCCACCGTGCAGGAGCGCACGAGGAAGCCCAGGCACATCCACTCCGTGTCGCGCAGCGTGCCCTTGGCGCCCAGCGGGATGAGGGGTGCGTGCTCGGGCTTCTCCAGGAGGCGGAGGAAGGACAGCTTCCCCTTGGAGACATCGAGCAGCGCGCCGCAGAAGGGGCAGCCCACGCGCAGCGACTTGTCCGGCGCCCGCAGCTCCAAGGGGCCGTTGCACTCCGTGCAGCGCGCCTGCTTGAGGTCCACCTTGCGGCGCACGCGGGGGCGGAGCTGGTCCGGGGGAATCCCCAGCTGCTCCAGCTTCAGCCGCGCGCCGATGAAGACCTCCGGGTCGCTGGCGTGGACGCCGAAGTCGAGCGTGATGATGGCGCCCTTGGACGACGTGGCGTCGACGTACCAGGAGTCCGCTCGAGGGTCGACGTCGCTGGGCAGCTGCCCCTCGGCGGCGATGACCTTCCCGTGGCCGCGCTCCTCCACCACCCAGTGGCGGTTGCGCAGGCGCAGCTTCTCGCCGGGGTGGAGGTCCGACAGCGAGAGGCCCTCCTCCACGCCGCCGGAGAAGAGCAGGTGGACGGTGCCCTCGGACTCGCTCACCCAGCCGGTGCGGCCGTCGGCGAACTCCACGTACCACTCGTCCCACGGACCCGCGCCATGGTCCTTCTGGAGGTGGCCCACGACCTGGAAGGCGGAGCCGTCATAGCGGCCCTCCGCGCCCACCTGGAGCGGCGAGTCGGTGACGACCACCCGGCCAATCTTCCCGAGCGCCTCGAAGTCCGCGTCCTTGCGCGCCACCACCGTCTGACAGTGGCTGCACACCACCACCTGCGCCGAGCCCGCGGTGAACTCCACGTCCGCGCCGCACGACGGACACCTCCCCTGGGTCACGCCGTCACCCCCCGCTTCAACTCACGCGCCTGACACGACGCAGCCCCCAGATGGCGCGCGAGCAACGACTCGAAGTCGGGACGTTCGCGGGGGCGGCAGCAATAGACGTTGAGCGCGGCGAAGCCATGCTCGGGAAACGTGTGGATGGCCAGGTGGCTCTCGGCCAGGAGCGTCAGGCCGGTGATGCCACCGGGCTCCGGGAACACGTGCCACTGCGGTTGGCCCACGACCTTCAGGTCCAACAGGACAATGAGCTCCTCGAAGAGCGCCGCCAACACCGCCGCGTCCTTGAGCAATCCGGGCGAGCAGCCGCTCGCGTCAACCAGCCATTCCTGTCCGGTGGTCAGCTTCAAAGTCCTCCTGCCTCCGGCCGTAATAGCACGGGCTTCTCCCTAAGGCGCGTTCCCGCATCCCGAAAGCCGGGTTGGCTCCTGGTATCCCGTTACCGCTACGCTTCCGGTGAAATGACGCGGCGGCCCGACATCGACGACCTGCTCCCCCTGGCCTCCCTCCCCACCCCCGCCCCGGCGCGAGAGCCCACGGCCATTGCACGGCTGACGCGAGGGCTGAGGGGGCTGCCCGCGGCGCCGCGCTGGTGGGGGCCCGGCTCCGGAGGACTGGCGGGCTGGCTCCATCAGGGGCCCGGTGGGATGACCCCGCCCACCGTGGACCGCACGCCCCGCTTCCGCGCCCTGCTCCACCGCGTGCGGGAGGGCGAGCCCGTCCTGCCCCCCGAGGCCCGGAACCACCAGTACGTCGTGGTGCGAGGGATGCTCGGCGACGAGATGCCCGGCTACCTGCTCGACAACGTGCAGCGGCTGGAGGGCCGGGGGCTCAGCGTGCGCGAGGCGGACGTGGACACCGAGGGGCTGCTCCTGAGCAACGTCGCGGTGCTGCGCGAGGTGCTGCTGGACGCGAGGCACTTCGGCCGCTCGGTGGTGCTGGTGGGGCACAGCAAGGGGGGCGTGGAGTGCACGGCGGTGCTGGCGATGTACCCGGAGCTGCGCTCGGTGGTGCGCGCGGTGGTGGCGCTCCAGGCGCCCTATGCCGGCGCCGCGCTCGCCCATGACCTGGCCACCACGCCGGAGATGCGGCGGCTCATCGACTTCGCCTTCCCGCTCTTGTTCCACGGCGTGTCGCGCTCGGTGGAGGAGCTGGCCTATCCGCAGCGCATGGCCTTCATCCGCCAGCACCCCTACCCCACGGATATCCCCACGGTGGCGCTCGCCACCTCGCGCCTGTCGCGACTGTCCACGCTCTATCCGCTCCAGCGCTACTTCCAGGAGCGCTATGGCCAGGCCTCGGATGGGCTGGTGATGCCGCTGGACGCGGAGATACCGGGCTCGGGCGTGGTGCGGCTGGACGACATGGACCACTCGGAGGCCGCGCTGCGAGCCCTCCCCGGCCTGGGCCGCTACCACCCCGGCGACGTCACCGAGGCGATGGTGGCCCTGGCGCTCGAGGAGCGCTGAGCCCGTCAGACAGGCGGCGTCAGCGACACGCGCCGCAGGAGGCTGTCGACCGTGGCCAGGTGCAGCGCCAGGTCCTCCAGCCGCTTGGCCAGCGCGGCGTCCTCCTTCAGCGCGCGGACCACGTCCTCGCGGGGGACACCGGACAGCGAGGCCAGGTCATCCACCAGCGCGTCCACGGCCGGCTTCGTGAGCTTCACGCCGTCACGCGCGGCGATGGCTCGCAGGGCCAGGGCCAGCACCAGCCGGCGCTCCGCGTCCGCGCGCAGGAGCGGGTCTCTCAGCCAGCCTTCCAGCGCCTCTTGCAGCTCGTCGGGCTGGAGGGCCTTGCGCACCAGGATGGGACGCTCGGTCTCCACCCAGCGGTGGCGGAGCTCCTCGTCCACCAGGGCGGCGGACAGCGTCACCTGCGTGCGCGCGACCACCTCGTCCAGCACGCGCTCCTGGGTGAGCTGCTCGGCCTCCACGGCGCGCTCGTGCGTCAAGGCGTCGTTCAGCTGGCGCATCACGTCGATGAGCGTGCCCGCGCCCAGGCGCACGAGCAGCTCCGGCGAGTCATCCGCCAAGAGCTTCAGCTCGGACGCACCGCGAATCTCGAGGAGGAAGCGCGCCGTCGCGCCGCGCAGGGACTCCACCACGTAGGTGTCCGGCAGCTTCAGCTCGATGCCCAGCGAAGAGCCCACCTTGGCGCCCACGAGCGCCTCGAAGAAGCCCGGGAGCAGCGGCTCCGGCACCACCTCCGCGCGCCAGCCCTCTCGCGCGGAGAAGGGAATCAGCCGGCCGTGGGCGAAGCCGAGCACGTCCAGCAGCACCTCATCGTCGGGGCCCACGTCCTCCCCCGCGAGGCGCTCACGGCGGTCGGCGTGCTTGCGGCGCAGCACATCGAAGCGCCGCACCAGGTCGTGCTCGGAGATGGGCGCGGGCGCGGTCCGCGCGAGGGAGAGGCCCTCGAGAGAAGGGGCCTGGATGGCGGGGAGCGCGATGGGCTCGGTGCTGCTGAGCGACAGCGCCGCGGGCATGCGCTTCATGATGCCGAGCGCGTGCAGCTCCGCCAGCGAGCGCGCGACGCCGGGCTTGGGACCTTCGTTCTGGGACGTCATGACGGCTTGGGCGACACGAACAGGCGCCGCATGGGGGGTTAGAGGAACGTGCCGACGAACCCGGACGCCATCGACACGACGGCGCCCGCCTGGCTCACCACGGGGATGTGCGTGGCCGCGGCGATGGCGCCCACGGAGGAGACGCCCGCGGTGACCTTCTTGCTCATCGCGACACCCGGCTCACCGAGCGTGCTCGCCGCCGCCGTGGCGCACGGCAGCGCGAGGGTGACATCGAATCCCGGGGCGAAGCGGCCCGCGCCCTTGCTCACGGCGACACGCGCCGCGTCCACTCCCAGGCGCGTCGCGGGGGCCTCTCCCTCCGTCGGCACCGAACGTGAGGCCGTCTTCAGGACTTGCGCGGCCAGGGTGCTCGCCACGCGAGGAGGCTGCTCGGAGGCGCCCTTCACGACCTGCGAGGCGGGGACTGGGGTCGCCGAGACCGCGGCCCGCGGCGTCGTCTCCGCGAGGGCGGTGCGCGCGAGGTTCGCGGCCGCGCGGAAGGAGCTCACGCCGGCCACGACGGGGGCCATGGCCCGCGCCTTGTCGCGGAACGTCTCGCGCACGTCGCGGAACGTCAGATAGGCCGTGCCCGGGAGCCGCGCGACCTGCACCACCGTGGCGGCCGCATGGGCCCAGCGGGGGCCGCGGGTGCTCGCGCTCGCGACGAGGGCGCTCGTCTCGACGGGGCCGAACAGGATGGGGCCCGTGGAGCGAGGAGGCACCTGTGCGGCGCCCGGCGCGTGGGTGGACGGGTTCACCGCGTGGGGGCTCTTCGCCGCATCCGCCGTGCCCTGCATCCAGCGGTCCTGCCGCCCCGTGGGTGTCGACGAGAAGCTGTCCGCTCCGGGGCGCGGAGTCGGGGCGGCGGAGGTCTGCTTGGCGCCAGCGGTGGAGGGGGACGAAGGGCTGGGACGAGGCTCGATGGGCGCCAACTGGGACTCCAAGCGGCAATGCGGCGGATGCGTCCGAGAGCATCCCTCATCCCGCCCCCTCATTGGGGTGAAAGCGGGCTTTGTGCGCGGCGAATTGCCGTCCGCGAAACGCAAGCGAGGCCCGGGTGCTGTAACCCCCTGGAATCCGGCCGGAGTGGGGGTAGTCTCCGCCCGCCATGCACATCCGAATCCTGACCGCCCTCCTCCTGTGCCTCACTGTCTCCGCCTGCAAGGAGTCCTCCGAGAAGAAGGAGACGCCTTCCAATGCCACGCCCCCCGCGGCGACGCCCACCCCGGCGCCGAAGCCCGCGGAGCCCACGGGGGAGTGGACGAAGAAGGCCCAGGCCGGACAGGACCTCCAGGCCACGATGGAGACCAACCAGGGCACCATCGTCATCCGCCTGTTCTCGAAGGACGCGCCGATGACGGTGGCCAACTTCGTGGGTCTGGCCACGGGCGAGAAGCAGTGGTCCGACCCGCGCACGGGCGACCGCATGACGGGCAAGTCCCTGTACGAGGGCGTCATCTTCCACCGCGTGATTCCGGGCTTCATGATTCAGGGTGGCGACCCGACGGGGACCGGCCGCGGCGACCCGGGCTACCGCTTCGGAGACGAGTTCCAGAGCGGCCGCACGTTCGACAAGACGGGACTGCTGGCCATGGCCAACGCGGGCCCCAACACCAACGGCAGCCAGTTCTTCATCACCACGTCCACGCCGAGCTACCTCAACGGCAAGCACACCATCTTCGGTGAGGTGGTGAAGGGCTATGACGTGGTGGAGAAGATCTCCAACGTCGCGACGGGCCCGGGCGACCGGCCGGTGGAGCCCGTCGTCATCCAGAAGATCACCCTGGCGGACGCGCCCGCCGCGGGCGGGAAGTGATGGACGCGCCGAAGCTGCGGCGAGTGTCCACGCGCCTGGGCGAGCTGGACTGCCAGGTCGTGGAGGGGCTCCCCGAGGGCAAGTCGCCCGAATTGGCGGTGGTGCTCTGCCATGGCTTCGGCGCTCCGGCGGGGGACCTGGTGCCGATGGCCGCGCAGATGCTGGCCATGCACCCGCCCCTGGCCCAGCGCGTGCGCTTCATCCTCCCGGGAGCACCGCTCTCGCTGGAGGACATGGGCATGCCCACCGGACGGTCCTGGTTCCCCATCCCCGAGGCCATCCTGCGCGGGCAGATGCGCGACTGGCCCGCGTTCGCCCAGGGGGTGCCCGCGGGGTTGCCCGCCGCGCGCCGGGCCCTCATGTCCGTGGTGTCCGCCGTGTCCACCACGATGAAGCTCCCCTATTCGAGAATCGTCCTGGGGGGATTCAGTCAGGGCGGCATGGTGACGACGGACGTCGCGCTGCGGCTGGAGGAGTGTCCCGCGGGGCTGTGCATCCTCTCGGGCACGCTCATCGCGGAGCCGGAGTGGCGGCAGAAGGCCAAGGCCCGGCAGGGCCTGCCCGTGTTCCAGGGCCATGGCCGCTACGACCCGCTGCTGCCCTTCGCGACAGCCGAGCACCTGCGCGACACGCTGGTGCAGGAAGGGCTGACCGTGGACTTCTTCCCCTTCGATGGGCAGCACACCATCGATGAGGAGGAGCAGGAGCGCATGGCCGCGTTCCTGAAGGCCCGGTTGGGGAGCTGACGGCATGTACCACGCGAAGGAGCTCACGGTGCCCACCCGGGGGCGCGGCTTCACGGACATCACCGCGGACGTGCAGCGGGCCGTGGCGGAGAGCGGTGCGCGGCAGGGCCTGTGCACCGTGTTCATCCACCACACGAGCGCGTCCCTGTTGTTGTGCGAGAACGCGGACCCCGATGTGCGCCGTGACCTGGAGTCCTTCTTCGCGAGGCTGGTGAAGGATGGAGACCCCCTCTTCGTTCACGACGCGGAGGGGCCGGATGACATGCCCGCGCACGTGCGCACGGTGCTGACGCAGACCGCGCTCAACATCCCCGTGAAGAACGGGGCGGCGGACCTGGGCACGTGGCAGGGCGTCTACGTCTGGGAGCACCGCACGTCCGCCCATCGGCGGCGCGTCACCGTGTCGGTGGTGAGCTGAGCGTCAGCGCAAGGTGCGGGTGCTGGTGGCGACGCGAACCTTGCGCTCCTTCACGGGGATGCGCGCCTGGCCTCGGATGCGCACCCAGGAGCCCGGGGCATCCTGCGTGGCGTGCACCATGGACCAGCCCGTGGGGACCTCCGGTGAGGCCCAGCCGTAGAGGGCCTTGGCGTCCCGAGGCGCCAGGTTGACGCAGCCGTGGCTCGTGGGCTCGCCGAAGCGGTCGTGCCAGTAGGCGGTGTGCAGCGCGTAGTCCTGCTCGAAGAACATGGTCCAGGGCACGGTGGCCACGCGGTAGGTGTCATTGCCCGCGGTGCCGTTGCCCGTCATGTCCGCTTCGGCGAACTTGATCCACACGCGGAAGAGGCCCTCGGGTGTGTCCGTGCCGGGCTTCCCGGAGGAGATGAGCGTGGCGTACACGGGGCGCTCTCCCTCGTAGGCCACGAGCACCTGCGCATCCAGGTCCACGTCCACCCAACGCGCGCCGGGCTCGACGCCGGGCGGGGCGTGGGAGAACCAGGCGACGTGGAGGTCGTCTCGGGAGACCCAGTGGTTCTCCGCGATGAGAACCCAGCGGCCGTCCGCGGAGAGCTCTTTCACGGCCACGAGGGTCCGCGGTGGGAGGACGGTCTCTCGCGCGGCCTTCGCGTCCGGGGCCGTCTTCACTTCAACAGAAGCCGAGGGCTTCGTTCGGGACTGGGCCCAGGCGAAGGGCGCGGACAGCTCCGACAGTTGCTCCGCGTCCACGCCGACGAAGGTGGAGGGACGGTACTCGCGGAGGACTCGGGCCTCCAGGTATTGGCCGTCGGTGGTGCGCCAGAAGGTGCGCCGGCCCACTCGCACCTGTCCGCGCAGCTTCACTGTCACGGAGCCCTTGAGCAGGATGCCCTTCCGGCGGGTGCGGGCCAGCGCGAGGCTCGGGTAGGCGCGCACGCGCTTGCCGACGACGCGTGCGTAGGTGCCAGGGGTCAGCTCTCCTTCGCGGAGGCGTGGGAGGTCTCGGACGCGGGGCTCTCGGAAGTTGCGCTCGAGGTAGCGCTCGCAGACCCAGCCGCGCGGTTGGATTTCGACCCAGGCGTCGCACTCCGGGCCGCGCATGGCGGTCTCGCTCTTCCAGAGGATGCGCATGTCCTGCGCCACGGTGCCGAGGGGTGGTGCGTCCTGACGCGGCTCCGAGCGGACCGCGATGGAGCGGAGCACGCGCAGCGAGCCGGCGTCGGGTTGGTAGGGGATGGCGACGGGCTCCGTGCCGGCGTCCGCGCCGCTGGCCGTGGAAGGTCCGGGAGCGTCGTCATCGAGTCCGAGGGCGGGGTCATCGAGCACGTAGCTCGTGTCCTCCAGGGGCTCGCCATCCGGGCCGAGCACGAGCTCTTCGTCCGGGTTCTTCTTGTCGGGGATGACGACGAGCTGCTCGGCGGGAGGAGGCGGAGGGAGGTCCGAGGACTCGTCGGTGTTGGTGTCCGAGCCCGCGGAGGGAGTGTCGTCACGCTCCGGCTTGGGCAGGGCACTGAGCGCGGGGTCGATGGAGAGCGAGGGCTCGTGGTCGGCGGTGGGGGCCTCCGGCGTTTCGGGGCGCGATGGGGAGACAGGACGCGAAGGGCCACCGTCCGGAGTGAGCGCGGTCCGTGTCCAGGCGGCGTGGAGATCTCCCGGTGTCGTGCCCGCGGACGGGGAAGGGCTCGATGCTTCGCTGGTGACGGTGGTGCCTCCGTCCGTGTCTCGCGCCGCGAGGCTGTCACCTGGATGCGAGGAGCTGTCGCCGTGCCCGGTGGGAACAGAGGGCTGAGCCCTGGTGGGCGACGTCGTGCCCTCGCTTCCGCCTGGCGCATTCGGCGAAGCAATGTGGCTCATGGGGGACGCGGCCCCGTCCATGGGTGCCGACACCCCTTCGCCGCCTCCCGGTGCCCGCGGAGCAACATCGCTCCGAGCCATGGATGACGGCTCGCCTGCCGGCGCCGACAGCCCTTCGCCTCCTCCAGGCGCCTGCGGAGCCGCACCTGACGCATCCAGCGGAAGCGCGGCACCTCCTCCGTTCTGACTCTCGAGGGGAGAACTCGCCGCGGGCAGCTGCCCGTTCGCACTTTCGCCGCGCGCATCCGGCGAGCCCGTTCCAGGCGCGGCCTCTACGCCCCGCGCAACTCCTGGCGGAGCGTCGTTCTCGGGCGCAGAGGGTCGTCCTGTCGCGGAAGCCCCTGTCGCCGCATCGGCGACGGAGCGTCCTCCCGCGCGCGTGGAAGGGTTCTTCACCTCGCCATCCGGGCGGGAGTCCTCCGACTTCGATGACGGCGTACAGGCGATTCCGGGCAGAAGAAGGGCGAGCTGAAGCCAACGTCGCATGTGGCCGACACGGTACGAGGGCTCGCCTGCTTGCTCAACGTCGTCCGAGGTGGGGCCCCCTGCGCCCGACTCCGCGAGAGTGCGCAACCCGTGCCGCCCCGACGGTCGATGTCACATGCAACGGAATGAAGCCCGCACCCACCGTCTCGATTCGCCACACGAGACATGCCTCGCCCCGAGGCATGTCTCATGGCCGACAACACGTCGCTAGCGCAGCAACCCGATGAGCTCCGCCGGGAGCACCGTCCCCACGGGCCACAGCACATACGCCATGCCGCGCGAGTGCTGCCACGCGCGCCACAGCTCATCGCGCTTGTACGTCACCGCCACCGCCTCGTTCGTCTTGAACGCGGGGTCATTGCACACGACGTCGCCTTCCGACGTGAAGCCCTTGAGCACGATGAGGTGCCCATCCGAGCTGCGCACGGGCGAGCCCGTGAGCTCCCCCTCCGCGTAGGCGATGCTGATGCTGACCGGGATGCCCGCGCCGATGAGCCGCTCCACCTGCGCGAAGCCATCCAGCCGCATCACCGCGCCATGCAGCACCCCCTCACCGATGGCGGAGGCATACGCCGTATTGAAGGCCCAGTTGCCCGTGCCCTTGTAGACCCAGTCATACGTCCGGTCCGCCGAGAACGGCACGGTGGGCTCCAGCGCCGGCTGCGCGAGCTTGCGCCCCCAGTACCCCAGCAACATCGAAGTCGACGTGGGCGAGCACCACACCGGGCCCCCATCCGGGTACAGCATCTGCGAGTACCCCGGCACCTCCAGCACCGTCCCCCACGCCGCCCGGTCCGACACCGCATCGGCCGCCACACCCTTCTTGTCACTCACCGCCGCGGACAAGGCCCGCACCCGAGGCGACACCTCCGGCTGCGACGAGTGCAGCCACACCCCCATCCGCAGCGCCTCCGCGCGCCGCTTCAGGTTGAGCGTGTCCGTGGACACATACCCATCCGCGTCACCCTGCCCGTCCACGCTGTGCCGGGCCACGGGCTCCTTGTCGAAGGCCCACACCCCCAGCTCGTAGTCCTTCGTCCACACCCCGTCGATGCGAGCCGCGAGCGTCACCTTCACCCACGTCCCCGGCGGCGTGAGCACGTCGAACGAGGGCACCACGCTGGTGAACCCACCCGGCACGAGCTGCACCTCGGAGACCGCGTGCCCCAGGCGATACGCCGCTTCGTGGTAGCGCGTGCTCCCATCCTCCTTGCGCCCCGCGGGAACCGGCGTGCTCTCCGTCCGGGCCGTGGCGTCCAACACCAGGGCCCCATCCGTCGTCAGCGCGGTGCCCTCCCGCGTGAAGCGGTCGAAGTCGCGCTCACTCGCGCTGCGACGCCACAGCCGCGCCGGAGGACCCGGCTCCTCCACCGGCGAGTCCTCGAGGCCTTTCTGCTGCGAGACACAGGCCGTCTGCGTTTGAGCCAGGAGCAGCGTGAGCATCGTCAGGGAGCGGGCTTTCACGGCCCGAAGTCTGCGAGCCCTTCCCCGCCTCGCACAAGTTGCATCGCATCAACCCCGGAGCCACTCGGCCCGTGCCCATGCACCCACGATGTCCGTTGGCGGGCACAGCGGAACCGAAGGCTCACGACGCCTCCGGCTCCACACCCGTCGCCTCGAGCAGCTTGTAGAGCGTCTTGCGGTCCACATCGAGCAGCCGCGCCGCCTCGCTCTTGTTGCCCCCCACCGCCTGGAGCACGTGCGCGGCATACCGACGCGACAGCTCCGCCAGGCTCGGCAAGTCCCCCGCGAGCCCCGTCAGCCGCTTGGGCGCATCACCGATGGGCTCCGGGAAGTCCTGCGGCCCCAGCACGCCCGTCACGTTGAGCGCCAGCGCGCGCGCCACCACGTTCTCCAGCTGCCGCACGTTGCCCGGCCAGTCATACGCCGTCAGCCGCGACATCGCCTCCGAAGTCACCACCGGACTCACCCCACCCCGCGCATGCCGTCCCGCGAAGTGCTGCACCAGCGCGGGGATGTCCTCGCGCCGCTCGCGCAACGGCGGCAGGTGCAGGTGCACCACGTCCAGCCGGTACAGCAGGTCCTCGCGGAACACGCCCTCCGCCACCCGCTCCTTCAAGTCCTTGTTCGTCGCCGCCACCACGCGCGCGTCCACCTTCACCGGCACGCTCTCGCCCACGCGGCGAATCTCGCCCTCCTGCAGCACGCGCAGGAGCTGCGACTGCACCTTCATCCCCACGTCGCCAATCTCATCCAGGAAGAGCGTCCCGCCGTTCGCCTCCTCGAAGACCCCTCGGCGAGCCCCCGAGGCGCCCGTGAAGCTGCCCTTCGCATGGCCGAACAGCTCGCTCTCCATCAGCGACTCGGTGATGGCGCCGCAGTCCACCGGGATGAACGGCCCCGACGTGCGCGGCGAGCGCTTGTGCAGCGCCCGCGCCACCATCTCCTTGCCCGTCCCCGTCTCGCCCGTAATCAACACCGGCACGTTGCTCGCCGCCGCGCGCGCCACCTGCTTGTACACCTCCAGCAACGCGGGGCTGCGTCCCACCAGCGCGCTGCGGTCCACCTGCTGGCGCAGCGAGCGGTTCTCCTCCACCAGTCGCTTCTGTTCCAGCGCCCGCCGCGCCACGCGCAGAATCGCGTCCACGTCGAAGGGCTTCGCCAGGTAGTCGAACGCCCCCAGCTGGATGCTGTCGAGCGCGCCCTCGATGTTGCCGAAGGCCGTCACCACGATGACCGGCGTGTCCGGCAGGTGCGCCTTCACCTCCTGCAACACCTTCAGCCCGTCGCCCGGCTCGGGCATGGCCATGTCCGTCAGCACCAGGTCGTACGCGCCCTCCGCCAGCCGCTCCTGCGCCGCCTTCGGGTTCGACGCTTGCGACACCGCGCCCAGGGGCCCCAGCAACCGCTGGAGCAAGTCCCTCGCCTGCGGGTCATCGTCCACGACGAGGATGCGAGCTGCGCTCACGAGGCCACCTTGCGAATCGAGGAAGCAGGGGACGACTGCGCGGACTCGGCGGTGCTTCCCTCCGCCAGCCGCACCACATGCGCGAAGCGCACCACCACGTGCGTGCCCTTCCCTTCTTCCGAGCGCACCGTCAACGTCCCCCCATGCGCCTCCACCACGCGCTTCGTGGTGGCCAATCCCAATCCATGCCCCGGCAGCGAGCGCGCCTCCGGCGCCCGGAAGAACGGCTGGAACAACAGCGCCAGCACTCCGGGCCCCATGCCCATGCCGTTGTCCGCCACCTCCAGCACCGCGTCCGAGCCCTCGGTGAAGACATTCACCGTCACCCGCGCGTCGGGCCGCCCCGCCGAGTACTTCACCGCGTTCGTCAGCAGGTTGCGCGCCGTCACCTGCAACAGCTGCCCGGGACAGTCCACCGCCACACCGGGCTGCAGCGCCCGGTCCACCGCCACGCCCTGCGCCGCCGCCGTCTGCGACACCTCCAGCAGCACCGTCGTCACGGCCGTGTCCAGCTCGCCCACGGTGCGCTCGCCTCGCGTGCCCGCGCGGCAGAAGCGCAGCAGCGCTTCGATCAACTCGCCCATGCGCACCGCGCTGGACTCGCACTGCGCCAGCATCTCCAGCGCGCCCGCGTCCTTCACCGCGCCCGTGCGGCGGATGAGCGTCAGGTAGCCCTTGAGCGGCGCCAGCGGACTGATGAGGTCGTGCGCCACGCGGCGGGTGAACGAGTCCAGCTCCTGGTTGTGACGACCCAGCTCCTCGAGCTGCCCCTGAATGGTCGCGTCCTGGCGCTTGAGCAGCGACGTCACCTGCCACCCCACCAGCACGGACAACAACATGGCCAGCAGCGTCGTCCCCGCGCCCAGGGCCGTGTTGCGCACGCGCATGTCCGCCAGCCGTCCACCCACGCGGCGCGCCTCGTTGGAGTTCTCCTCCGACAGCGACTCGCCCAAGGCGTCGAGCTGCGCGGCCAGCGGACGGATGCGCTCCGCCAGGTGTCGCCGCGCCCGGTCCGCCTCGCGCCGCTGGGAGAACACCGCCGCCGCGCGCACCTGGTCCGCCAGCCCCTGGCACGCGGCGTTGAAGCGCTCCCACACCGCCTTGTCACCCGGAGGCAGGTTGCGCGTGTACTCCTCCGAGGCCAGGCGGATGTCGGAGAGAATCTCCGCCATCACCACGTCCGCCGCGTCGCGCTCGGCGTCATCCGTCGCGCGGATGTGCGCTTCGATGGCGGACTCCAGCGACAGCACGTCCACGCGGATGCGGCCAATCAAGCGCGCGCGCACCAGCGCCTCGTTCACCAGCGCTTCCACGCGTGCGCCCGTGCGCACCTCGGTCCACAGCGTGAAGGCCGTGACGGCCGACAACAGGACCACCACGAAGAAGAAGCCGGCGCGGTAGGCGCGGATGGACGTGCGGGAGCTCACCAGGGTCCGTCCTCTACCACGGTGAGGGCGCCGGGAGGACCCGGCCTTCCGTCAAGGCGTCGCCGTCCTGCCGCCTGCTTCCGGAGCGTCCGGCTGCCTCGCCGCGGGCAACCGCCGCCGCGCCCGCTCCAGCGCTGACTCATAGAAGACGTCGGAGAGCTGCTCGTGCATCTCCCGGAGCTCGTTCAGCTCGCGCTCACGCGCCAACAACTGGGCGTTGTGCTCCTCCAGGGCATGCCGGTCCGCCTCCGTGCGCACCAGCTCCTCCAGCAGCGCCACCCGCCCCTGCTCCGCCTCCGCGCGCTCCTGCTTGAGCCGCTCGAGGGCCGACTCCAGCGCCGCCAGGCGCACCGCCACCCCCTCCAGACGCTCGCGCTCGCGCTCGTACTCGTGTTGCCAATGCAACGTCTCGCGGACCTGCGCCTCCAGGACCTCCGGCGGTATTCGCGCGGCGCACCCCGTCGCCACCACCACCCACGCCGTCGCGAGCCCCAGGAACCGCATACACCGTCTCTACCCGCGCCGAGGTCGCGAGGGATTCGCGACGGGTGCCACGGGCTCGCGCCCTCCTGCCGAGGATGCGCGTGCAGCTTGCTCAAGTGGCTCCGTGTCGTCAAAGCGACAAGCGCCTGTCTGGGGAGCAAGCCCCCAATGTTGGGGCTTCAACTGAGGAGTTTCTCCCCACCGCACACCCGTCATCACTTGCTGGCCCCTCGGAAGCAGGCGCTGGCACGAGCGCTGCTCATGTCCCGGTCCGCTGGTACGGCGCAATCAAGCGCCGTTTCCCCCTCAACGGAGCTTTCCATGAAGACCGTGTTCGCCGCCGCCCTGCTCGCCGCCGCCACCGCGTTTGCCAACACCCCGGCTCCTGCCGCCGCGGAGACCAAGCCGGCCGCCGCCGAGGCCAAGCCCGCCGCCGCCGCCGAGGTCAAGGCCGAGGAGGCCAAGCCCGCCGCCGAGATGAAGGCGGAGACCGCCGCTCCCGAGGCCAAGCCGGCCGCGAAGGGCAAGAAGGCTGGCAAGAAGGCGGCCCCCAAGGCCGAGACGGCCACCGAGACCAAGTAATCTCGATTTCCTAGTTCAGGAAATGCCGCGAGGGCGCTCTCCGAAAGGGGGCGCCCTCGTTGCGTTCGCGGGTCTGTTCAGCCCCTGACACTTCCGCAACGCCCTGTGAATCCACGACTCCTTCCCTGTGTCATCCATGCCCCGCATGGGTCATTGTCTCTGGGAGCAAGTCTTGACTTTCAGCAAAGCTGGGATTTGACAGAAACACAGTAAACGCGCTTAATGCGACTTCAGAGGATGACAGTTCGTTCCAGATACACACGGAACTCATCGCGAAATCGCCCTTTCTGGAGCCGCCCATGGTCGAAGCCTTCTCGAAGGTGTCGGAAGCCTCGAAGCTGTTGCTGGAGAAGGGCCTCGGCGCGAGCACCGCTGTGGAGTGCCTGAGCATGGTGGGCCACGCGATGGGCGTGGACCGGGCGTACATCTTCGAGAACCGGACGCAGCAGACCTATGGCCGGTTCGTGACGGACCTGCGCTACGCGTGGGCAGAGCCGCCGACGGCGTCGCCGCTGGCCAACCCCGTGCTGCGCGCGTTCTCCTTCCGGGACTTCGCGCCGGGCTGGGTGGACATGCTGGAGGCGGGGATGGTGGTGGCGTGCCCCACCCGTGACGCGCCGCCGATGATGCGCGACCTGCTGGAGCGCCAGGGGACGCAGTCCATCCTCCTGTGCCCGGTGAATCCCTCGCGGCAGCAGTGGTGGGGGGTGACGGTCTTCGAGGACTGCCACCGTCCCAGGGCGTGGCGTCCGGAGGAGGTCTCCCTGCTGAAGTCGCTGGCGCGCGCGGTGGCGGCGTCGGTCCGTCACGGGCAGATGCGCTCGTCGTTGGATCAGGTCCGCACCAGCCTGCGGGCCGCGGTGAACCGCACCCCGGCTTCCGGACGCTGAACCAGCGGTTTCCCCGGGCCTTCCTGGCAGGAAAGGGAGGGTCCTGGCGACCCAAGGCTCGCACGAGCCACCTGTAGCAGGCGTTTCTGCTACCCTGGCGGCCCCCAGTCACCGCCATGTCCTCCATCGACCCGACCGCGATCAGCCGGCACCGCTCACCGGACCTCATCAGCGGCTATCGCCTTGAAAAGCTCGTTGGCACCGGAGGCATGGGAGAGGTCCACAAGGCCACCCAGCTCTCCCTGGGCCGCACCGTCGCGGTGAAGCTGCTCAACGCGGAGCTGGCCAAGGACCCCTCCTTCATCGCCCGCTTCCAGAAGGAGGCCGCGGCGCTCGCCGCGCTGAGCCATCCCCACGTCGTCTCCATCGTCGACAAGGGCAAGACAGACAACACCTACTACCTGGTGATGGAGTTCGTGGACGGCCCGTCGCTGCGAGAGCTGATCCGCTCACCGCAGCTCGACATGCTCGGGGCGCTCCGGCGGATGCTCGAAATCTGCCGGGCCATCGAGTACGCGCACGGCCGCGGCGTCATCCACCGGGACTTGAAGCCGGAGAACATCCTGCTGGACCAGCAGGCCGGCGGCATCGCGAAGGTGTCCGACTTCGGGCTCGCGTCGTTCCTGGATGATGCCAGCCCGTCCTCGCGCTACGCGCTGACGTCCACGCACGTGTCCATGGGCACGCTGTCGTACATGGCGCCCGAGCAGCGGGTGGACGCGAAGAACGCGGACGCGCGCGCGGACATCTTCTCGCTGGGCGTCATCCTCTACGAGTGGCTCACCGGCGAGGTGCCGCTGGGCACGTTCGACCCGCCGTCCCAGCGCAAGCCCGGGCTGGACGCGCGGCTGGACGGCATCGTCACCAAGTGCCTCAAGCCGGACCCCGAGGACCGCTACCCGTCGGTGGCGGCGCTCATCGCGGACCTGGAGCTGCTGGTCCCCGGCAGCCTCCCGTCGCTGCTGCCCGTGAAGCAGACGCGCATGCAGCGCTTCAAGGCGGGCGTGCGCCAGGTGGTGCGCGTCACGCTGCGGGTGGCCGCGGGCCTCATGGTGCTGGCGGCGAGCGGCGTGCTGGGCACGGCCTACTACCTGAGCGGAGAGCGCCGCGCGCCCATCGCCCCGGGCGCCGCCCTCATGGGCTACCTGGGCGAGCCCAGGACGCAGCCCGTGCCGGGCCGCGAGGAGGCCAACGCCGAGCGCCGCCGGGTGACGCTGGGCGAGGGCCTGGCCGAGCAGAGCCTCGTCGTCTCCGGCCGTCCGGTGAACCTGGAGGAGAAGACGCTCGTCTTCCCCTGGCAGGAGGACACGCAGAGCGTGGGGCGCGTGCGCGTGGACGTCACGCGCCGGGATGGCGACATCCTCAGCCTCATCAGCCGGTTCTCCGTGGCGGGTCCGCCGCCGACATGGGAGCGCCGCCTGCGCGACATGTTCAACCTGTACCAGCCCTCCGCGCCGCCCACCGTGGCGATGATGCTGCTGGGCACCACGGGCCGCTACGTGGCGCTGGTCCACAACGGCGTGGGCGAGCCCCTGCGGCTGGAGTGGGCGCTGGGCGAGCGCCGGGGCGCGATGCTGGGCATGGAGTCGCCCCGGACAGGGGATGTGGCGCTGGAGTTGGCGGTGGACGCCGAGGGCCGGCTGGAGGCGTTCCTCGGCGCGGGCAAGGACCGCCGCGCCCTCTTCGAGCCCCTGGTGCTGGGCACGGGCTGGGTGGAGCAGTTCGGCGACGCGCCCTTCCCCGCCTATGGCTGCATCGAGGCCACCTGCCGCGTCTCCGGCATCACCTACGAGCTCAGGCAGTCCCCGCCGGGAGGAACGACGGCGCCCGTGCCCACCCCGCCGCCGCCGGTGGTGAAGGCGGTGGCGACCGCCGCGGTGCCCGCGAAGGCCGTGGTGCCCAAGAAGGCGCCGCCCCCTCCGCCGCCCAAGAAGCAGCCGCCCAAGCCGGCGCCCAAGAACGGCAAGCGTCGGTAGTCCGGCCCGCGAAACCAGAGAAGCGCAGGGGAATATGGCCAGTGACGGGGGATTGCACTATCCCTCGGTACTCCTATGCGCACCTTCCGCCGCGGCCTGACCGCGTTCGCACTCGTCGCCGGCCTCTCGGGCTGCTCTCACACCTCCACCACCAGCGTCGCGCCGCGCGTGCTGGAGTCCGCCGCGGAGAAAGTCCAAGCCGGCTCGAGTGAGGCGCGCACGCTGGCCTTCGCGGGGTTCCACGCGTACCTGATGGGCGGAGACGCGACGCTGGCGCAGCAGCGCTTCGACGCGGCCATCGCGAAGGACCCCGCGGAGCCGTACGCGCTCATGGGCCAGCACCTGCTCGCGCGGCGCGCGGGCCGGCCGGACCGGGCCCTGACGGCCGCGCTGGAGGTGGTGAAGCGCGCGCCCCGGCACCCGCTGGCGCTCCTCGCCGCGCGCTACGCGCTGGACTCGGCGGGCATCGCGCCGCCGCTCGATGAAGCCATCCTGAAGGCGTCGAACGAGGCGCTCCAGGCGGGCGCCACCGCGGAGACGGCGTACCTGCTGCGCGGCGCGCAGCTCTCCGTCGCGGTGTCTCGCGGCGATACCCGGGCCCGCGACGCGGCCCTGCTCGCGATGGGCGGCGTGCCCGAGGCGACGCTCGTGGGCCCCTTCTCCGCCTTCCACGTCCTGTCGTGGGACGAGCCGTCCCCCATGAAGCAGGACGGCTCCCTGGCGGGGCCCTTCAGCGGCGCCTTCGGCCCCCTGACGCCTCGCAAGCTGCTCGCGCCCGATGGGCGGCTGGACCTGGCCGGTGAGGCGGGCGAGGGCGACATCTACCTCATGGCCTTCGACGCGGAGGTGCCGGAGGGAGCCACCTACGTGGCGCGCACCGTGAGCGCGGGCTCGCACCAGGTGGTGGTGGACGGCACGCCCGTGCTGACGCGCCGAGGCTGGGAGCGCGCCACCTCCACCGTCACCCACCAGGCCGTGGAGCTGGCCCCCGGCAAGCACCGCATCATCGTCCGTCAGCTCAAGGGCGCGACGACGGGCGTGCTGTCCTTCTCGCTGCTGCGCGAGGACGGACGGCCCGCCAACGTGCGCTACACCGCCGCCACGGGCGCGGCGCCCGCGTCGTGGGGCAGCGCGCCCACGCTGACGGAGTCGAGCGGCATGTACTCCACCACGCGGAGCATGAAGGACACCCTGGCCCAGGAGGCCGGAGAGCTCCTCGCCGTCGTGCTGGCGGCGCGGGATGGACTGGCGCGCGACGGTGACGGCGCGCGGCGGCTGGTGGCGGAGGTGGAGGCCTCGACGCCCGCGCTCCTCTCGCTGCGCGCGGACCTGGCGGCCGCGGACCGCACGGTGCCGACGAAGGTGACGCGCGGCCGGGCCACGCGAGACCTGGAGGCGCTGCTGCCCAAGGACCCTGGCAACGTGGCCGCGCTGCTGCTGCGCGCGGACCTCTTCATGGACGACGGCCAGCCCGCCTCCGCGCTGGAGACGCTGAAGACGGCGAGCGAGGCCGTGCAGCCCCCGGGCTACCCGCTGTTCCTCGCGCGCGCCCGCGCGGCGCTGACGCTGGACGTGGACGCGCTGGCGGAGGAGTCCTTGGAGGCGGCGCTGCAAATCCAGCCTCGGCTGTGTGAGGCGCTGGGGCTCCAGTACAACCTGGCGCGCCGCCGCGACGCGGTGGAGCGGGCCAACACGCTGGTGGAGGCGCAGACCGACTGCCCGGGCGTCGAGGCGCGCCGGGCCGACCACGCGCGCACGCGCGGGGACCAGGAGGCGGCCGCTCGCGAGTACGCGCAGCTGCTCGCCAAGGACCCCACCAGCGTGAGCGTGGGCACGTCGCTGGCCAACCTCTACGTGGGGCTTCGCCGCCACGACGACGCGCTGGCGGTGCTCCAGGGCCTGGCGGTGACGTGGCCGCGCAACGCGGAGCTGCTCAAGCGCATGGCGGACGTGCGCGAGTACGCGGGACAGGGCAAGGAGGCGCTCGCGCTCCGGGAGAAGGCGCTGGCCCTGGAGGGTGAGGACCTGACGCTGCGCCGCGCGGTGGAGCGGGCGAAGACGGGCAAGGAGCTGCTCCAGGAGCACGCCATCGACGGGCGCGAGGCCATGCGCCGCTTCAACGAGCAGCCCATGTCGGGCGGCTCGGCGGTGTTCGTGTTGGATGCGGCGGCGGTGCGGGTGTACCCGGATGGCAGCGTCATCAACCGCATCCACACCATCCAGAAGGCGCTGGAGCAGTCGGGCGTGCAGGACATCGCCGAGGTGAACGTGCCGCGCGGCGCGCAGGTGCTGTCGCTGCGCACGCTCAAGGCGGATGGGCGCGTGCTGGAGCCCGAGAACATCGAGGGCAAGGACACCGTGAGCCTGCCCGGCGTCCAGGTGGGCGACAGCGTGGAGGTGGAGTACCTGCTGGCGGAGTCGCCTCGGGGGCCCGCGCAGCCGGGCTTCACCGCCTCCGCGTTCTACTTCCAGATTGCCAACCAGCCCAACGCGTGGACCACGTACACGGTGGTGGCGCCCAAGGGCGTGGGCATGAAGGTGGACGCGCACGGGATGAAGGCGCCCGAGCCCACGGTGAGTGGCGACGAAGAGGTCTTCCACTACGAGGCCCACGGCGTGCCGCCGTTCATCCCGGAGCCGGACGCGCCGCCCTCCGGCAACGAGTACCTGCCCTTCGTCATGGTGGGCGCGGGCGCCACGGGCAATGACGGCCTGGCGCGCGTCTACGGCGACGTCTTCCAGGACCGCTGGCTGCTGACCTCGGAGGTGGTGGACTTCACGCGCAAGGCGACGCAGGGCAAGGAGGGCCTGGACGCGGTGAAGGCGCTGCACGCGGCGGTGATGCAGCGCTTCTCCGGCCGCGACAACGGGCTGAGCCAGTCCGCGGCGTCCACCGTGGCGCAGGACCGGGGCAGCCGGCTGGCGGTGATGAAGGCGGGCATGAAGGAGCTGGGCATCCCCTCCCGCGTGGCGGCGATTCGCACCTTCAACGTGGACCCCACGCAGTACCTGTTCCCCAACGACAGCCTGCTGCCCTACGCCGCGCTGCGCGTGGAGGTGCCGGGCGGCGAGCCGGTGTGGGTGGACACGTCGGCGCGCCACGGCCCCTTCGGTGAGCTGCCCGAGTTCGCCATGGGCGAGCGCGAGGCGTACCTGCTGCCCGAGCCGGGCCTGCCGCTGGAGAAGGTGAAGACGCCCGCGCAGAAGGAGTCCCCCGGCAAGCAGGTGCGGCTGACGCTGTCGCTGGACGCGGAAGGAAAGCTCAGCGGCAAGGGCGAGGAGACCTACCTGGGCTTCGAGGCCGCGCAGCTCGCCGAGGCCTTCAACCAGCTCTCCGCGGAGAGCCGCAACCAGGCGCTCCAGGGCGCGGTGGCCCGGTACTTCGGCGGGGCCGCGCTGTCGAGCGTGAAGCTGGAGCACGAGGAGGCCGTCGGCGCGCCCTTCGTGCTGCGCTACGAGTTCACCGTGCCGCGCTTCGGCCGGCTGGATGGCGAAGGCCGCATGGCCCTGGGGCCCCTCACCTTCCCCGCGCAGCTGGGACGGCGCTACGTGCAGATCAGCTCCCGCCGCACGCCGCTGTACATCGGCAGCACGGAGGCGAGTGACACGCACGTGACGCTGACGCTGCCCGCGGGCTGGCGCCTGCCGGACCCGCAGCCGGCGCTGGACGTGAAGAACCGCTTCGGCCAGTTCACCCGCACGGAGAAACAGGAGGGGGGCAGCCTCGTCATCACCGAGTCCCTGCGCGTGCCGCGCGCGCGCATCACCCCGCGCCAGTACGAGCAGTTCTCCGGCTTCACCGGCGACGTGGACCTCATCCAGACACGGGAGATGTTTCTGGTGAAGCCGTAGCCGCTCGGAATCGAGCGACAGGCAAGGCATCCTCGAAGGGGCTCCCGGGTTGAATACGGGGGCCCCTTTCGCGTCCATGGGTTTACCGACTGCCCCCTCGTCGGGGGCGCTGCACTGCACGGAGACGATGTGATGAGTCCTCGAAACTGGCTCTGGATGGTGGCCCTGCTGTCCGCCCCGATGGTCCAGGCGCAGACAACCCCGGTGCCCGCGGACGACTCGGAGTACTCCGACGACGATGACCGGGACTCCAACGAGCGGTATGGCGACGAGGAGGACTCCGACGAGGAGATGACCCCGTCGGCCCCTCAGCCGCCTCCCGCGCTGCCCACCGAGCGGCCGACCCGCCGCCCGTTTGGTGGCGCGGTGTGGGCCTCCGGCCACTGGTACTGGGATGGCGGGGAGTGGCGCTTCAACGCGGGCACGTGGCTGGCCCCCATGGAGGGCTACCAGTTCGTCAACGGCTACTGGGAGGAGGACCGAGGCTCCTGGTACTGGGTCTCCGGCGGCTGGGCCCGGCTGGGCACGACGGAGGTGGAGATTCCCATCGCCGTCTCCGCCGAGGCGCTCTCCACGCAGCAGGCGCCTCCCGCGCCCCGTCAGGAGATGCGCCCCGCGGCGCCCTCCGCCAACCTCGTCTGGGAGCCCGGCTACTGGTACTGGTCCGGCCGCGAGTGGGACTGGGTGGATGGTACGTGGGCCGCTCCGCCGCGCGCGGACCTGGCCTACGTCTCGCCTCGCTGGGTGCAGCGCGGGCTGAGCTGGCACTTCGTCGGTGGGGGATGGGCGCCTCGCGGCTCGGTGAACATCACCATCCCCGTCTTCCGCCACGCGCACGTCTCGGTGGGCTGGGGCCATCCCAACTACTTCGCGCACACGTGGTACCGCGCTCCGGCCGTCCGCTACTACTACCACCGCCCCTGGCGGACCCACGGCCACTACTACCGGCATGACCGCGTCTGGCGCTCGCCCAGGTACCACGACTACTACCGCCGCCACGACGCCTCGCCCGGGTACGGCAACCACCGCGATGACCGCTGGCGCAACCGCGACAACGGCGGCTGGCGCAATCGCGACAACGGCGGTGGCTGGCGCAGCCGTCCCTCGGAGCGGCATGAGCGCTGGCGTGCCCCGGGCCACCGCTCCGGCGGCACCCACGGCGCCACGCCCGTCGGGAACCACGGCCACGGCCGAGGCGGGCGGGGCCGCGGCGACCGCCACCACTGAGCACTGGCGGACAGTCGTGACGAACCGCCGGGGTGCCTGTTGTCCACCCGTCGACAGGCGCCTGATTCAGACTCGCGCAAATCGAGATTAACAAGCAAATCCAAGGTGCTTCATGACCCTCCCCCCGGAGAGCTCCATGACACCTTGGACTTGTCGTTTCGCGCGGCTGTTGCCGTTGTTCCTGCTGGCCCTGGCGTGTGCACCGGACCCTTCGACAGAAGGGGCCGCGAGCCCGGAGGGAACGGACTCCATCCAGACAGCCGCCACGTTGCCGCCGTCGTATTCGGACACGCAGGTGACGGCGGTGGCCCAGCCCACCGCGCTGGCCTTCACGCCGGATGGGCGGCTGCTCATCACCACGCAAGGCGGACAGGTGCGTGTGTACTCCGGAGGGGTGCTGCTGACGACGCCGGCGCTGAACCTGTCGTCCAAGCTCTGCACCAACTCGGAGCGGGGCTTGTTGGGCGTGGCGGTGGACCCGAACTTCATCAGCAACACGCACGTCTATCTCTATTACACGTTCAACAAGTTCAACACGTGCTCGACGAACATCACCAACGTGGCGGTGAATCGCGTGTCGCGGTTCCTGTTGTCGAGCAACAACATCATCAACCCGGCCAGCGAGGTGGTGCTGCTGGACAACATCCCCTCGACGGCGGGCAATCACAACGGCGGGGACCTGCACTTCGGCCCGGATGGGCTGCTCTACATCAGCGTGGGTGACGGGGGCTGCCAGCTCGGCGACCCCACGCGCTGCGCGGGACAGAACACCACCGCGCGCAGGTTGGACGTGATGCTGGGGAAGATGCTGCGCATCCGCAAGGACGGCACCATCCCCACGGACAACCCGTGGTTCGCATCGGCCGGCAGCCGTCGGTGTGGCAATCCCGCGGGCGTGCCGTCGGGCACGGGGCCGTGCCAGGAGAACTACGCGACGGGGCTGCGCAATCCGTTCCGCTTCGCCTTCCAGCCGGGCACGAGCACGTTCTTCATCAACGACGTGGGCCAGGGCGTGTGGGAGGAGATTGACGAAGGCATCAAGGGCGCGGACTACGGATGGAATACGCGCGAGGGGCACTGCGCGAACAACTCCACCACCAACTGTGGAGCGCCGCCCGCGGGGATGACGAATCCCATCTTCGATTACAAGCACGGGACCAACCCGTCGCCCTCGCCGTTCCAGGGTTGCAACTCCATCACGGGTGGAGCCTTCGCGCCTCCGGGAGCGTGGGCGGCCTCCGATGACAATGCGTACTTCTTCAGCGACTACGTCTGCGGGAAGGTGTTCAAGCTGACGCGTGGAGCGGGAGGCACGGTGTCCGTGAGCGCGTTCGCGACGGGACTGGGCAACAGCTCCGCGGTGATGCTGCGGTTTGGTCCCTCGGCCAATGGGACGGCGCTCTACTACACGACGTACGCGGGAGGCGGAGAGGTGCGGCGCATCAACTTCACGGGCGCGATGAATCGCCCGCCCGTCGCGGCCTTCACGGCGACGCCCACCGAGGGCGCCACGCCGCTGAATGTGCAGTTCGATGCGAGTGGAAGCAGCGACCCGGATGGCGATGCGCTGCGGTACGTCTGGACGTTCGGAGATGGCAGCGCGACGGTGGAGACGACCACGCCCACCACGAGCCATGTGTACACGGCGGCGGGGACCTTCACCGCATCGCTCACGGTGCGCGATGCTCGAGGGACCTCATCCGTCCAGGCGGCCACGCGACGCATCGACTCGGGGAACACGGCGCCCGTGCCCGTCATCACGGGGCCGCTGGAGAGCCTGCGCTTCTACGCGGGCCAGCCGCTGGTCTTGACGGGCACCGCCACGGACGCGGAGGACGGCACGCTCCCCGCGAGCTCGCTCTCGTGGCGCGCGCTCTTGCATCACAACGAGCACAACCACCCGCTCCTGCCTCCCACGACGGGCAACAACATCCCGCTCACCGCGCCCCAGCCCGAGGACCTGCCCGCGGTGATGACCAACTACGTGGAGGTGCTGCTCACGGCCACGGACTCGAAGGGGCGCAGCACGACGGTGTCGCGCTACCTCCTGCCGCACATCGTCGACGTGACCATCCATACGGAGCCGCCGGGACTGACGATTGAGGTCAACGGCACCAGCTTCGTCACGCCCGTCAACGTCAAGTCGTGGGAGCGCTACACGCTCAACGTCACCGCGCCTTCTCCACAGGTCAGCAGCGGCGCGACGTGGAACTGGGCCTCCTGGTCCGACGGAGGCGCCAGGGCCCACGGCTACCTGACGCCCGGCGCCAACTCCAGCCTCACGGCCTCGTACAGCAGCGCGCTGGCGCCCTCCGCCGAAGGCATGCTGGATACGGTCTCGCATCAAGAGTAGGCCGACAGCACCTCACGAGAGCCAAGGCCCTCCTGCGGGCAGCAAGGGAGGGCGCCACCGGCGACGTGCCGGACACGGGCGCCCTCCTTGCGCAACTGATGGATGGAGCAGAGCCCCAGCGCCTCTCACACGGGCATCAACGACCGCGCCCGATGCGGGCCCTCACTCGGGCATCAACACCTTCGCAAGGTGCTTCACGTAGTCCGCGCGCTCGCGAGGGGAGCGCAGCGTCTCCGGACTGGTGATGGTCAGGTGCAACAGCCCCACGTAGGTCGAGTACGCCTGGAGTGCCCACGCGCGGGCCTCCCTCGCTGACACCCCCAGCGCCCGGTACAGCGACACCAGGTAGTCGATGCGTCGCCGCGACACCCGCGCGACCACGGGCTGGATGAGCGGGTTCGCGGCCGCCGCGGCGATGGCCACTTCGAGCCTCCCCGCCGGCGCGGGGTCGAACGTCACGGCGAGGAGCCGCTGCAGTCGCTCCTGCGGCGTCGGCAACTCCTCCAGCCGGGCGATGACCTCCTCCGTGGCCAGATGCTCCCAGCGCGCCAGCGCGGCCTGAAGCAAGGCGGGCCGCCCCTCGTAGTGCCAGTAGAAGCTCCCCTTCGTCACGCCGAGCTTGCGGGCCAACCGCTCCACCGACAGCGCGTCGACCCCCTCCTCCAAGCTCCACAGCGCGGCATCCGCCCAGTCCTCGGCCGTGAGCCCCGGCCCCCGACGGCGGTCACGTATCTCCTCGAAAGGACGGAGGGTTGCGGGGCTTCGGGGGCGGGAAGAAGCGCGGCTCATCGTCCCGCGAAGTCTGGAGGAGCCGGTTGCTGGCGTCCAGCGGCGCGGCACGTTACATCCGCTCCATACGCTACCGTATGGACATGCGGTACCGTACTGACGCGGAAGGGGCCGCTCATGCGCACGACGACAGGGACGCTGTTGATGCTCACCGGAGGACTGCACCAGGCCGTGGGTCTGATGCTCTACCGGGAGCCGCTGCTGGAGATTCTCCGAGCCGGTGTCCTCGGCACCGTGGACGACATGAGTCCCCGGGCCTCGGCCTTCTGGTTCCTGGTGGTGGGCTGGGGGCTGATGTTGCTGGGAGGCCTCGCGCGCTGGGCGGAGCGAGCAACGGGCCGACCCCTTCCCTCGGGCTTCGGCTGGGCACTCGTGGCGCTCGGCGTCTTCTGCGTGGTGCCCATGCCCGAAACAGGGGCCTGGGTCTTCTTCCCCTTGGGAGCCCTCGCCCTCTACCGGGGACGTCCGGCGCCGGAACAGGCGCCACTCGGCATACCGCGCGTCTTCGTCGAAGGCGCCGACCACATCGACGTGAAGACCGTGGAATCCGAAGCGTCCCTGCGCGAGTTCGTCGCCGGACTGATGTCGTACCAGCCCGTGTGGCTCACCGCGCTGTTCGTCGTCCGCGCCGTCTTCGTCCGGTTCCTCGGGCTGCGCCAGGAGCGGCTGCCTCGGCTGGCCCCGCTGCGCGCGGAGACAGTCCCCATGACGCCCGGAGCCAAGGCGTCCTTCTTCACGGTGCGCCACGCGGAGGAGGAGCGCACCTGGGTGGCGGGGGCGGCGGACTCGCACCTGGATGCGATTCTCGCCGTCACGATGGAGTCAGCGCCCGAGCGGCCTCGCCGCTTCCACGTCGTCACCCTGGTGCACTACCGGAACTGGGCGGGGCCGGTGTACTTCAACGTCATCCGGCCCTTCCATCACCTGGTCGTCGGCGCCATGGCGCGCGCCGCCGCCACACCTCAGTAGGAGCAGGTGCCGTCGCTCCCGCAGGAGCCCGGACGGCCATTGCACTCGCACTGGCTGTCGTCATAGCAGTCGCGCATCTCGCAGGTCGGGCCGCCGCCCCCACCGCCCCCACCACCTCCACCTCCGAGCTCATGCACGCAGACGTTGCTGCTGTCGCAGTACGTGTTGCGCGCGGAGGGACACGCGTTCCAGCAATCGCTGTCCCAGAGGCAGTCCGACTCGTAACAGTAGAGCCCCTGGACTCGCTCGGAGCTCCGCGACTCACCACCACAGACAGCCTCTTCGCTCGACTCGGCGCGAGCGGGACTGGCGGCCAGCATCACCGCCGAGAGGATGAGACAGGAAACGGCGCTCCACGACAGAGTCGACGGCAGGAACCTCATGGGCTGCTCCTTTTCACGTCAGGCACACCCGCGAACACGGGCGTCACCCAGCTTACAGATGCAGCGCCATTGCATCCAAACCCACCCCATCGCTACGGGCTGGAAGCCGACTCCTCCGACTCCTTGAAGATGGCCACGTGGGGCTGACCGTCCTCCCCCACATAGCCCCGGTACATGCCGGTGGAGTTGAAGGGCATGGCCACATTCCCATCACGGTCCATGGCGATGACACCACCCTCCCCTCCCGCCTTCACCAGCACATCATTGACGACGATGTTGGCGGCCTCGGGCAGCGGCAGGGACTGGTACTCGACGCGCGCGCAGATGTCGCGAGCCACCGTGTACCGGATGAAGAACTCCCCATGCCCCGTGGCGGACACGGCGCAGCGAGGGTCCGCATAGGTCCCCGCGCCGATGATGGGTGAGTCGCCCACGCGGCCGAAGCGCTTGTTCGTCATGCCCCCCGTGGACGTGCCCGCGGCCAGGTTCCCCGCCTGGTCCAGCGCCACCGCGCCCACCGTGCCGAACTTGTGGTCCCCCGTCACCGGGTCGACTCCCGGCAACAGCGAAGAAGGCGACTGCGAGGGCACGGCACGCTCCTTCTCGAGCGCACGCTGGAGGCTCTGCCACCGGTCCTCGGTGAAGAAGTACTTCGGGTCCACCAGCTCCACGCCCTGCGCCTTCGCGAACTGCTCCGCGCCCTCGCCCATCATCATCACGTGCGGCGACTTCTCCATCACCCGACGCGCCAGCTCGATGGGGTTCTTCACGCGCCGAAGCCCCGCCACCGCGCCCGCGGAGCGCGTGGCCCCGTCCATGATGGCGGCATCCAGTTCGTTGATGCCGTCATGGTTGAAGACCGCGCCCTTGCCCGCGTTGAAGTGCGGCGAGTCCTCCAGGATGCGCACGGCCGCCGTCACCGCGTCCAGGCTGCTGCCTCCCTGGGCCAGCACGGCGTGGCCCGCTTGGAGCGCCTGTTGGAGCGCGGCGCGGACCTCGGCCTCCCGCTCGGCGGAGAGGTTCTCCCGGGAGATGACGCCCGCGCCTCCGTGGATGACCAGGCCCCACTTCGGCTTCCGGGCCGGTGTGCCCTCCTGGGTGAGCCGCGAGTCATCGGCGCGCGTGGAGGACTGGGTGCTCGTGCAGCCCACGGGACTCAGGAGCAGCGCGGTGCCCGCGACGAGGCTCCGGGGAAACGACGGACGCGAGGCGAACATGCGGTGACCTCCGGGGGTGTGCCGGGTCGGTAGCACGCCCGCTGGGGGGGCACAACGCCGCCAGCCCGGCTGCTCGGAGACCTCCGCGGCGACCCGCGAACAGAAGGTTGTCCGCCCGGCGTCTGGGCCGTGCCCGCGCTCCCCACCATGCACAGTGTCGGGAGCGACCAACGGCAAGGGAGCGGCGCAATGGGAAGGAAACTCAGAGGCTTGCGAGTGGCGGTGCTGGCGGCGGATGGCTTTGAACAAGTCGAGCTGACGCGGCCAGTCAGGACGCTGGAGCGGCACGGAGCCGACGTGAAGATTGTCTCGCTCCAGCCCGGTTACATCCGCGCCATGAAGCACATGGTGCCCGGCAAGAGGGTCCGCGTGGACGCGACGCTGAAGGACGTGAAGGCCGCGGACTTCGACGCCGTGCTCCTCCCCGGAGGGCTCATCAACCCGGACACGCTGCGGCAGAGCGCGCTCGCGCGGGACTTCGTGCACGACGCGGACTCCCTCAACCTGCCCATGGCCATCATCTGCCATGCCCCGTGGCTGCTCATCTCCGCGGGGCTCGCGGAGGGGCGCACCCTCACCTCGTGGCCGGGCATCCGCGACGACGTGAAGAACGCGGGCGCGAACTGGCGCGACGAGCCCCTGGTGCACGACGACAACTGGGTCTCCAGCCGGAGCCCGCACGACCTCCCCCACTTCGAGAAGGCCCTGGTGGAGCTCTTCGCGGAGAAGCTCCCGGAGGTGCGCGAGCGCATCCGTCAGGTCGAGTCCTACCCCACGCCCACGCACTACCACCCGCCCGAGGAGTCCCCACGGCAGTGGCCCAAGGTGCTCGCGGGTGGCCTGGCCACGGCGGCACTGGGGCTCGGAATGGTCCACCGGTTGTCGACGCGCTGAAGGCCCCCGCGCCCGCCCCCGCCCGGAGCCAGGATGCTCCGGGCAGGCGGAATCACGGCGTCACATCCAGCCGAGCTGAAGCTTCGCGACGTCCGTCATCCGGCTCTGGTCCCACGCCGGCTCCCACACCAACTCCACCGCGGCTTCCTTCACGCCCGGCACCGAGCCCACCTTCGTCTTCACGTCCTCGACGAGCACCGGCCCCATGCCGCAGCCCGGCGCCGTGAGCGTCATCTGGATTTCGACCTTGTGTCCGCCCTCCGGCAACGGCTCCGCCTTGCACGCGTACACCAGGCCCAGCTCCACGATGTTCACCGGAATCTCCGGGTCATACACCGTGCGCAGCTGCTCCCAGACCTGCTCCTCGTGGAACTCGCTCGGGTCGCTCGCGGCCTTCTCCTTGGGCGCGTACTCCTCGCCCAGCGCCGCGCCGTCCTTCTCGTCGATGCGGAAGAGCTGCCCGTAGGGGTCCTGCACCGTGATGTTGCCGCCCAGGGTCTGCATCACGCGCAGCTCCGAGCCCTCCGGCAGCATCACCTTGTCTCCGCTGGGAATGATGGTCGCGGGGACCTCCCGCTCCAACATCGCCGTCACGCCTCGCATGGTCCGCTCCCTCCGTCCCTATTCCGTGGAGACCGCTTCATCCCGACCCTCGAGCGCCGCGCGCATCGTGTGCCACGCGAGGCTCGCGCACTTCACGCGCGCGGGGAACTCACTCACCCCCGACAGCACCGCCATCTTGCCCAGCGCCTCCACGTCCACCGACTCCGGGCCTTCCGTCACCAGCTTGTGCACCAGCTCGAAGAGCGCCTCCGCCTCCGCCTTCGACTTGTCCTTCACCGCCCCCGTCATCAGCGACGCGGACGCACGCGAGATCGCGCAGCCCTGCCCCTGGAAGCCGATGTCGCGGATGATGTCGCCCTCCATCTTCAGCGTCACGGAGAGCTGGTCTCCGCACAGCGGGTTGTGTCCCGCCGCCTCGCGGTTGGCGCCCTCCACCACGCGGAAGTTGCGCGGCCGCTTGGAGTGCTCCAGCACGACCTCCTGATAGAGGTCCTTCAAGTCATCCGAGCCCGAGCTCATCCGAACACCTCCCTCACCTTGTGCAGCCCCCGCACGAGCGCGTCCACGTCCTCGCGCGTGTTGTAGAGCGCCAGGGACGCCCGCGCCGTGGCAGGCACCTTGAAGTGCTGCATCACCGGCTGCGCGCAGTGGTGGCCCGTGCGGATACAGATGCCCTCGCGGTCCAGGATGGTCCCCACGTCGTGCGGGTGGATGTCCTCCAGCACGAACGACAGCACGCCCACCTTCTCCCGAGCCGTGCCCACCAGCCGCAGCCCCGGCACCGACTCCAGCGCCTGCGTGCCGTAGGCCATGAGCGCCCGGTCATGCTCGGCGATGGCGTCCATCCCCAGGCTCCGCAGGTAGCGGATGGCCGCGGCCAGGCCCACCGCGCCCTCCAGGTTGGGCGTCCCCGCCTCGAACCGGTGCGGCACGCGGTTGTACGTAATCTTCTCCATCGTCACGGAGAGAATCATGTCGCCGCCGCCCTGATACGGAGGCATCGACTCCAGTCGCTCCAGGCGCCCGTACAGCACGCCGATGCCCGTGGGGCCGAACATCTTGTGCCCGCTGAACGCGTAGAAGTCGCAGCCCAGCTCCCGCACATCCACCGGGAAGTGCGTCACCGACTGCGCCCCGTCCACCAGCACGGGGATGCCCTTCGCGTGCGCCTTGCGCGTCAGCTCCTTCACCGGGTTCACCGTGCCCAGCGCGTTGGACACGTGTGTCACCGCGAGGAGGCGCGTCTTCTCCGTGAGCAGCGCGTCCACCGCGTCGAGCACCAGCTCGCCCCGGTCATCGACCGGAATCACCCGCAGCGTGGCGCCCGTCTGCTCGCACAACATCCGCCAGGGGACGATGTTGGCGTGGTGCTCCATGTGCGTGATGAGCACCTCGTCGCCAGGGCCCACGTTCTTGCGGCCGTAGGTCTGCGCCACCAGGTTGATGGCCTCGGTGGTGCCGCGAACGAAGACAATCTCGCGGGCATCCCGCGCGTTGATGAACTCCCGCACCGTCTCGCGAGCGCCCTCGTACGCCTCCGTCGCGCGCTCGGAGAGGACGTGGACACCCCGGTGCACGTTGGCGTTGTCGTGCTGGTAGAAGCGGACGATGGCGTCGATGACGGCCTGCGGCTTCTGCGCCGTGGCCGCGCTGTCCAGATACACCAGCGGCCGGCCGCGGACCTCCTGCCGCAGAATCGGGAAGTCCTCACGGACGCGCTGAACGTCGAACGCACTCATGCCGTCACCTCCGTCCGGGCCGCGCCCGGGAGCCTCGGGGCCAACAGTCCCTCCACGCTCGCGCGCACGGGCCCCTCCGGCACGGCCTCCACCAGCTCCCTCGCGAAGGCATACGTGAGCAGCCGCTCCGCCTCCGCCCGGGGAATGCCGCGCGAGCGCAGGTAGAACAGCGCCTGCGCATCCAGCCGCCCCACCGCCGCGCCGTGCGCGCACTTCACGTCGTCCGCGAAGATTTCGAGCTGCGGCCGCGTGTCCGCCTGCGCGTGCTCCGACAGCAGGAGGTTCCGGTTCTGCTGCCGCGCGTCCGTGTGCTGCGCGTCCTGCCGCACTCGCACGAGCCCGTGGAACGTGCCGCGCGCCCGGTCATCGAGCACCCCCTTGTACAGCTCGCGGCTCGTGCAGTTGGGCACCGCGTGGTCCAGCGCCGTCCGCTGGTCCAGGTGCTGCGTCCCGCGTCCCACGTACAGGCCATTGAGCGTGGCATCCGCGCCCTCGCCCATCAGCGCGACATGGACCTCGGTGCGAGCCAGCGCTCCGCCCAGCGCGAACGCGTGCGAGGCGAAGCGGCTGTCCCGTCCCTGCCGCACATGCAGCCCGCCCACGTGCAGCGCCGAGTCACCCTCCGACTGGACCCGGTAGTGCTTGAGGCTCGCGTTGTCGCCCAGCGTCACCTCCGTCACCGCGTTGGTGAAGGTGGGCCCCGAGCCTCCCGTCACGCTGGCATACGTCTCCACCAGCGTCGCCTCGCTGCCCTCGCCCGCGACGACGAGGACCCGAGGACTGGCCAACACCGGCGCGTCGCCCCGCGTGAGGAACAGCAGCTGCACCGGCGTCTCGCTCAGCGCACGTGGCGCGAGCCGCAGCACCGCCCCGTCCTCCAGCAGCGCGGCGTTGAGCGCGGTGAACGCATGCTCCGCCGCGAGCGCCCGCTGCCCCAGCTCCTCCGCGAGCCACGCCCCGTCCTCCGCCCACACGTCCCGCAGCGGCTTCAGCGACACGCCGCGAGCAAGCCCCTCCACCGACGACAGCTCCGGAGCAAGCCGCCCGTCCACGAACACCAGCCGAGGCCCCGGCAGCGCCAGCCGAGCCACCGCCGCCTTCAGCTCCGCCGCATCCCGCACCGAGGACACGGGCGCGAAGGCCCCGTCCGCGATGGGCGCGACGTTCGTGTACTTCCACGCCTCGTCCCGCGTCGTGGGAAGCCCCAGCCGCTCGAAGTGCGCCAGGCCCTCCTGTCGCAGGCGGGCCAGCCACGCGGGCACCGCCGCCTCCCGTGCCTGGAAGCGCGTGGCCACGTCCACGTAGCGCGTCAGGCCCGACGTCATCGCCCCGCTCCGTCCAGCCCCAGCCAGCCGTAGCCCTTCTCCTCCAGCTCCAGCGCCAGCTCCCGTCCACCCGAGCGGACGATGCGCCCCGCCGCCATCACGTGCACGTGGTCCGGCACGATGTAGTCCAGGAGCCGCTGGTAGTGCGTGATCACCACCATGGCGCGCTGGGGCGCGCGCAGCGCATTCACGCCGCCCGCCACCGTGCGCAGCGCGTCGATGTCCAGACCGGAGTCCGTCTCGTCGAGGATGGCCAGGCGCGGCTCCAGCACCGCCATCTGGAACACCTCGTTGCGCTTCTTCTCGCCACCGGAGAAGCCCTCGTTGACGGAGCGGTTCATGAAGGCCTGGTCCAGCTGCACCAGCTTCGACTTCTCCTTGGCGAGCTGGAGGAAGTCCATCGCGTCCAGCTCCTCCAAGCCCTTCACCCGGCGCTGCGCGTTGAGCGCCGTGCGCAGGAAGTGCAGGTTGCCCACGCCCGGAATCTCCACCGGGTACTGGAAGGCCAGGAACACACCCTCGGCCGCGCGCGCCTCCGGTGCCAGCTCCAGGAGCGGCTTGCCGTCGAGCAGCACCTCGCCCTGCGTCACCGTGTACGAGTCACGGCCCGCGAGCACGCTCGCCAGCGTGCTCTTCCCCGAGCCATTGGGCCCCATGATGGCGTGCACCTCTCCGGCGCCCACCTCCAGGTTGATGCCCTTGAGGATGTCCTTGTCGCCCACGCGGGCGTGCAGATTCCGAACGGACAGCAAAGCCATACCTACCCCACGCTCCCTTCCAGACTCACTCCCAGCAGCTTCTGCGCTTCCACCGCGAACTCCATGGGCAGTTCCTTGAACACCTGTCGGCAGAAGCCATTCACAATCATCGACACCGCGTCCTCCTGCGAGATGCCGCGCTGCCGGCAGTAGAAGAGCTGGTCCTCGCCAATCTTCGACGTGGACGCCTCGTGCTCCACCTGCGCGGACGCGTTCTTCACCTCGATGTACGGCACCGTGTGGGCGCCACACTTGTCACCGAGGAGCAGCGAGTCGCATTGCGTGTAGTTGCGCGCGTTCTCCGCGCTCTTGAGCACCTTCACCAGTCCTCGGTACGTGTTCTGCCCACGCCCCGCGGAGATGCCCTTGGACACGATGGTGCTGCGGGTGTTCTTCCCCAGGTGCACCATCTTCGTGCCCGTGTCCGCCTGCTGGAGGTTGTTGGTGAGCGCCACCGAGTAGAACTCGCCCACCGAGTCATCCCCCTTGAGGATGACGCTCGGGTACTTCCACGTGATGGCCGAGCCCGTCTCCACCTGCGTCCACGAGATCTTCGCGCCCTTGTGCGCGATGCCGCGCTTGGTGACGAAGTTGTAGATGCCGCCCTTGCCCTGCGCGTCGCCGGGGTACCAGTTCTGCACCGTGGAGTACTTGATGGTGGCCCCGTCCAGCGCCACCAGCTCCACCACCGCCGCGTGCAACTGGTTGGTGTCGCGCTGCGGGGCGGTGCAGCCCTCCAGGTAGCTCACGGTGGAGCCCTCGTCGGCGACGATGAGGGTGCGCTCGAACTGGCCCGTCTCCGCGGCGTTGATGCGGAAGTACGTGGACAGCTCCATGGGGCAGCGCACGCCCTTGGGGATGTAGACGAACGAGCCGTCGCTGAACACCGCCGAGTTGAGCGCCGCGAAGTAGTTGTCCGAGTGCGGCACCACCGAGCCCAGGTACTTCTTCACCAGCTCCGGGTGCTCGCGCACCGCCTCGGAGAAGGAGCAGAAGATGACGCCCGCCTTGGCCAGCTTGTCCTTGAACGTCGTGGCCACCGACACCGAGTCGAACACGGCGTCCACCGCGACGTTCTGCAGCCGCTTCTGCTCCTCGAGCGGGATGCCCAGCTTCTCGTAGGTGCGCAGGATCTCCGGGTCCACCTCGTCCAGGCTGTCCTTCTTCGGCTTGAAGCGCGGCGCCGAGTAGTAGCTGATGGCCTGGTAGTCGATGGGGTTGTACTTCACCGCCTGCCACGTGGGCTCACGCAGCGTCTTCCAGTGGCGGAAGGACTTCAGCCGCCACTCGAGGAGGAAGGCGGGCTCGCCCTTCTTCTCGGACAGCGCGCGGATGACGTCCTCGTCGAGCCCCGGCGGGAAGGTGTCCGCCTCCACGGCGGAGACGAAGCCGGCCGCGTACGGACGCCGCGTCAGCTCCTGAAGGGTGTCGGTGGTCATGAGCGAACTCCTGATGACGATGAAGACGCCGAAGGGGTGGCGGTGCTTACAGGGGAACGTGTTGGAACACCCAGTCCCACCAGCCGCTCCGGCATGCGAGGCACCGGCGCGATGAGGTCCGCCAACGTCAGGCGCCCCAGCGCTTCTTGAATGGCCTGGTTGATGAGCCGCCAGTGGCCGCGCACCTGGCACACGGACTCCAGCTCACAAGGCGCGCCCCCGGAGGTGTGCTCACCACATTCGGTGAGCGACACAGGGCCCTCCAGCGAGGCCACCAGCTCCGCCAGGGACAGCGACGCGGGCGGACGCGCCAGCCCATAGCCGCCATTGGCGCCCCGGTGGGACACCACGAGCCCCGCCTGCAGGAGCCCCTTGAGGACCTTGCTGGCCGAGGGCAAGGGCACGCGTGTGCGCGCCGCCAGCTCGCGAGTGGTGCGGGTGCCGCCCTCCGCGCGAGCCAGCTCGGTCATCAGCACGATGCCGTAGTCGGTCATCTTGCTCATCCGAAGCATGCGGGACGCTCTCTCCTTCCTGGGTCCATTCCCTCGGGGCCTCCAAGCCTCGGGCGGCGTCATATGTAATCTGGACCGTTTCAGTCCACATTGCATTTCAGGGGGCGTCCGGAAGACCCCTGGTTGGAGGGCAAGGAGGAGGCGACTAGGGTGGGATTCCTCGTCTTCCGGAGGGAACCCGACGATGCGTCCATTGATGCTCCTCGCCACGCTGGCCCTGGCCCTGGCGGGCTGCGAGAAGAAGTCCGCCGCGCCCAACCCCACCGAGCCGGCCCCCGCGGGGCAGGCCGCCCAGGCTCCAGGCAACAAGGAGGGCACGGCGGACCCGTCGCCCCAGGGCACCCAGCCAGGCGCCGTGGCCCCCACGGACTCGGACACGATTCTCATCGGCGAGGTGGGCAGCCTCACGGGCAGCGAGGCCACGTTCGGCGTCTCCGCGCGCAACGGCATCGAGATGGCGATCAACGAGGCCAACGCCGCCGGGGGCGTGCGGGGCAAGAAGCTGGCGCTGCGCGTCTACGACAGCCAGGGCCGTCCCGAGGAAGGAGCCCAGGCGGCGACCCGGCTCATCAGCCAGGACAAGGTGGTGGCCATCCTGGGCGAGGCGGCCTCGTCGGTGTCCATGGCGATGGCCGAGAAGGCGCAGGCGGGCAAGGTGCCCATGATTACGCCCACCTCCACGAGCGCCGAGGTGACGAAGAAGGGCGACTACATCTTCCGCGTGTGCTTCATCGACGAGTTCCAGGGCCTGGTGATGGCGAAGTTCGCGCGGGAGAACCTGAAGCTGTCGCGCGTCGCCGTGCTCACGGACAACAAAAGCGCCTTCTCCATGGGCCTGGCGGATGTGTTCACCGCGAAGTTCAAGGAGTTCGGTGGCGAGGTCCTGAGGACGGAGAGCTACGCCAAGGGCGACACGGACTTCCGCGCGCAGCTCACGGCCATCAAGCAGGTGAAGCCGGAGGCGATGTTCGTCCCGGGCTACTACACGGACGTGGGCATCATCGCGCGACAGGCGCGTGAGGTGGGCTTGAAGGTGCCGCTGCTCGGCGGTGACGGCTGGGACTCCGACAAGCTGTTCGAGCTGGGCGGCTCCGCGCTGGAGGGCAGCTACTACTCCAACCACTACTCACCGGGGAACCCAGACCCGGTGCTCCAGTCGTTCCTCGCGAAGTACAAGCAGAGCTACGGAGGCGTGCCGGACAGCGTGGCGGCGCTGGCGTACGACGCGGGGCGCGTGCTGGTGGAGGCGCTCAAGCGCGCCCCGAACTCCAGCGGCCCGGCGCTGCGCGACGCCATCGCGGCGACCAAGGACTTCCCGGGTGTGGCCGGGCGCATCACGTTGGATGCGAATCGGGACGCGGTGAAGGAGGCCGTCATCGTCAAGGTCGCGGGAGGCAAGGCGGAGTTCGTCACCACCGTGCAGCCGTAGCCCGGTGGCGGTCCGGTCCCTCGTCCCTCAGGGGATGGGGGACTGGATGACGTAGTAGATGGAGCCGAAGTACTTCTGGAGCGCGTTGAGCAGCTCCACCAGGAACGGCCAGCCCATCACGGTGAAGCCCAGCAGCGCGGCGGTGACGGTGGCGTACTCCACCATCGACTGGCCGCGCGCACGGGGGCGGAGAAGGTGCCTGGTCATTTCTTGCACCCGGGTCTCGAGCAGCCCATGTAGTGCTCGGCGCGCGCGTCATAGGTCGCCTTGTTGTTGTCCTGGTCCCAGTCCTGCCATTCGTTGTTGAAGTAGGAGGAGTTGCCGTCCCCCTGCTTGATGTCTTGGGTGGGCTCGCCGTTCTGGGGCTTGATGGACATGCTGAGCTTGCGCGGGTCGTCTCCGGGTCCCTGCTTGTCCAGCTCCATGTCGTCGCTGAGCAGCTTGTCGCCGATGGCAGCCGAGACAAGCGCCTCGGCGGCCTCCTTCATGCGCGAGTACCCCCCGTTGTCGTTGTTCGTGTAGAGCTGGGACACGCGCACATAGACGCGCTCCTCGTCATTGTTCGACTGACCCGGCTCGAAGCTCTGCTCGCGGGTCAGCGCCCACGTGTCCGTCACCAGGGCGATGCGCTCCCAGGGAAGCAGGTAGGTGTCCTTCTCCACGTCGCGGTTCGCCGTGGCGTTGTGGTGGATGCTGCCCGACTTCGTGTCCTTCGCCAGGTCGACCTGGCTGAACTCGGAGAAGAGCGTCTTGGGCAGCAGATAGTTCTGCACACCATTGCGCGCCGAGCAGCGGATGAGCCCGCCCCGGTTGAACCGGCTCATGTACGCGGCGTGCAACGTGACGCCGTAGCTGCCCACGGCCTGCTGATTCAAGGTGCACTGGACCTGTTGCGCCCCTGGGTGCAGCCAGCAGGCGTGAGCCACCAGTTCCTGGTGGTGGCTCTGGTCGTTGTCACACTCGGGGGGCTCCGACTGGAAGCTGTCCAGACCTGACTCGTGGTCGCAGTACGTCTGCCGGGCGAGGCCCTGAATCTGGCCGAAGCCCGCGAAGGACTCGCCATCGGGCTTCGCCGCGTAGTCCGCGGTGGTGTAGTCCCAGATGGTGGAGACCGCCGTCTCCTGGGCATCCAGCGAGTGCCTCAAGAGGTCGTCCAGGAAGATGGCGTACATGAAGACGGGGATGATGACGAGCATGCACAGCGCCGTCTCCACGGCGGCGGCACCTCGGGCAGCACGTGCGCCACGTCTGCGAGGAGTGGGGCTCACAGCGGCACCTCCGTCTCGGCGATGGGGACTGCGTCGGAGCTGCCCGCTTCCTGGAGCACCCTGGCGGCCTCGCCCGGCTTGAAGGGATGCAGCTTCGCGCGCCAGAAAGGAGCGAAGAGGTTGGGTGGCTCCTTCCAGCCGCCCGCCCCGAAGCGGTGATAGTAGACGAGAGCCTTGGAGAGGCTCATGCCTTCCCCCGCGGCCACGGTCAGCTTCCCGGTGCCCTGCGCGCCTTGCTGGAACTCCACGCTCCTGGAGTTGTTGAGCTCCCACGGCGCCTGCTGGGCGTTCCCCACGCTCAGCTGCATCGTGTAGTAGCTGTAGACGCGCGGCTGCCCCCAGTCCCGCTCGGGGTCCGGGTTGGCGCGGTACTTCATGAAGCAATTGCCCTCACCAGCGCAGGCCGTGAGCGCCCGCGCGTTGATTCCCTCGAACGAGTGGGAGCCGCGGTGTTGGTCCCCATCGCCGTCGTGGTCGCCGCCTCCGGAGTCGCTCGAGATGGCGGATTCATAGTCCGACGTGGCTGGGAGCGCGTCCTTCCAGAGGGAGTGCATCACGGAGCCCTCTTCGCTGGCGGCCACGGTGGTGCCCTCGTTGCCGCCTGATTTGCCGGCGGAGTAGATGTCGTCTTCGTCGGTCACCGTCTTGGCCGACCCCTTGTGCGTCAGGATTTGGTACTGGCCTTCTCCCGGAATCTTCTCGAGCTCCTTGAGGAAATCCGGGTGGAGGTGCTCAGGGGGAAGTCCGCTTCCCTTCCGGTTCGCGGGCCATGCCGAGCGGCTCGCGTTGCCAATCTCCGTCATGACCCGTGCACGAGCCTCTTCGGACCCGCTCTCCACGCTGCCCGTGCATTCCATCCCATCCACCGCGCAGTTGAACTCGTTGCGATTGAGCCCCCCCACGGCTGAGTTCAACTCACTCGACCTGGGAGCGGTGTCGTCCTTGAGCTGCGCCAGACCATGGCTCGAACCGTCCTTCACGGCCTGGGCGGTCTTCGCATGGACCTCCGCTTGAGACTTGTGGAGGTTGTCCACCATGAGGTCGAGTCCCTCCATGGCGGTCCTGAAGTCCGCCTCGAGCGCTCTCGCGTCGCGGTCATACTCCCGGGCCTTCTTGCCGAACTTGTTGGCCACCTTCTTGGCATCGATTGCGTGCTTGCAGCACTTGCACCTGCAGGCGGCGCATTTGATGCCCTCGGCAATGGCAATCTTCTTGAAGTTGTCCTCCCCCGCCCTCAGCATTTCTCCCGTGACGCTCGCGGCCGCCATGTATGCGTGCAGGCTGTTCATCGCCACGTAGGAGCCGGCGATGGCCCGGTTGCTGACCGCGTAGTAGTTGAGTGCGCGCGCCTCCAGCACCGCCATGGAGTACGCCATGGCGTCGCTGTGCTGCTGGAGCGACATCTTCTGGCGCAGCGCGTGGCTCAGGTTGAAGCTCAGCGTCACCATCAACGCGAGCACCAGGAAGGACAGCGAACCCAGGACGATGGCCTGCCCACGTTGGGTGCGGCGGCGCATCCGGCTCAGTAGGCGAACGGGAAGATGCATTCGTTCCTCGCGGGAATGTCGTCGTCGGCGACCAGGTTCGACTGCATTCGCATGGTGTACGTGGCGCGGATGGGCGCGATGTAGATGCCCCTCGACGCGGCGCTCTCGTAGGGGTTCTCCCCCTTGTTCTTGCTTCCGAACTTGCGCTTGGACACCTTGGCCTGCTCGGCCGCCTTCACCTTCCCCATGCGCAGGTGCATCCCAATCTCGCGGCCGCGCGCCGCCTGGTAGATGACCCAGTCCGCGAAGGGGATGACCAGCCGGTAGTTGAACGTCACCTGGACGCGCAGCTTCGTGCGCATGCTCTGACGCCAATCCCCCGACGTGGCAACGGACGGGTCATCGAAGTCGAGCTCCCCCCCACCACTCCCGACGTCTTCCTGCGTCGGTCCGCAGATGGTGACCTCGACGTTCTTCAGGTCCGTCTCCGCCATCTGGTTGTTCTTCAGCTCGTTCCACTTCGTCGCGAACTCCTGCCCGCTGCCGACCGAACGGACGTACTCGATGCTCCCCGCACCGGATGAGCGCTTGCCGAGCATCGGCAGCATCACCGCGACCGCGGCATGCTCCATCTCCGAGACACTGGCGCTGCGAAGCGAGCCCGTGCGGACCGCTTTGTACGCGGCGTACTTCGTCAGCAGCCGGGCCTGATGCATCAGCCCCAACTGAAGTACACCCAGGATGAGAAACACGAAGAGCGGCAGGACAACCGCGGTCTCCACCGCTGCTTGTCCTGACTGTGCCCTTGCATACCCAAAGCAGAGGCGACGTCGCATGGGCCAATCACTACCACACGCACAGTAAGATCGGCAAAACCACAACACCCTTACTTTCCCTCTAGGCCCGCACTGTCCTTCACCACACAGAAGCGGCAATCACTCCACACCCGGAGTGAGGGATTGGAGCGGGCCGCTCTGTACATTCTTCATGGCCGCGCTGAAAGAAATACAGTCACGGCCTCGTGGGAACCCGCGAGACGCGTCGCACTGAAACAATGTCTGACGGGAAATACGTAAGACCACTCGCGGCCCCGGAGGTGGCCACGCGGTCGTGACGCTCAGCCTCGGGAGCGGTCCACGCGAGGCGAACGCCGCGGGTGCGCAAACCACTCGCAGCGCTTGCGCACCTGCGCGGCGTCGCGACGCACGGCTTCCACCCGGTGCGACTGGGTGCCACGCACCGACCGGAGCAGGTTACCGCTCGACGACGAGCCGAAGCGGATGCGGCTCGTCGCGGGATGGGATGAGGAGGAGGCTGTCTTCCGACAGCCGCGGCAACTCCAGCCCTGAAGCGCAACCGGGCTGACTGACTCAGTCCTACGGAATGGGAGACTGAATCACGTAGTAGATGGAGCCGAAGTACTTCTGGAGTGCGTTGAGCAACTGCACCAGGAACGGCCAGCCCATCACGGTGAAGCCCAGCAGCGCGGAGGTGATGATGGCGTACTCCACCATCGACTGTCCCCGCGCGCGGCTGCCTCGGAGGTTGCTGGAAGTCTTCGCCATGACCTGACCCTTCATGTCTCTCACGGCGTGGCTCCTCTCTGGAGCAGTGAGAGTTGGACCTCGACGCCCGGCTCGGGCAGGCGCGGACGCACCGTGGCCCGGCCCAGCGTGGTGCCTCGAATCACCTCGAACGCGATACCTCCCACGTCCACCGGCTCCACCGCGCCCACCTCCCAGCCCTTCTGGGTGAGCAGCTCGCGGTAGCGCGCGCCGACCTCCGTGGGGGTCCCCTCCGGCAGCTTGCCGGCGACCACGTGGTGCGAGGCCCCCTCCATGTTGAAGGAGAGCGTCACCGGCTCACTCAGCTCCGGCGGCAGCGGCATCCACGGGGGCACGCTCGACGCGCGCTTCAACAGCGGCCCCACCTGGCCCGCGGACACGAAGCCCAGCGTCTCCCCGCCCTGCGCCAGCACGGAGATGAGCCGCATCTCCTCCGACGCCGGGCTCCAGTAGCCCACCCAGCCGCCGTTGACGCCGTGGCGCTCGCCGAGCACCGGCAGCCCCTTGTCCAGGAGCACCTTCTCGTAGTGCGACAGCACCTGCTCGGGCGTGTCCTGCGTGCTGAACCACGCCACGGCGATGGGCACGTCCGGCCCCAGGTAGTCCACCGCGAGCAGCTCCGCGCGGCTGGCGCGGGGATACGCGGGGAAGTGCACCAGCGCCCGCTTCAGCGCCGCGTCCTCCTCGGGAGTGCGCGAGCCCTTCGCCGCGGGCGCATCATCCAGCGACGGCGGCGGAGACCACTCCTCGGAGACCGTGCGATTGCCATAGACAGCCCCCTCCCAGGTGAAGCCAATCAACGCGCCCACCACCGCGACGGAGAACAGCAGCGCGGGGACCCGAATGACCAGGCTCGAGGAGGAAGGCATCAGCAGCTCTCCGGAGAGGAGCAGCCCAGGTAGTTGTTCCCCCGGGCGTTGTGGGTGGCCTCGTTGTTGTCGGCATCCCAGTCGCGCCACTCGCTGTTGAAGTAGCTGGCGCTGCTGCCGTACTGCTCCACCTCCTGCTGCGGCCCGCCGCTCTCCGGGAACGGGACGATGGAGAGGCTGGGCTCGCGCGGGTCGTCACCCGGGTCCATCTGGTCCAGCGCGACGTCGGGGCTGAGCACTTCCTGGGTCGCCTCGTTGACGAAGGCCTCGGCGGGCGAGCTCATCTGGGAGTACCCCGGGTTGTCCTGGTTCTTGTAGACCTGGGCCACGCGCACGTAGAGGCCCTCCTCGTCGCCGTCCTTCGTGCCGCGCTCCACCTTCTGCTCCTTGGTCAGCGCCCACGTGTCGGTGACGATGGCGATGCGCTCCCAGGGCAGCAGGTAGACATTGCCCTCGAGGCCGCGCGGGTCGTCCTGCAAGTCTCCGCTGCCCTGCGCGTTGTTGTGGACGCCATCCGCGCGGCGCATCGTCTGCCGCGCGAGCCCCACCTGGCTGAAGTCCTGGAGGAAGCTCTTGGGCAGCAAGTAGTTCTGCACCCCCAGCCGCGCCGAGCAGCGGATGATGCCGCCCTTGCTGAACTGGTCCATGTACGACTGGTGCAGCGTCACGTTGTAGGCGCCGACGGGGCCACCGCCGCCGCCCGCGTTGGGGTCGCCCTGGTTCAGCGTGCACTGCACCTGCTGCGCGCCTGGGTTGAGCCAGCACGCGTGCGCGGACAGCTCCTGGTGGTGGCCTTCGTCGTTCTCACACTCGGGCCCGTTGCCAGGGCCGAAGCTGTCCAGTCCCGACTCGTGGTCGCAGTACATGAGGCGGGCGTAGTGCTGGGCCTCGCTGAAGCCGCTGAAGGACTGGCCGCTCGCCTTCTTGGCGTAGTCCTGGACGGCGAAGTCCCACGCGGTGGAGAGCGCCGTCTCCTGACCATCCAAGGCATGCCGGAGGAGGTCATCCAGGAAGAGCGCGTACATGAAGACGGGGATGATGACCAACATGCACAGCGCCGTCTCCACCGCCGCGGCGCCGCGCTGAGCGCGTTGTCTGGAAGTCTTCACAGCGCCACCCCATCCACCTGGGACATCTGGGAGCCTTCGGAGTTGCCCGCGGCATCCAACACCTCCTGGGCATCTCCCTTCGTGAAGGGATGCAGCTTCGCGCGCCAGTACGGCGCGAAGAGGTTGGGGGCCTCCTTCCAGCCGAGGTTGCCGAAGCGATGGTAGTAGACGAGCGACTTGGACATGGCCGCGCCTTCCGTCGCCGCGACGGTGAGATTGCCCTCGCCCTGCTGGCCGTGGGTGAAGCGCACCTGCGCCGACGAGTTGAGCTCCCAGGGCGCCCGCTTCGTGTCGCCCACGCGGAAGGTCATCGACAGGTAGCTGTAGACGCGCGGCTGTCCCCAGTCCCGCTTCGGGTCCGGGTTGGCGCGGAACTTCATGAAGCAGTTGCCGGAGCCCGCGCAGCCGGTGAGCGCCCGCACGTTGACGCCCTCGAAGCGGTGCTGGCCGGAGTGCGCGCCGTCCCCCTCGTGCCCGCCGCCGCCGTCGTCGCTCCACACCCGGGACTTGAACGAGGACAGCCACGCGCCGTCCTTCCACTGGTGGAAGATGCGCCCCTCGTCCTGCGCCGCCACCTTGGCGCCCGTGTTGTCGGACGACTGGCCTCCGGAGACGGACCCTTCGTCCTTCACCGTCTTGGCCGTGCCGCGGACGCCGCTGACCAGGCGCTGGCCCTCGTTGCCCGGGATGTCATCCAGCTCCTGGAAGAACTGGGAGTTGAGGTACTTGGGGAGGTTCGTGGGGGAGCCCATGCCGCCGGTCTCCCGGTTGGCCGCCCACTTGGCGCGCGTCGCGTTGGCGACCTCCGTCATCACCTTCGCGCGCGCCTCCGGAGAGCTGTTGCCCACGCTCCCCTGGCACTCCATCCCGTCCACCGCGCAGTTGAACTCGTTGGCGTTGATGGAGCCCACGGCGGCCACGAGCTCGCTGGCGTTGGGCGCGGTGTATGCCTTCAGCTGGGCCAGGCCGTGGCTGCGGCCATCCTTCACGGCCTGGAGGGTCTTCTCGTGGACCTCCTTCTGGGCCGTGTGGATGTTGTCCACCATCAGGTCCAGGCCCTCCATGGCCGAGTTGAAGTTCGACTCGAAGCCCTGGACCTTGTCGTCGTAGTCCTTGCCGGACTTGTTGAAGTCCTGGCTGATCTTGAACGCCTCCGCGGCGTGCTCGCAGTGGTCGCACATGAAATAGCAGGCGATGCACAGCGCCATCTCCTGGATGGCGATCATCTGGAAGTTCTTCGACGACGCCCGCATCATCTGGCCGGTGATGCTGGCCGCGGACATGTACGCGTGCAGGCTGTTCATCGCCACGTAGGAGCTGGCGATGGCCCGGTTGCTGACCGCGTAGTAGTTGAGCGCGCGCGCCTCCAGGACGGCCATGGAGTACGACAGCGTGTCGCTGTGCTGCTGCAGCGTCATCTTCTGACGGAGCGCGTGGCTCAGGTTGAAGCTCAGCGTCACCATCAACGCGAGCACCAGGAAGGACAGCGACCCGAGGACGATGGCCTGCCCTCGCTGGGTGCGGCGGCGGCGCGACCGGCTCAGTAGGAGAACGGGAAGACGCATGCGTTGCTCCCAGGAAGGGCGTTGGTGCCCAGGTAGAAGTTGGACTGCATCCGCATGGTGTACGTGGCGCGGATGGGCATGATGTAGACGCCCTGGCCGGCGGCGCTCTCGTAGGGGCCCTCGCCCGTGGCGGCGCCACCGAAGCGGCGGCCGGACGTCTTGGCCTGCTCCTGGGCCTTGATCTTGCCCATGCGCAGCTGCATCGGAATCTCCCGGCCGCGCGCCGCCTGGTAGATGACCCAGTCCGCGAAGGGGATGACCAGCCGGTAGTTGAGCGTCACCTGGATGCGGAGCTTGGTCTTGTGGTTCTCCTTCCAGCCGCTCGGCGTGGTGTTCTTCGGGTCGTCGAAGTCGAGCTCGCCGCTGCTCCCGGAGATCTCCTCCTGCGTGGGGCCGCAGACGGTGACTTCGGCGTACTTGAGGTTCACCCCGGGCATCTCGTTGGACTTCAGCTCGTTGAACTTGGTCTCGAACTCGCTGGCGCTGCCCACGGGCCGGACGTACTCGATGCCGCCCGCCCCGGAGGCCCGGGTGCCCAGGATGGGCAGGAGCACCGCGAGCGCGGCGGCCTCCATCGTCTTCACGTTGGCGTTGTGGAGCGAGCCCGCTCGCACGGCCTTGTAGGCGGCGTACTTGGTCAACAGCCGCGCCTGGTGCATCAGCCCGATCTGGAGCGTGCCCAGGATGAGGAAGACGAAGAGCGGCAGGACAATGGCGGACTCCACCGCGGCCTGCCCTGACTGGGTCGCTGTGGTGCGGGAGTTCATCCGGCCTCGCATGAGGGACAGCAAGTAATACCCCCTGAGCGCCAACGAAGTTACACTGACAATCCAGTCTCGCGGATCACCACCTCCGGGTTTCTCCTCCCGGGGTGAAATCAGCCAGAACCGTTGTCCCTGGCATGAAGCATCCCCTCTCTTAAGCAAGAATCCGCGCGAGAAACGCCCCCGTCGGCCACATGACCGATAAGGACATGGGTCAACTCTCACGCGCTGAAAAAACAGCTGACGCACAGGGCCACCCCGCAGCGGGACTGGGAGCGGGTCAGCGGCGCCGGGCGAGCTGCTGGATGAGGTCCACGTAGCGGCGGTTCTTGGGGTTGAGCTTGAAGGCCTTGCGGAAGGACTCCTCGGCCAGGCTCGCCTGCCCCTCCCCCTGGGCCACCTCGCCCAGGAAGGCCCAGCCCTCCTCCAGCGCGGGCTCCTGGCGGACGACCTCCTGGAGTTCCTGGAGGGCCAGCCGGCCGTGCGCCTCGGGCTTCATGAGGTAGCGCGCCCAGGCTCGGTAGGCGTGGTGCAGGGGCTTGGGCTCGATGTCGCAGGCGTACTCGAGGTACTCGAACGCGCCCGCGGGGTTGCCGGCGGCGAGGCGACGACGGGCCTCCTCGAACTGGGTGGCCGCGTCCAGGAGGTCTGTCCGGATGCGGAACTGCTCGGCGGTGCTGGGGCGTCCGGTCGCGGCCCGCTCCTTCTCGCGGTGCGCCGCGCGGCGCTTGCGCCAGAGGAGGTTCTGTTCCGCATCCGACAGGCTCCCATACGCCTTCGCGTAGGCGGCCAGCAGCGCCTCCGCCTTCTCCTTCAGGTCGGGCGTCTGGAAGCGCAGGGGCGAGAAGCGCTCCGCCCACGCGAGGAAGGCCCGGCGCAGCGGCAGGGGCTGCACGTCCTCGGGGACCTCCAGCAGCGCGAACGGGTCCTTGCTCCGGTGCGCGAGGAAGGCCGACACGAGGGCGTCTCGCGCGCTCACGTCCTCGTCGGAGAAGGGCGTGCCCTTGGCGGTGAGGGGCTCGACGGGGGGTGGCTCGGTGACGACGGGCGCGGGCGCGGAGGCCACGGCTCGCGAGGCCACCTCCGCCGCCCTCGCGTCCACGTCCTCGACGAAGCCCGCCACGCCCAGGAGACAGAGCGCGTAGAGGCGCCGCAGCACCGTCTCCATGTCGAAGCCCGTGCGCTCCAGAAGTTCGTTGAACGTGGGGCGCTGGCGGAGCTGCTGCAACAGGCGCGCGTCCTTGGAGGACAGCTTGGGCCCGGCCTCCACGCCGGGCATCTGTCCGAACCTTCGTTCATCCGTGAAGGTGAAGTGCGTCGCCACCGCATCGAAGGGCATCACGCCCTCCACGCCCGTGAGGATGAGCTGCGCGGTGTTGGTGCGCACGCTCGCGTCGGGGGTCTCCGCGTCCGCGATGAGGCGGTACTTCGCGTCCACCCACCGGAAGCAGTCCAGCAGCTTGTGCCCCAGGTTCGCCTGGAGCTGCTTGTACAAGTCGAACGGGCTGATGAGCCCCTTCTGCACGAGCAGGCTCCCCATCTGCATGCCCGAGGACACGCTCTCCGACAGCGACTTCTGGTAGTCCGCCTCCGTCAGCCGTCCCTTCTCCACCAAGAACTTTCCCAGGGTCTCGTGCAGCAGGTTGGACTGGCACGCCACCGGAGAGCCTTCCTCGATGAGGATGCGCTTCTCGCGCTGACGCACCTTCAGCTCCAGCGTGCACGTGCGCTCCTCCACCATCAGCGCGTGCAACAGCAGGGGAAACGGTGTGTCCGCGAGCAATCCCTCACGCTGTCGGAGAACCTGCGACGGAGAGGGGAACATGGTGCGTGCCTCGGCTGTGTCCGCGGGGAGAACGACCTCCGGAGCCTACGCCCTCACTCACACCCGCTGTCCAGTCACCCCGTCCCAGCCGGGTGAGACACCCTCGCGTCCCTTGGGTCTGGGGATGTTTCGTCTCACCGCTGTCCTGGCGACACCGCGCCCAATGGCAATCCGAGCAAGCCGTACCGCGGCATCGCTTGTTCCGACTGAGACAAGGGCTTGGGGCCTGGCCGCGTCAAACCAGACATCTGGCGGCCGGGCCCCTGGAATCCCCTCTCACTCCCACTCGGAGACGGTGGGCTGGCCGCCTCGGCCGTCGTAGGGGGCGTGGTGACTCGGGCGCGGTGAGAACAGCCCCATCGAGTTCGCCACCGCCGCGCCCGTTCCCAGCACCACCGCGAGCACCGCCGCGTAGGTGAGCGGACGGCTGGGGCGAGACAGCCAGGCCCACCGGCGCTCGCGGCGACGCTGGAAGCCCGGGGCCGCCACGTACTCGTTCCAGGCCAGGTCGCGCACGCGCTTCGCGTCCGCGCCGCGCCCGTCCTTCGCGAGGGCCTTGGCGAGCAGGTAGCGCCCCTCCACCGTCCCCAGCCGCGTGGCGCAGAAGCGCTCCAGCGACTCGATGGCGCCCTTCACTTCTCCGCGCTTCAGCCGGAAGCGGCCTCGCTCCAGGTCGATGGCGCCCTGCTTGAAATCGGCGTCCAGCTTCGCGGCCTCGTCCAGCAGCAGCTCTCCGCGCCGGGAGTCTCCGGAGCCCAGGTACGCCACGCCCAGGAGGTACAGCGTGTCCACGTCGTCGTCGCCCGCCTCGAGGTTGGGCTTGAGGATGTCCACCGCCTCCGCGTAGCGCTTCTGCTCCACGCGGATGTCCGCCAGCTCATGGCGCGCGCGACGCTCGTGCGGGTTGGTGAGGATGGTTCCCGCCAGCTCCCCCGCGCGCTGGAAGCGCTTGAACAGGCGCACCGGGCTGGGCAACAGCCGCCACGTGAAGCGGTCCGCCACGAAGATGATGACGATGACCAGAACCAAGGACACCAGCGGACTGCCCGTCAGCAGGGTCAGGAACATCCACAACATCCACTTGCTCATAGCTTCCTCGAAGTCCTTCGCACGCGCGCCGCGGGACTACAGCAGCCGCGCACAGACGGCGCTGTGCACATCCGCGCCCTTCTCCGTCAAGGCCAACCGTCCGCCCGTCAGCGTCGCGAAGCCGTGCTCCACCAGCCTCGCCACCTCCGCTCGCCGGGGCTCCACCGGCTGCCCGTATCGCTCGCACACGGCTTCCCAGTCCACGCCGGAGACCAGGCGCAGTCCCATCGCCAGCCGCTCCGCGAACAGCTCCTCGGCCCCCAGCGCCTCACGCCCCTCCTCCGGCAGCCGGCCCGACTCCACCTCCGTCAGGTACTTCTCCGGGCTGCGCACGTTGACGTAGCGGGACGGGGAAGGCGTCAGCAGCATGCCCGTGGCTCCCACGCCGAGCGCCAGGTACTCGCCCCCGGTCCAGTAGAGGGCGTTGTGTCTGGAGCTGAAGCCGGCTCGCGCGTGGTTGGAGACCTCGTAGCGGCGCAGGCCCGCGGCGCCGTAGACGTCTCGCACCACCTTCGCCATGGACACCACGTCGTCGTCGGGGGGGAGCTCCAGCTCGCCGCGCTTGAGCTGCTTCGAGAGGGGCGTGTCCACGGCCAGCACCTCTCGCTCCACGGTCAGCGCGTAGGTGGACAGGTGCTCCGGGGAGAGTGCGACGGCGCGCTTCGCGTCCTCCTCGACCTCGGCGACGCGCTGTCCGTGGACGCCGTAGATGAAGTCCATGGACACCACGGGGAAGTCCGCGCGGCGGGCCAGGGAGACGGCGAGCTCGACCTGCGCCGCGTCGTGCGCGCGCCCGAGGGCCTTGAGGGTTCGCGGCTGGAAGGACTGCACGCCGAGGGACAGCCGGTTGATGCCCGAGGCGCGGTAGCCCGCGAAGCGCTCCGCGTCCGCTCGCTCCGGGTTGCCCTCCAGGGAGATTTCCGCGCCGGGGGAGACGGACATCCTCGCGGCGATGCCGTCGAGCACCTGGGCGACGTAGCGGGGATGCCAGAGGGAGGGGGTGCCGCCGCCCAGGAAGATGGACTCCAGGGGCTTCGTGCGCAGCTCGGGGGAGGCGGCGAGCCGGGCGTCGAGCTCCGCGAGGACGGCCTGGGCGTAGCGCTCCTCGGGGACCTGGCGCGCGACGGCCACGGCGAAGTCGCAGTACGGGCACTTCGCGAGGCAGTAGGGGAAGTGCAGGTACAGCCCGAAGCGGGCCGCCGGCATCCCCGTGAGTGGGTCCACTGGTGCGTCGAACGGCATGAGGGGCAAACCTTTACTTCCGGCCCTTCAATTGCGCTTCCAGTTTGGCGATCTTCGACTTGTAGCCAGCCGCGGCTTCGAGCGCTGTCTCGGCCGCCACCAGCTTCCGCTTCAGGTTGGCCGCGTCCGCCTTGAGTCCGTCGCGCTCGGCTTCCCAGTCGGACGGAGGACCGCCTGCGCCCGTGCTCGCGCTCCGGGCCTCCGTCAGGGCCGCCTCGGCCTGGGCCAGCTTCGCTTCGAGGTCCTGGAGCTTGCTCGCGTCGCTCGAAGAGGGCTTCGACGACTTGCTCGCGGCCTCGGCCTTGGCGAGCTTCGCTTCGAGGTCCTTGAGCTTGCCCGCGTGAGTGGCTTCGGCCTGGGCCAGCTTCGCTTCGAGGTCCTTGAGCTTGCTCGCGCTCGCGGCTTCGGATTGGGCCAGCTTCGAGTCCCCGTCCTTGGCCTTGCTTGCACTCGCGGACTCGGCTTGCGCCAGCTTTGCTTCGGCGTCCTTCAGCTTGTTCGCGCTCGCAGACTCCGACTGCGCAAGCTTCGCTTCGACGTCCTTCAGCTTGTTCGCGCTCGCAGACTCCGACTGCGCAAGCTTCGCTTCGGCGTCCTTCAGCTTGTTCGCGCTCGAGGACTCGGCTTGCGCCAGCTTCGCTTCGACATCCTTCAGCTTGTCCTCGTAGCCGGCCTCGACCTGCGCAAGCTTCGCCTCGACCTCTCGCAACTTGTCGGCGTGCGCGGCCTCGGCGCGGGCCTGCTGCTCCTCCGCGTCCTTCTTCGCGTTTGCCTGCGCCGCCTGCGCGGCCTGCACCGTCCGCGCGGCCTCCGCCTTCGCCGCCTCCAGCGCGCCCTCCAGCATCTTCAACCGCTGCTGGAACCGCTCCGCCTTGTCCGCCTCCGCGCGCGTGGCCTCCAGCTCCTCTCGGAGCTCCGCCATCTCCGCTTCGGTGCCACCCTGCCCCGCCATCAGCGCGTCCGCCCGCGCCTCCAGCTCCGCCACCTGGACCTTCAGGTCCGCGCGCTCCGTCTCCACCGCCTCGCGCCGCACCTGCTCCAGCGCCCCATCCTCCCGCGCCTGCGCCAGCAGCGCCTGCACCCGCGCCAGCTCCACCTCGCGCTGCCCCGACGCGGCCTCCAACATCGACACCCGCGCGGCCAACCCCACGCGCTCGGCGTCCGTCGTCGCCGCCTTCATCTCCGCCGCGGTGACCTGCTTCTTGATGTCCTCCCGCTCGACCTGCGCCGCCTCCAGCGCCGCCGTCACCTCGCCCACCTTCGCCTCGGCCTGCTGCGCCGCCTCGCCCAGCGCCGCCGCGTCCGCCTCCATGCGGTCCCGCAGCGCCACCTGCTCCACCTCCAACGCCTCCAGCGCCTCCTTCAGCGCCGCGGCCTCCCCTTCCGCCACCTGCGCCCGCTCACCCGCCTGCGCCAGCCCCTCCTCCAGCGCCTGCGTCCGCTCCGCCGTCCGAGCCTCGTCCGCCTCCAGCTTCGACGTCAGTCGCGCCAGCTCCGCCGCACGCTCCTCCAGTGCCTGCCGCAACACAGGCACCTCCGCCGCCTCCGTGGTGCGCGCCGACAGCCCCGCGCGCAGCCCCACGATTTCGGCGTCCTTCAGCGCCAGCCCCTTCTCCAGCTCCGCCCCCTGCGCCCGCGCCGCGCGCAGCCCCTCCTCCACCTCCGCGAGCCGCCGCCGCGCCTCGTCGCGCTCCTCCTCCAACGTCCGCGCCCGGCCCTGCGCCTCCTCCAGCGAGCTCTTCGACCAGTCGCTCTCGCTCTCCACCGCGCTCAGCGCCGTCTGCGCCTCCGCGAGCGCCGCCTCGACCTGCTCCGCGCGAAGGCTCTGCGAGTCGCGCTCCGCCGTCATCGCCTCCAGCTCGCCGCCCACCCGCTCCACGTCCGCGACGACCTGCTGGTACTGCTCCTGGACGGCCTCCAGCGCGCCCTGCGACTCCGACTTCTCCGCGGCCAGCTCCGCCACGCGGTCCTGCGCCAGCGACAGCGCCTCCTTGGCGCCCACCAGCTCCTCGGCCACCGCGCCCCGCGACTCGCGCTCCTCCTGGAGCTCCGCCGTCAGCCGGGGAACCTCCGACTCCACCTCCGCGAGCGCCCGCGACAAGTCCTTGCGGTCCGCCTCCACCCCGGCCAGCTCCGCTTCGACCCCGGCCAGCTTCGACTCGGCCTCCGCCGCCCGAGCCTCCGCCGCCGCCAGCGCCTCCGTCGTCTGCGCCAGCCTCGCGGGCGCGTCCTTCACCGCCCCCAGCTGGGCCTTCGACTCCGCGGCCTCCTTGCGCGCCTGGGTCAGCGACTGCTTCAGGCCCGTCACCTCGCCGTCGCGCTCCGCATAGAGCGTGCGCGCCCGCGCGAGCGTCTCCGTCTTCTGGCGAATCACCGTCCGGAAGTACTCGAGCTTCTCCTCCGGCGATGCCCCCATGGGCATGCGGGGCTCGGGGGCTTCGTTGAACGGGTCATTGCCGGGCACCCTCACGCCCCGCGCAGCCGCGGAGGCGAGGGGGACGGGAGCCGGCGTCGTCGCCGGAGCCTTGGGTGTGCCGGTGCCGACCGACGCGGAGACCGGGGATGCGGCCGGACGGCGCGGGGGCAGAGGGGGCGGAGCAGCGAGTGGTGTCGCCGCGGGCGGGGGCTTGGGCTGAGGCCTGGGGAGGGCAGCGGCGGGGGGGGCGGGGGGGGCCGCTTGAACGCCAGTGTCCTCCAGGTCCAGGCTGTCGCGCAGGTCCGCGAGCGGATCCACCTCTTCCGGAGGTGACGGCATGGGCCAGCGCAGGTTACCGCCCGGACGCGCGGCCTGCCAGGGACGCGTTTCGAGAAGCGGCGCTTGACGGCCTCCAGACGCTGGAAGGACCACAGTCCGCTCGACGCCAGGGCCTCGGGACGTTAGCCAGTGAGGGAAACATCACACCTCGCCTTGCCCTCCTGGGAGACGAGTGCCAGCTTGGGACCCTCCTTATGGCCATCCGCTACGCGCTGCCCAACGGGCTCACCGTCGTCTTCGAGGAACAGCACGCCGCCAAGGTCGCGGCCTTCCAGGTCTGGGTCAAGGTCGGCAGCGCCGACGAGCGCCCCGACCAGGCGGGCCTGGCCCACCTCCACGAGCACATGCTCTTCAAGGGCACCGAGCGCCGTGGCCCCGGGGAGATCGCGCGGGACGTGGAGGCCCACGGCGGTGAAATCAACGCCTGGACCTCGTACGACCAGACCGTCTACCACATCGTCATCGCCAGCCAGTTCGCCAAGATGGGCCTGGACATCCTGGGTGATGCCGTCCGCCGCTCCGCGTTCGACGCGGAGGAGCTGGCGCGCGAAATCGAGGTGGTGTGCGAGGAGATCAAACGCAGCCAGGACACCCCCTCGCGGCGCGCCTCCCGGGACTTGTTCTCCACCTCCTACGCGCGCCACCCCTACCGCCTGCCCGTCATCGGCACCGCGGAGAGCGTGCGCAGCTTCACGCGCGAGAAGGTGCTGGAGTTCTACCACCGCTACTACACGCCCAAGAACCTGGTCCTCTCCGTCTCCGGTGACCTGGACGAGCAGGAGCTGCGCGCCTGGGTCGATGAGATCTTCGGCGGGGACTGGGGCCGGCCCTTCGAGGGGATGGCGAAGCGCGTGGACGAGCCCGCCTTCACCGGCCGCCGCATCCTCCTGCGCCCGGACGACGTGAAGGAGGCGTGGCTGCACCTCGCCTTCCCCGTCCCCCAGGTGGGGCACCCGGACGTGCCCGCGCTGGACGTGCTCGCGCTGATGGTGGGCCAGGGCGACGCGTCCCGGCTGGCGCGCGAGGTGAAGCGCCGCCACAACCTGGTCAATGACATCCACGCCTTCGCGTACACGCCGCAGGACCCGGGCCTGTTCTCCGTGGCGATGACGCTCCAGCCCGGCAACTGCGAGCGCGCGCTGGAGGAGACGGCGCGGGGCCTGGCCACGCTGCGCGCGACGGCCGTGACGGCGGATGAGCTGTCCACGGCCAAGGCGCTCCTGGAGTCGGAGGCCGTCTACCAGCGCGAGACGGTGCAGGGCGTCGCGCGGAAGATGGGCTACTACCAGTCCGGCATGGGCAGCCTGGACGAGGAGGCCCGCTACTACGAGGCCATCCGCGCCCTGACGCCCGAGCAGGTGCGCGCGGCGGCCCAGAAGTACTTCCGCCTGGACCACGCCATCGTCACCGCGCTCCTGCCCGAAGGGGCCAGCCTCACGGAGGCGCAGGTCAACGCCGTCCTGGACAAGGTGGAGCGCGAGCCCGCCGCCCCGCCGCCGGAGCGCAAGGCGAGCAAGGTGTCCCAGGGAGAGCCCTCGCTGCGGCTGGGCGCCAAGGGCAAGGGCCCCAGCGACATCGTCACGGAGAAGCTGCCCTCGGGCGCGACGGTGCTGGTGCGCGTGGAGCCCGCCGTGCCGCTGTTCGCGGTGCGCGCCGCCTTCATGGGCGGCCTGCGCTACGAGACGGCCGCGGACAACGGCATCACCACCCTGCTCTCCCGCAGCCTCACGCGAGGCACGCCCACGCGCGACGCCGAGGAGATCTCGCAGCTCGTGGACATCTACGCCGGCAGCATGGGCGGCATGGCCGGGCGCAACTCGATGAACCTGCGCGGCGAGTTCCTCTCGCGGCACTTCGAGTCCGCCTTCCGCCTCTTCGCGGACAGCGTGCTGCACCCGTCCTTCCCGGAGGCGGAGGTGGCCCGCGAGCGCACGCTGATGCTCCAGGACATCCTCACGCGCGAGGACAAGCCCTCCAGCGTGGCGTTCGACCTGTTCAACCGGACGCTGTACCGCACGCACCCGTACCGGATGCCGTCGCTGGGCGAGAAGGAGTCCGTGGAGGCCCTGGGGCCCGAGGCGCTGCGCGCGTACCACGCACGCTACATGGACCCGTCGCAGCTGGTGCTCACCGTCGTGGGCGACGTGAAGGTGGACGAGGTGCTCGCGCTCGCGCGGGAGTACTTCGGCAAGCCGAAGGGCCAGGCCGCGCCCGCGCCGGTCATCGCCACGGAGGCGGGGCTGGAGTCGGCGCGCGTGGAGAAGCGCGTGCTGGCCAAGGCGCAGACCCACCTGGTCATGGGCTTCCGGGGCCTCACCATCAACGACCCGAGGCGCCACGCGCTGGAGGCGCTGACGGGTGTGTTGTCCGGCCAGGGCGGGCGGCTCTTCGTGGAGCTGCGCGACAAGCGCTCCATGGCCTACAGCGTGAGCAGCTTCGCGGTGGAGGGCGTGGAGCCGGGCTACTTCGCCGCGTACATGGGCACCAGCCCCGAGAAGGTGGACGCCGCGCTGGACGGCATCCGCGCGGAGCTGCGGCGCGTGCGCGAGGAGCGCATCCCCGAGGCGGAGCTGGAGCGCTCCAAGCAGAACCTCATCGGGACGCATGAAATCGGGCTCCAGCGCAACGGCGCCCGCGCGGGGATGATGGCCATGGACACCCTCTACGGGCTGAACATGGACAACTTCCTCCACTACGCGGAGCACATCGCCGCGGTGACGCCGGACCAGGTCCTCGAGGTGGCGCGCGAGGTCATCGACTTCGACCGGAGCGCGCTCACCATCGTCGGGCCGTAGCGGCACACCCCTGGAGGTCAGCGCGGCGCTCGTCGCGCTGGCTTCCGCAGCCGGGCGAGCAGCTCCGTGACGACCGGGCGCACGGGCGCGTGGCCTCGCTGCACGGCGTGCACCATGTTCACCAGCGCGGGCTTGCCCCAGCCCACCACGCGCAGGCCGCGCCCCTCGGGGATGCAGAAGTCGGGGACCACGGCGGTGCCTCGGCCTCGCGCCACCCAGTCCAGCACCTCCTCCAGCTCCTCGAAGTGGGCGGTGCTGTACCAGTGCGGATGGCGCCGGCCGAAGTGGTGTCCCAGCCACCGGCCCACCACGTAGTCCCCCTCGTCGTAGGTCACCAGCGGCACGTCGCGGAAGTCCTTCTGGGCTCGCAGGCGCCGGGCCCACGTGGGGCCCGCGACGAGCACCAGCTTCTCCTCGTACACCGGCGTCAGCGTCAGGCGGGGATGCACGGTGCCTCGGAACGAGAAGCCCACGTCGACGCGTCCCTCCAGCACCTGGCGGAAGACCTCGTCCGCGGGCGGGTAGCGCAAGGTCAGCGAGCGGTGCAGCGACTCCATCTCCGAGAGCAGGGGGAAGAGCACGTAGCGGCCGAAGCCGGAGACCGAGGCCACCTCCAGCGGCCGGTCCTCCTCCACGCCCTGCAACACCGCCTGCACGTCCCGGGCGAAGCCCCCGAGGAAGCGGAAGAGCCGGTCCGCCAGCGGCGTGGGGACGAGCCTCGCCGAGCGGCGCTCGAACAGCGGCGCGCCCAGCGTCTCCTCCAGGCGACGGAGCTGGTAGCTCACCGTGGGCTGGGTGCGGTGCAGCCGCGACGCGGCCTCCGTGACGCCTCGGGCTTCGTAGACGGCCACGAAGGTGCGCAGGAAGGGGAGGTCTGGGAAGTCCATCGAAGGTTTCTATGGAAGCACGGTCCTCCTATCAATTGGATATCAGGGGCCCGTCGGCGCACCTTGCCGGCATGCCGAAATCGCTCCCGTGGGTGACGTTCGCGCTGCTCTCGGCGTGTACCCATGCCCTGCCCTCTCCCGAAGCCTCCCCCCACCTCCCCGCGAGCCCCGAGGAGGCCGTCCAGGCCTACTTCCGCGCCTCGGATGAAGGCACCAGCCGGGTCATGCGCTCCGCGTTCCACCCGGACATGCTCATGCACTGGGCGGACGGTGAGGGGACCCTCCGCGCGCTCACCCAGCTGGAGTGGTGGCAGCGACTGGACGCCGTGGAGAAGACGCCGACACAGGCGGGCTCGCGCCGACAGACGACCCTGGACCGCGAGGGCTCCTTCGCGCTGATGGAGGCCGTCTCCCACTGGCCGAGCCACTCCTTCGTGGACCTGCTGCTCGCGGTGGACACGCCGGCGGGATGGCGCATCGTGGGCAAGGTGTTCCATCGGCTGGCGCCGGGCGAGGAGCTGCCTCGGTTCCCCTCCGCGGAGCAGGAGATTCGCGCCGTGCTGGAGGGGAAGATTCGCGCCCACGCCCTCTACAGCCCGACGCTGCTGTTCCAGACGCACACGCCGGACTGTCGCTACTACCGCGCGAACGTGGAGGGCGTGCCCTTCGCCTGGGAGACCCTCTCGATGGCCGCGTCGCGCTACGCGGCACACGAGGACGCGGGCCACCAGGACCCCGACAGCCCCTGGAACATCCTGAAGGTGGAGGTCCGAGGCAGCGTGGCCGCCGCGAAGCTCGACGTCACCGTCCGAGGCGTCCGCTACATCGACCACCTGCTACTGGTGCGCGCCGGAGGGCAGTGGAGGATCTCCGCCGCGTCGTGGGGAGACCCACGCCCGGCGCCCTAGGCTCCTCGGCCCGCGAGGCCCCGCGTCACACACGTCACGGCGGCGGGGGCTCGCCCCGGAAGAACGCCGCGACGTCCGGACAGGCCTCGATGAAGCCGGCCGCGTCCGCGCACGACGGAGGGCGCCCCGTGGAGGTGGTCGCCTGGACGAAGGGGGTGCGGCACTCGAGCATCCGCTCCCGCGTGGGTGTGGAGAAGGCGAAGTCCTCCGCGCCGCAGCCGGTGCGCTCCAGCAGGGAGGCCGCGCAGCCCTCGCCGGGGAGGAGCTTGTCCGCCACCTGCGGACACTCCTCCGACTCACAGTAGCGGGAGACGACGTCCTGGCAGACCGCCGAGTCCGTTGCTCCCGAGCCGGAGCAAGCGGTCAGCCAGGCCAGGGTCCCCATGACGAACACGTATCTTCTCATGGCGCTCCCACGCTACTCACAGCGCGGTAAAAGGGCCCACATGTCACAGACCTATTTGTCACTCACCGTGGAGTTGCCCGAAGAAGCGTCCGAGGCCGTACAGGACCTCCTCCACGAGGCGGGAGCACTCGGGCTCGAGCTGCGCGACCGGGAAACCCCCACCATGCCCGGTGTGCGCCCCCCGAACGCGGGTGAGTCCATTGTCATTGGCTATTTCGAGGACCGCGAGACGGCCGAGGCCGCCCGTGAAGAGGTGGCCGAGACCTTCCCCACCGCCCGGCTGAGCCTGGACGAGCAGCCCCAGCAGGACTGGAGCAATGAGTGGAAGTCGCTCATCAAGTCGGTGCACGTGGGCCGGCTGTGGGTGGGGCCGCCGTGGGATGTGGTCAACGCGCCGGAAGGTGCCGTGCGGCTGGTGATTGAGCCCAAGATGGCCTTCGGCACGGGCGATCATCCGACGACGTCCCTGTGCCTGGCGGCGGTGGACGCGTACATGGTGGACCACCCGGGCGCGAGCGTCCTGGACGTGGGCACCGGCACGGGCGTGTTGGCCATCGCGGCGAAGAAGCTGGGCGCGGGGCGCGTCGTCGCCACGGACAACGACCCGACCTCCGTGGAGCTGGCGCAGGAGAACCTGACGGACAACGGCACCCCGGATATCGACGTGTCCGACAAGGAGCTGACCGCGGTGGAGGGCACCTTCGACCTGGTGCTCGCCAACATCCTGGCCAACACGCTCATCGAGCTCGCGCCGCTCATCGCCCCCAAGGCGAAGGACCGGCTGGTGCTCGCGGGCGTGCTGTCGCACCAGCGCGCGGACGTGGAGGCGGCTTACCGCAACCTCGGCTTCACCGTGCTGGCCGGCGCCACCCAGGGCGAGTGGGTTCGCATCGATTTGAAGCGCTGAGGCGCGGACGCTCGAGGCTCGCGCGCGGTGGCGGCACAGACGCGCGAGCCCGCGGGCCTCAGTGTTCGTGGTCGGAGCCTCGCCTCGGCGGCAGCAGGCGGAGCGACTTGTCCAGCTCCACCACCGCGAAGCCCAGGCCCCCGCTGAGCGAGCGGGAGTAGCGCACGTCGTTGATGGCGACGCGCCACCCGGCTTCCGTCTCCGTCACCTCGTACGTGGGCAGGCGCAGCCAGTGGGCGAGCCCTCGCAGATGCGGGGCCGCGAGCGCCGCCTGGATGACGGGGCCGGGGTTCGGCTCGCGAGGGAGGCTGGGGTCACTCCGCTGGAGATGGGCCTCGCCGCCGCGCAGGAAGTCCGCGCGCACGAAGTGGTAGCGGTCCGGCCCCACGGCGATGAGGTCTCGCACGAAGGGATTCGCGGGCACGGGCCCGGCGATGACCCGCTCCACGGGATACCCCTGGGCCGTCAGCCACGCCTTCGCGCGAGGCGCCGCCACTTGTGAGCCCAGCAGGATGGCCCCCAGATAGAGCACGAGCCCCACGCCACACACGGTCGCCACGCGCTGCGTGGACAACACCCGCGTCCCCTTCCAGCGCAGCCACAGCACGGCCGCCAGGCCCACGCCCCAGAGCACCTTCGCGGGCCAGGGGACAAAGGGAGGAATGGTGACGAGCGCGGTGGTCGCGAGGCCCAACACCCACCAGCCCGCCATCGACTTGCGTGTGCGCGCATCCGCCATCACCACGGCGGCGCCCGCGAGCAGCCACACCCACGGGTCGACGATGAAGAGCGTGTCCCCGTAGAACCACGTCCCGTCGAACGGCATGAGCAGCCGCACGCCATAGGTGTTGAGCCAGTCCAGCGCCGGATGGCTCAGGATCGCGAGCGTGGACAGCCCGAGCAACGGGCCCGCCCGCGCGGGGGCCAGCGTCGGGTCTCGACGTCTTCGCACGTGGCGGTCCCACAGCAGCATCAACCCCGTGAGCACGAAGGGCCACAGGGCCAGCGCGAGCACTCCGTGAGTCCAGCCCCGGCGCCAGTACAGCGAGGCATCCGAGCCCGCGAACGTGACGAGTCCATCCACGTCCGGGAGGTTGGCGCCGATGACGAGCGTCGCGGTGGCCAGCGGCGTGTACCGCTTCAGCCCCGCCTCCGCCATCCAGGCGCCGACGAGCGAGTGGGCGAGATTGTCCATCGTGTCGCCGAGCGTACTTCACCGGGACAGGCGCTCATTGCACCATGCGCGGTTTTCGCGCCTGCGTTAGAGCATCGCGCCTCGAAGTCCCCCGTTCACCAGGAGCCCGCCATGTCGCTGTCCATGTACCAGGCATCCATCCCCGTCTTCATCCGAGCCCTCAACGTGCTCACCACCCTGCTCCAGAAGGGTGCCCAGCACGCGAAGGAGCAGGGTCTCCCTCCGGAGTCGCTGCTCGAGGCCCGGCTGGCCCCGGACATGTTCAACCTGGTGGAGCAGGTGCAGCGCGCCAGCGATACCTCCAAGGGCTCCGCGGAGCGGCTCAGCGGCGTGCCCGCCCCGCGCATGCCCGATACCGAGAAGACCTTCGAGGAGCTCTCCCAGCGCGTCGCGAAGACGGTCGACTATCTCGAGAGCCTCGACCCCGCCCGCTTCGAAGGCAGCGAGACGCGCACCGTGCTGCTGCCGGTCGGCGGCGACACCAGGCTGGAGTTCCAGGGCGATGACTACCTGCTCAGCTTCGGCCTGCCGAACTTCTATTTCCACGTCACCACGGCGTACGACATCCTTCGCCACCGAGGCGTCCAGGTGGGCAAGAGGGACTTCCTCGGCGTCATCGGGAAGCGCCTGGCGGTCGGGGCCTGAACGTCCCTTGGGTGCCACGTGCCGAACGCGCTAGCGTCGCCCGCGCGTGGCGCCCCCGCCCTCTCAACCCCCGCTCAAGCCCCCGGACGAGGTCCGCTCCCAGCTCGTGGGTCCGCTCCTCGCGTACCTGCGCGCGACGGGCCGGGAGCCGGCGTCCCTGGTGGAGCGCTTCGGCCTGCCGAGCGACGCGGGCTCGCTCCCGGAAGTGAGCCTCCCGCTCTCCACGCTGCATGCCTTCCTGGACGCGGCGGAAGCCCTCTCGGGGGATGCCTTCCTGGGCCTGCACGTGGCCCAGCGCGTGCCTCGCGGCAACTACGGGCTCGTCGAGTACATCGCCCGCGCGTCGCCCACGGTGCGCGATACCTTCCGAGCCCTCGCGCGGTACATGGCCCTGCTCGAGCCCGCGTGGCGCGCGTCCTTCACCGACGACGCGGAGGGCGGCGGGACGTTCGCCTACGGCATCCCCGGCGAGCCTCTCGCGTACGGCCGCCACGCGAGTGAGTACGGGCTGGCCCTCTTCACCCACGTGGGCCGGCAGCTCACCGAGCGCGCCTGGAATCCGCGCGCCGTGGCCTTCGCCCACCCCGCGCCTCCGGACATCACCCCGCTGGTGGAGCACTTCGGAGTCACACCGACCTTCGGCGGCGGACGCAACGCGCTCACGCTGGAGGCGACCACGTTGGACTTGCGCGTGGTGGGCGCGGACCCCGCGCTCCTCTCCGTGCTGGAGCATGCGGCGCGCGGCGGTGTCTCCTCGCCTCAGACTCCGCCCGACGACGCGCCGGAGTTCGTGCGGGCCGTGAGGACGGGCATCCGCGCGTCGCTCCAGGAAGGTCCGCCCCCCGTGGGCACGGTGGCCAAGGGACTCCACGTCAGCCCGCGCACCCTCCAGCGCCGGCTCACCGAGCTGGGCACGTCCTTCCAGGACGAGGTCGACGCGGTGCGGCGGGAGCTCGCCTTCCAGTACCTGCGCGACGCCAGCCTGGGCGTCAGCCAGGTGGCCTTCCTCCTGGGCTACTCGGAGCTGAGCACGTTCGACCGGGCCTTCAAGCGCTGGACGGGGATGACGCCGCGCGTCTGGCGGGAGAGCGCCGAGCGGCCCTGAGCCTCGACGTGCGGGGGCAAGGTGGCGTCCCAGGTCAGGAGATTGGCGCGTGCCGCCAGGACACCTGGCGCGACATCACCTAACTTCCCCATGCCCCGCTGTCCGTTCGGAGGACGCCATGCTCAAGGCTCCCATCACCGCCCTCTTCGATGAGTACTACTCGTCGCACCAGCACCCCATCAACCGGCTGACGCACAAGGTGGCGATTCCGGTCATCGTCCTGCACATCGTCACGATGCTCGACTGGGTGAAGCTGGTGGCCCTCCCCGTGCTGCCCGGGGGCGTGCTGACGCTGGGCATGGTGGTGTGGGCCCTGGCAGCCATCTGGTACCTGCGCGCGGACGTCAAGCTGGGCCTCGTCGTCGTCGCCTTCATGGCGGCGTGCTTCCCCCTGGGCCGGATGATGCCCGTCTGGAGCGTGGTGGCCATCGCCGCGTTCGGCTGGCTCATCCAGCTGGCGGGGCACTCCGTCTGGGAGAAGAAGTCGCCGTCCTTCCTCACCAACCTGGTGCACGCGCTGGTGGGCCCGCTGTTCTTCGTCGCGGTCCTCTTCGGCGACTACGTCCTCAAGCCGCAGCCCCAGAACGCGACGCCGGCCCGCGCCTGAACCCATGAGCTTCGCTGACAAGCTGCGCGCCTGGATGCCCCTGCACGAGAACCGCGCGAGCCGCGCCGTGCACTTCGTGGGCGCCTACATGTTCATCTTCGCCCTGCTCGTACCGCTCGGCTTGCTGCGCGTCCCGATGGGGGACCTGACGCTCTCCGCGGCGCATGTCCTGGTCCTGGCGGTGGCGCTCTACGCGTTCTCCTTGGAATGGACGGCGGGGCTCTTGATGAGCCTTCCGCTCATCCCCACGCTGAACGCGGCCCTGTCCCTGGGACACCTGCCGGGCCCCACCATCGCCTTCATCGCCGTGGGGGTCATGGTGGCGCGCTTCGCGCTCGTTGTCGGCGCGCACGTCGTCCTCGAGAAGAAGACGCATGGCCTGTCGCTCGGCGGGCCGCTGCTCTTCTTCATCGAGCCCGTCTACCTGCTCACCGTCCTCCTCTTCGGGATGGGGCTCAAGCGCGAGCTGCACGCGCGAGTCATGGCCGGGGGTCCTCCGGCGGCGCCCCTGGCGACCTGAGCGGCACCGGGCTCCAGCGAACCCTGGCGTCGGACGGCGGCTTGCTGTTGAAGTCGCCGCCCCGACGCGGGTCCTGGTCCTTCCAGCCCGCCCTGCTGGAGAACGCCTCGTGGTTCGCCTCTTCGTCCCCATTCCGGACCCCGCTCCCGCCGAGGTGGCGCTGACGGGCGACCGTCGCCACTACGTCATCCACGTCCTGCGCCTGGGCGAAGGCGACGCGCTGGAGGTCTTCGATGGCCAGGGCCGCTCCTTCGTCAGCCGGGTGGTGGGCGTGGACCCGCAGACGGTGCGTGTGGAGCTGGGCCCCGTGCGACAGGCCCCCGCGCGCCGCGCCGTGAGCGTGCTCCAGGGGCTGCCCAAGGGCGACAAGCTGGAGTGGGTGCTGCAGAAGGGCACCGAACTGGGCGCCGCCGCCTTCCTCCCCGTGGACACGGTGCGCAGCGTGGTGAAGCTGGAGCCCCGCCGCGCCCAGGAGCGCACCGCGCGGTGGACGAAAATCGTGGAGGAGGCGGCGCGGCAGTGCCGCCGAGACGACGTGCCCCGCGTGGAGAGCCCGCTGCCGCTGACCGCGGCCGCGCGCGGACTGGCCCCTGGCACGGTGGTGCTGGTGCTGGACGAGGAGGAGTCCGCGGTGCCGCTGGGGGAGGCCTTCCGCGCGGCGGGCGCGGGCACGCCCGTGGCGCTGGTGGTGGGCCCCGAGGGAGGACTGGCGCGAGAGGAGGTGGAGGCGCTCAAGGCGCTGGGGGCTCGCGCCGTGACGCTGGGGGCTCGCATCCTGCGCACCGAGACGGCGGCGCTGGCGGCCCTCGCGGTGATGATGCATCTCGATGGGGACCTCGGTTAGCAGGAGGGGAGCCGAGCGCTCGTTCCCCCCGGGTTCCCACGTTCCCAGGGCGATTCCTACGTTTGTGCCGTCAGGGACCTCTGGGGTCCCCACAAACAGGAGAAAGGTTCATGGGGATCATCGCGTTCATCATCGTTGGCTTCATCGCGGGGCTCATCGCGCGTGCCATTCTCCCGGGCAAGCAGAGCATGGGACTGATGGCGACGACGCTTCTGGGCATGGTCGGCTCGCTGCTCGGTGGCTTGGTGGGGTCCCTGTTCTCGCGCGACGGGCGCCTCTTCGAGTTGCGGCCAGCGGGACTCATCATGTCCGTCGTGGGCGCCATCGTCGTGCTGCTCATCGTGGGCGCGGTGGGACGGCGCCGGGTCCACGCCTAGCGTGAGGCGTCCCACGCGGGTTGTCCCCCAGGGGACACGGGGACGCCTTTCGGTGACGAGCCCCTGACGGTTCCTCGACCGAGGGACCATGGGGGGACGCCACTTTTCTTGCTCCTTCGGTGCGGACGTTTTTTCATGGCGCAAGCCGTCGTCAGCCCGGAGGAGCCCGTTGTCCAAGTGCATGAAGTGCGGAGCGCTGTTGCCGCCCGTCGGAGACTGCCCCGCCTGCGCCAAGGCCGCCGCCCAGACCACTCTGCCGGGCGTGCCGAGCTTCCTCGACCGGGACCTCATGATCGACCGCCGGGCCCCCGGCCGCGCCGAGGGCCCCGCCTTCGCTGAGCGCAGCCCCGCGCCGCCGCCCGCCGTGGCCCCGCTCGCCGGTCCCCTTCCGCCGCCCGCCGAGCCGCGAGTGGCCACGCCGCGAAACGCGCCCGGAATCGCGAGGCCCACGCCCCCGGGCATGACGCCCGCGGCCCGGCCCGCCTCCGGTCAGCCCGCCTGGGCCCAGGCACAGCCCCAGGCGCCGGGGGGGAGTGGGTTCCCCCTGAATGTTCCGCCCCCGCCGGCCTCGGTGCAGCCGTCCCTGTCGCCGATGACGCCCGCCTACGGGACGCCGAGTGCCGCGCGTGCTCGGGCAGCGGCGGGTCCGGCGCTTCCCGTCGTGGGGCCGGAGTCGGTGAGCCCCGTCGCGGACACCCTCCCGGGCACACCCTTCACCGAGCCCAAGGCTCCGGCGCCGTCGGGCCTGCCCCGGATGGGGCCCGCGGGGCACCTCCAGGCGGCGGCTTCGGGTCTGCCGCACGCGGCGGGTTCGGCGCAGCAGCACGCCGCTTCGGGTCTGCCGCACGCGGCGGGTTCGGCGCCGTCTCACGCAGCGGCAGGGCTGCCGCACGCGGCGGGTTCTCAGCCTCACGCGGCTTCGGGTCTGCCGCAGGCCGTGGGTTCTCAGCCTCGCGCGACTTCGGGTCTGCCGCAGGCCGTGGGTTCTCAGCCTCACGCGGCTTCGGGTCTGCCGCAGGCCGCGGGTTCGGCGCAGCAGCACGCGGCGGCCTCGGGTCAGCAGCGCATGGCGGCCTCGGGTCAGCAGCATGTGGGGGGCTCGGGCCTGCCGCACGCGGCGGCCTCGGGTCAGCAGCGCATGGGGACTCCGGCGCAGCCTCAGATGCCGACCTCGGCACAGCCTCACGCGGCGACTTCGGGCCTGCCGCACATGCCCTCCTCCGGACCGTCGCACCTGGCGGCCTCCGAGGGGCAGCACCCCGCGGCGTCCTCGACGGGCCTGCCTCGCATGGCCCCCGCGTCGGGCCAGCCCCCCATGGCGGCGGCTCCGGGCCAGGCGCCGCTGTCGGCCGCCTTGCCAGGGGTGGCTCGCACGGAGTCGGCCGCGTCGGGTCTGCCCCAGATGGCGCAGGCCCCCTCGAGTCACCTCCACCTGGAGGCGGATTCTTCGGGTCTGCCCCCGATGGAGCCCTTGGACCCGGCCTCCTTCAGCCTCCCCCCGCTCCAGTCCGTGGCTCCCGCCCCGGGGCTGCCGGTGATGGAGCAGGCCACGCCCCGCGCCGAGAAGCCTCGCCCGCAGGCGGCGCCGTCCCGCTCCCAGCCCGGTGTCGCGGAGGTCCACGCGCGCCCGGCCTCCCTGTGGCGGCGGCTGCTCTCCTTCTCCATCGACACGGCGGCCATCGGCGGCGTCGCGGCGCTGTACATCACCCTCGCGTCCTCCGTGACGGGCGTGAAGTCCCCGGAAGCCGGCCTGTCCGGTCTGGACGGCTTCGTCGCCTGGCTGCGGGCTCTGCACACAGTGCTGCTGCCGGGCTTCTTCCTCGTGCTGCTCCTGGCGCTCGTGTACTGCGCGGTGGCGGCCTTCCTCTGGAACGGACGCACACTCGGACGGCTCCTGTTGGGCCTGCGCCTGGTGGACACACACGGGCTGGCCCCCGCCCCGGGGCGCGCCATCGTCCGGGCGATGCTCTCGAGTGTCTCCTTCGTCCTCTTCCTGGGCGGATTCTGGATGGCGCTCTTTGATCGCCGTGGACAGACGCTCCATGACAAGCTGACGTCCACTTTCGTCGTTCAACCGAGCTGACCCACCGCTTCATTGTGCCTTGCGGCCGCGGCCGTAAGATGCCGCGTCTCCATGCCCGCCCGCCTTGCTCAGCTTCTCGTCTCCCGCACACTCCTTTCCCAGGAGAAGGCGGGAGAGTTGTTGCGTCACCAGCAGGCCCAGGGCGGGCACCTGGACACGGTCCTCTTGGAACAGGGGCTCTCGAGCGAGGCGGATGTGCTCTCGCTGCTCGGAGACGTGTCGGGTTTCCGTCCGGTGAACCTGGTCGACTTCGAGCCCAACGCGGAGGTCGCCTCCTTCATCCCGCCCAAGATCGCCGAGCGGCTCTGCGTGGTGCCGCTCTCCTTGGACGGCCAGACGCTGCACGTCGCCTGCGCGTATCCGGTGCCCAAGAAGGAGCTCGACGAGGTCGGGTTCCTGCTCGGCAAGCCGCTGGAGCTGTGGGTGGCCACGGAGATCCGCATCCGCGAGTGGATCTCCACCATCTACCGCCAGCCCCTGGCTCCGCGCTTCATTCAGCTGGTCGCGGCGCTGGACCCGGAGCAGCAGCTCCCCGTCACGCCTCCGCCCCCGCCTCCCCCCGAGGAGTCCCTCACGGTGGAGATGGTGGAGCGGCTGGCCCAGTCGGTGGCCAAGGAGCCGGTGGCCTCGGAGGTCCGTTCCGCCGCTCGGCCCGAGCAGCGAGACCCTCAGCGCCCGCCGCCGCCTCCGCCCCCTGATACGGCGGCCGCGCCGCCTCCCGCCTTCGTCCGAGCGCCGCTGCGCCTGAACATGCCGGGGGGCTCACAGCCGTCCCGGCCCGACACGTCCCGCCCGGCGCAGCCGCCCGTGCTCACCGCCACGCCCGCGCACGCGTCGATGCCGGGAGCTTCGGCGGAGACCGCGCAGTCAGCGTCCCGCGCGGTCGGCACGGGTTCCGCGCAGGGAGCTGCGTCGACCACCCAAGCGCCTCCGTCCGGAGCCGCGCGTGTGGCAGCCACGGGTGCCGCTCAGCCTCCGGCCCATTCCGCGGCCACGAGTGCCACGCAGCCCGGTGCGACGAGCTCCACGCAGCAAAGGACCCCGGGGGCGACGGGCGGTGCACAGCCGTCCGGTCACGGGGCCACGGGCACTGGACAGCAGCCCCTTCACGGAGCAACCGGCTCCGCGCAGCACTCCCCCTACGGAGCCACGGGTTCCGCGCAGCCGGGCTCTCACGGGGCCACGGGTTCCGCGCAGCCGTCCTCCCATGGGGCCACCGGTTCCGCACAGTCCGCGCCCTACGGCACAACGGGCTCTGCACAGCCGTCGTCCCACGGGGCCACAGGCTCCACGCAGTCCGCGCCCTACGGGGCCACGGGTTCCGCGCAGCCAGCCTCTCACGGGGCCACAGGTTCCGCGCAGTCCGCGCCCTACGGAGCCACGGGTTCCGCACAACCGGGCTCTCACGGAGCCACGGGTTCCGCGCAGCACGCCCCTCGCGGGACCACAGGTTCCTCGCAGCCGCCCTCCCACGCGGCCACGGGTTCCGCACCGCAGCCCCCTCACGGGACAGCCGGTGCAGCACCGCAAGCGCAGCACACCGGTGCCACAGGAGCAGCTCAGCACGGGGCCGCAGGCACGACACAGCAGCCCGGGATGACGGGCGCCGCACAGCACGGAGCCATGGGCTCCGCGAGCGCATCCGCATCTCGCACCGTGGCGGCCAACACCGCCCACGGTACGCAGCCAGCAACGAGCCCCGCACAGCGCACGAGCCCTCAGCCCTCCGCATCGGCTCCTCGCCCAGGCGCACAGGACACCAGTCCCGCGCCGTCCGTGTGGCCGCCGGCGTCGCCCGCGCAGCCGGGGCTCCCTCCGCAAATCTGGCCTCCGGGTCCTCCGTCCGCGTCGGCCACCCACGAAGCACCGACGCCCTCCACGCTCCGCTTCGGAACCTCGGGCACCACGAACGCTCCGCAGCGCTCGAACGAGCCCGCCTTCATCGTCTTCCCCAACCCCGGCAAGGCGAACACGCCAGCGCCGGGGCGAGCGCGCTCCACCGAGCCGGAAGCCCGCCCTCCTCCGTCGTCCACGAACCAGGACGTGCCGGACTGGACGCTGGCGCAGGCGCGCGCGGCCCTCAAGGAGTCCACCAAGGACCGCGACAAGCTGATGGACGTGGCGCTGCGCTTCGGCCGCCGCACGTTCGACTACGTCGCGGCCTTCGCGGTCCTGCGAGGCGCGGCAGTGGGCTGGGAAGCCCGTGGCGACGGCATGTCGGGTGAGCAGCTCGCCCAGGTGTCCGTGCCGCTCGACGCGAGCAGCGTCTTCCGCACGGTGGCCGTGACGCGAGGAAGCTATGCGGGACCGCTGTCCCCGGATGCCCTCACGCGGCACTACCTGGAACTGTTCGGCCGTCAGACGCCGCGCACCGTCTTCCTGTACCCGGTGGAGGTGAAGGGCCGGCTGGTGGCCATCCTCTACGGCGACTGTGGGCAGAAGCCCATGAGCCAGCGCCGACTGTCGGACTACATCCTGTTCTGCCAGGACCTGGCCTCCGCCTTCCAGGAGCTCATCCTCTTCCGCAAGCAGCGCCTCTCCGCGCCGCGCAGTCCCGAGGAGGACATCTCCATCGACGTGGACGTGCCGGTCGCCACCGCGCCCGCGCCTGCACCCGCGGTGGTGGCGGGCCTGGGCTGGAGTCCCTTCTTCGGCCGAGGCGGCTCAGGCACCGTGGGCCGAGCCGCCGCGCTGCCTCCTCGTGCGCAGTCGCAGGAAGAGCGCCCGCCGCCGGACTTCGCCCCGCTCCTGCGTCGGCTCACGGGCCCGGATGCGGCGCAGCGCTCCAGCGCCATGGTGGAGCTGGCCCGTTCACCCGAGGCCAGCGCCCGGGTCCTCGCGCAACACTTCCCAGGCCCCACCGCGTGGAGCCGCCTGCCCGTCGTCGAGCTGCCGGAGGCGGACGAGCTCGGCCCGATTCCCGCCGCGATGTCGCGGCTGGGCCGGCCCGCGGCGCAAGCCCTGTCGCCGCTGCTGGACTCGCACGACGCGGACACGCGCTACTTCGCGCTGCTCACCGCGGGCAACCTGCCCTACGTGGAGCTGGTGGACGGCGTGCTGCGCGGCCTGTTCGACCTGGAACCGGACATCTCCAGCGCCGCGCGAGTGGCCTCCGCCGCGCTCAAGCAGTTGCCGCGTCTGGACTCCGCGATGAGGGAGCTGCGGCAGGAGCTCAACAGCAGGGACATGATGCGCCGAGCGCTCGCCGCGCGAGCCCTGGGCACCCTGCACGACCGCGACGCCGTCGAGGGCCTCATCCAGCTCACGCGCAGCGAGGACGAGATGTGCGCCCAGGCCGCGGCGGAGGCGCTGCGTGAGGTGACGCGCATGCCGCTGGGCCTCAGTCCCAAGCAGTGGGCGGCCTGGTGGGCGGAGAACCGCAGCCGCCGTCGCGCGGACTGGCTCATCACGGCGCTGCGCCATCGCGAGCTCGACGTGCGGCTCGCCGCCATCGAGGAGCTGAGCCGCGCGCTCAACGACACCCTCGGCTACTACGCGGACGCGCCGGAGTCCGAGCGCGAAGGCGCGGTGCGCCGCTGGGAGGCCGCCGCGGTGGCTCCGGCCAACGCGCGTCGCCTGGGCCTGCTCTAGCCACGAGCATCCAACCGGCACTCTCGGGCGCGTCGACAACAAGGACACGCCCGAGACAGCGCACGAAGTCACGGCGCGACGCGGTCAGGACCCGGCCCGACGCTCGCCGCCTGAGCCTGCCCACTGTCTCAGCACACGGAGGGACTTCGACCGCCCGCGGTTCTCACGGTCGTCGGATGACCGCGTCAGCGGTCCACCCACCCGGACTATGCTGGCCCCAGTGACTCCGGCACGAGACGCGACACCATGACGAGCGGGATGTGGCTCAACCTCATCGCCTGCGCCGGGCTGCTCGCGCTCGCGGGCCTGGTGCTCGCGCGCGTCGGGCGCAACCCGCTCGCGCTGCCGCTGTCGCTCCTGTCCATCACCCTCTCCACCTGGAACATCACCAACTTCGAAATCGAGCGCTCGGGAGAGCCCGGCTGGAGGCTGGTCAGCTTCGCCGCCATGGTGATGACCCTCCCCAGCACCCTGCACTTCATCCTCACCTTCGTGGGACGACGCAGGCGCTCGGCCTGGGCCATGTACGGCACCTACGGCGTCATGGGCGCGCTCTCCCTGGTGCTGCTCGCCGCGCTCGGGGCCCCCACCCTGACCGCCCGGCTGTCCACCTGGCACATCGGCCTCATCTCCACCGTGCTCATCGCGCCGCCCCTGTGCGGAGGCTTCGCGCTGCTGGGCCTGCACCTGCGAGACGCCAAGCACCCCGATGAGCGAGCCCGCGCGGGGCTCGTCGTCGTAGGGCTGGGCCTGCTCGTGGGGATGATGTTGACGGAGTTCGCGGGGGAGCTGGACCTGTCGCAGGTGCCTCGGCTGGGCAACGTGGGGACGCTGCTGGGCCTCCCCATGATGACGCTGGCCGCGCTGCGCATCGGCCTCTTCGAGCGCGACGTGGGCGCCGAGGCCCCCTGGATGGCCCTGCTCGCCGTGCCCCTGGCGGGCGTGGGCGTGCTGGCCTACCTCGCCGTCTTCCGCCTCTTCGCCGCGCAGGTCAGCGTGCTCGTGGTGCTCACCACGGCCATCACCTTCGCGCTGCTCGCCGCCGCGCGCCGAGGCGTCACCGCCTTCGTCACCCGCGACGAGCGGATGAACCGCCTGGCCACCCTGGGCCGCTTCTCCGCGCAGATGGCGCACGACCTGAAGAACCCCATCGCCGCGCTGAAGGGCGCCGCGCAGTACCTCAAGGAAGAGCACGCGCGCGGCCAGTCCTGGGACCACCAGGGCGAGTTCCTGGACCTCATGCTGGAGCAGGTGGACCGGCTCGGGCGCGTGGTCGACACCTACCAGCGGATGGCGCGCGTGGAGCCCCGCCTCCACGCCGTGGACCTGGGCGGACTCGTCGAAGGGGTCCTGTCACTCCAGGCCTTCGCGAGCCCCGGCCAGACGACCATCCTCCGCGACCTGGAGCCGGGCCTCCCTCCGTGCGCCGCGGACGCGGACCTCTTGTCCAACGCCGTGGAGAACCTGGTGCTCAACGGCATCGAGGCCATGCCTCGGGGCGGCACCCTCACCGTGCGCACGCTGCGCGACGGCAAGGCCCTGGTGGTGGAGGTGGAGGACACCGGCGAGGGCATGGACGCGCGCACGAAGGAGCGGGCCTTCGACGACTTCTTCACCACCAAGGCCTCCGGGAGTGGCCTGGGGTTGGCATTCGTTCGCCGGGTGGTGGAGGCCCACGGAGGCACGGTGCGTCTGACAAGCCGGGAGGGACACGGTACGGTGGTGCGCCTGCGCCTGCCGGAAGCCGTCCCGCACGCCGGCAGTGGAATCGAAGGGGAGGCTGCGTGAGCGAGGCGTTGAAGGGGACCGTGCTGCTGGTGGACGACGACCCGGCCGTGGCCAAGGTGCTGGGCGCGCTGCTGGCCCAGGCCGGGTTGACGACCTACGCCGCCAAGGATGGCCAGGAGGCGCTCGCGCACCTGGAGCGAAAGCCCGTCGACGTCGTGGTGAGTGACGTGCGCATGCCCGGCATGGACGGCATGCGGCTCTTGACGGAGATCGCCCGGAACTGGCCCGACGTCCCCGTCATCCTGCTCACCGCGCATGGCACCGTGCCGCTGGCCGTGGAGGCGATGAAGGCGGGCGCCGCGGACTTCGTGCTCAAGCCCTTCGACCGGGAGGAGATTCTCTTCACCATCCGCAAGGCCCTGCTGCGAGCCCACGGCGACGAGGCGAACGAGCCCCTGCGCACCCCCAGCGCCTTCGTGGGGGGCAGCCGCCGGATGCAGGACGTGCAGGCGCTGCTGGCGAAGGCCGCCACGGGCATGGCCACCGTGCTGCTGCGCGGCGAGTCCGGCACGGGCAAGGAGCTGGCGGCGAAGGCGGTCCACGACGGCAGTCCTCGTCGCGCCGGGCCCTTCGTGAAGCTGCACTGCGCGGCGCTGCCGGACACGCTGCTGGAGAGCGAGCTGTTCGGCTACGAGAAGGGCGCCTTCACGGGAGCGGCCACGCGCAAGCCCGGCCGGGTGGAGCTGGCGCACGGGGGCACGCTGTTCCTCGATGAAATCGGCGACATCTCCCCCACCGTCCAGGTGAAGCTGCTGCGAGTCATCCAGGAGCGAGAGCTGGAGCGGCTCGGCGGCACCCAGACGCTGAAGGTGGACGTGCGCTTCGTCGCGGCGACCCACCAGCCCCTCGAGGACCTGGTGAAGCAGGGCCGCTTCCGCGAGGACCTCTTCTACCGCCTCAACGTGGTGCCGCTGTGGCTGCCCTCCCTGCGCGAGCGGCCGGAGGACATCGAGCCCCTGGCGCGGCACTTCCTGGACGTCCACGCGAAGACCAACGCCAAGCCGCCCTTCACCCTCACCGACGACGGCCTCGCGGTGCTCCAGGCCCAGCCCTGGCCCGGCAACGTGCGCCAGCTCCAGAACTTCCTGGAGCGCCTGGTCGTGCTCGCGGATGGACAGACGCTGACGGGCGAGGACGTGATGCGCGAACTGGCCCGCCAGCCAGGACTCACGAGCCCCGTCCCTCCCGCGTCCCACGCCGCCCCCGTGACCCCGGAGCCCGGAGCCCACGCGCCCAGCTCCGAGTCAGGGCGCACGCTGGAGTCCCAGCGCAAGGACATGGAGCGGCAGGCCATGGTGGACGCCTTGAAGCGCGCGGGGGACAACCGCACGCTCGCCGCGCGCCTGCTCGGCATCAGCCGCCGCACGCTCTACAACAAGCTGGAGGAGCACGGCCTGCTGTAGCGCCCGTGCGAGCGCGGCGTCACGCCCCCATGGCGGTCGCCGCCTCGCCCATCAGGGCCTCCAGCTCGTCGTGGAAGTCCTGGATGAGCACGCGAGGGTCCGGCACGCGGAGGACATCCGCGGCCACCCCCACCGTCACCTGTCCCGCGTAGCTGAAGAGGCTCACCCCCACGCCCAGCTGCGCCGCCTGGGGCACCCAGAAGGTGAGCTCGCGCAGCCGCACTCCCGCCAGGGACACCGGCTGACGAGGCCCCGGTACATTCGTCGCCACCAGGGACGCCTTCGAGCCCACGACATCCACGACCATCCGCTCGAGCGGCGCGGGCGTGTACCCCAGCAGCTCCAGCGCGCTGAACGTCACCACGGCCTCGGGTGATTTCTTCACCGCCGCCATGCGCCGAGCCACCTCACGCAGCCGCCGCCGAGGCGTCTCCGCGTGCAGCGGCAGCCGCAGGAACACCACCCCGAACCGGTTGCCCAGCTCCCGCGGCACGGGCTCGTCGAGGGGACGGAGGTTCACCGGCACCAGCGCGTGCATGTCCTCGGGAGGCACGTTGCGAGCCGTCAGGTAGCGCCGCAGCGCCCCCGAGAGCACCGCGAGCAGCACGTCGTTCACCGTCCCACCCAGCGCCTGCCCCGCCACCTTCACCCGCTCCAGCGGGATGGGCGTGGACCACGCGGCGCGCTTCCGCGGCCCCAGCGCTCCACGCAGCGGCGTGCGAGGGTCCGGCGGAATCACCATCAACTTCCCCAACGCCGCCGCGCCCAGCGCGCCCTGCCGCATCAGGTCTCCGGCCAGGATGGGCTCGGCCGCGAGCTCCGCGCCCTTGCGAAGCACCGTCCGCGCCGTGCCCGCCACCGCGAGGGCCCCGCGCATCCACCGCCCCAGCCCCGCCTCCGAGGTCCTCGGGCGCTCCCACGCGGGCTCTGGCGCCGCGGCCTGGACGCCGTCCCCATCGGTGAGCGTGAGCAGCACCCGCGCCAGGGCGATGCCGTCGGAGATGCAGTGGTGCAGCCGCGCCAGCAGCACGTCCCCGCCCTCGGCGCCCTCGAGCACGTGGACCTGCCACAGCGGACGCGAGCGCTCCAGCGGAGTGCTCATCCACTCGCTCACCAGCGCCTCCTGCGCGCCGCGGTCTCCCGGAGCGGGAACGCGCAGACGGACCAGGTGCGCGTCGAGGTCGAAGTCCTCCGCGTCCTCCCAGGACGGTGCCCCCAGCCGCCCCAGCACCACCCGCTGACGGAAGCGCGGATAGCGCTCCAGCAGGCGCGTGATGACCAGGCCGCGCAGACGCTCGAAGTCGAGCGTGCCCTCGAAGCCCAGCACGACGGTGATCATCATCAGGTTGGCGGGCGTCTCCATGTGGAACCAGAGCGCGTCCACGCTCGCCATCCGCTCCTGCGTCGCCATCGCCTCGAGTCCCTCCCGTCGCGCCCACCCGATGATGGCGCAAGGAGGGGCTCAGAAGAAGTTCCAACGCCACGTGCGCACGTCGGCGGGGTTCGCCATCTCCAGCTCGAAGCCCAGCGTGTCGTAGCGCTCGAACTCCCGCGAGTCCACGCGCAGGAGCGTCATGCCCGCGTGGTTCTGACCGCGCAGCGGCGACACCGTGAAGGACAGCTCCGCGTCGAAGGCCACCTTGTAGAAGAGGCAGAAGCCGTCCACGCGCCCCTCCTCCGTCACCGGCCGCTCGAAGCGGACGCGGTGCGGCAGGCCGTCCGCCGTCATCGTCTCCAGGTCGAAGGCGAAGACGGGCTCCGGCTCGCACAGCAGGTGGTCCACCTCGTACGAGCGCACCACGCGGGTGAAGTACGACGGGTTCATCGCCTCGCGCAGCGTCTGCAGGCAGCTGTAGTCCACGCTGGGGAAGCGCTGGCTCCAGATGAACGGGATGCACGCCTCGTCGCGAAGCTGCACCGGCTCCACGAAGACCTCGAAGCGGTTGGGCAGGATGCGGCCTCCGGGCTTGAGCAGCCGCGAGCGCAAGTCCAACATCCGAGGCACCAGCCCCGCGTCGAACAGCGCCTCCCCCAGCAGCTCGTGCAGCAGCACGTCCACCTTCTCCGGTGCCTGGAAGTTCCAGGGGTGCGCACGCACGAAGTCAATGTCTTCCAACCCATTGCGTCGCGCGACCCAGCGCGTCGTGTCGAGGAGGCGTGAGCCATCCACCGCGTACAGGTGCCGAGGGCGACGGGAGGCGGCCAGGAAGGTGCGCAGCCCCGTCCCCGAGCACACATCCATCACCACGTGCCCCGGCGTCACATAACGCTCACACGCCTTCTGCCACGCCAGCACCCGGGCGGGGTCCGCCAGCGCGGTGTCCTGGGGCATGGGGCTCGACAATGACAGACTGTCCGGCACCACGTTGCGCAAGGGAAGCTGCGAGACCAGGGGGAGGTGGCTCAAACGAGAACGCAGGTCCATCAATGCCTGCCGCGGCAGGTCGAGCAGATTGGGCATGACTTCCCCTGGAGGGGTGAGTCGGAGGTCCGCGCTCCGGCGCGCGCTCCGAACAGGGAATGCACATGATGCTGGAATTACAGACTAAGTCCCCATCCAGCGAAGGGGTAGGGTATGTGTCCCCGCTTGAACAGGGTCCGGGTCCAACATCAAACACAACACATCAGTGGGGAGCGGGCGCGGCGGAGTCGGGGTGCCCCGCATGGCGGGCGCGGCGCGTCAGCCAATCATGGAGAAAGGCACGCACGGCGGGGTGCTGGGATTCGCGGAACACCGACGGGGCGGAGTGTTCGACGATGCGCCCCTCGTGCAGCAGCGCCAGGGAGTCGCCGACCTGGAACGCGGTGGCCACATCCGGGGTGATGACGAGAGATGAGGCATTCAACTGTTGCTTGCCCGTGAGGATGACCTCCACGACGGACTGCGTCTTGAGGGGGTCCAGCCCCGCCGTGGGGTCGTCGTAGAGGAGGATGCGCGGCTCCATGACGATGGCGCGAGCGAACGCCGCGCGCTTGAGCATGCCTCCGGACAGCGCGGCGGGGAGCAGCGACGCGGACTCCTCCAGGCCCACCCAGGCCAGCACGCGCCGCACGCGCGAGCGCACCTCCCGCTCGGGGAGCCCCAGCCGCTCTCGCAGCGGGAAGGCCACGTTGTCCTCGACGCTGAGCGAGTCGAACAGGGCCCCACCCTGGAACAGGATGCCCAGCTTGCGGCGCACGCGCGCCAGTCCCACCGCGTCCAGGCGTGAGAGGTCCTCTCCCTCCACGCGCACCTGCCCCTGGTCCGGCGTCAGCAGCCCGTCCACGTGCTTCATCAACACCGTCTTGCCGGAGCCGGACACCCCCAGCAGCACGCAGGTGGAGCCCTCACGCACCACCAGGTCCACGCCGCGAAGCACCGGCTGCTCGCCGAACGACTTGTGCACGCCCACCAGCTCGATGACCGCGCGCGGCTCAGGCTTGCTCATGACTCGCCCCTGGACGCCGGCAGTGTCGCCGCGCGCATCCACCGCCGCGAGCCCCCTTCCAGTCCCAGGTCCTCGCTCCCCGCTCAACACAGCGGGGAGCGGGGCGCGCTCAGGAGCCCTGCTGAAGCTTCGCGCCGAACGCCTTCAGGCGCTCGCACGCCTTCGCCAGCTTCTCCTGGGGAATGGAGAAGACGGCGCGCACCCGCTCGGGGTCCGAGCACCACGGCCCTCCGTTGAGCACCACGTGCGTGTGCTCGTAGACGACGCGCGGCAGGTTCTCCGGCGTGAGCCGCACCCCCTCCACCACGCGGCCCAGCCAGGACGTCATGCGGGGTGCCAGGAAGAGTCCTCCCGCATCCCCCGCGTCCGAGGAGCGCCCATCCGCGGACAGGGCCTGGGCGAGCAGTTCCCGCTTCTCCGCCAGCTCGCGGCGCATCTTCGTCAGGAAGGTGCGCAGGGAGCGGTGCCTCGCCCCGTAGAGCAACTGTCCCTCCGGGCTGCGCACATAGGCCGCGTACAGGTACGCCGCCGCGCGCGCGGTGACCAGGTGCAGCACGCCAGGCCCCGCCTCTCGCACCGCCGCCGCCAGCGCCCTGTCGCGTGAGGCCAACCAGCCCACGCGCAGGCCCCCCGCGGCGAACTCCTTCGACAGTCCGCCCAGCACCACGGTGCGGGCCCCCACGCCCGGCACCGCGCCCTCCAGCGTCACCGGGCTGTGCACCGTCTCCGCCGTGGGGCTGGTGAGGTTCACCAGTCCGAAGATTTCATCGGACACCAGCAGGCACCGCTGCTCCACGACGTAGTTGGCCAGCGCCACCAGCTCCTCGCGCGCCACGTAGACGCCCGTGGGGTTCGACGGCTGGGAGATGACGACCGCGTCCGGCGCGCCCTGCCCTCTGCGCCCCAGCAGCTCCGCCAGCGTCCCCTGCTCCACCTGACATCCCGCGGAGACGAACGTCGGCGGCAGCACGCCGTAGCAAGGCGTCACCACGAAGACGCGAGGCACGCGGCCCAGGCGCCTGCGCAGCGCCACGCCGAAGTGGTGGATGAGCGGCCACACGCCCGGCGCCACCACCAGCTCCTCCGGCGAGTACCGCGCGGCGCGCGTCTCCAGGAGATAGGCGGCCACCGTCTCCGTTAGGCCCGTCTGGGCCTTGTCCTCGCGCGGCGCGGCGGCGGCGGCGATGAGGCCCTCCACCAGCGACTGCGGCAGCGGCCCTTCATTCTCGCCGTAGTCCAGCCGCACCAGCTCCGCGTCGTCCTCGCGGAACACCTTGGGCGCGAAGGCGGGGAAGCCCGACAGCGCGCGGATGCGGGACGAGCGCGGCAGCGGCGACACCGGCGAGCGCCGAGGCCCGGGAGGCTCCGGCTCCGCGAAGGAGATGCGGAAGGACAGCAGGTCCGAGAACGTGCGCTCGTAGAACCACTGCGCCAGCGTGCTGATGCGCGAGTACGTCACCTCCGCGGCGACCTCCAGGTCCGCGCGCAGCGGCTCCGGCACGGGCAACAGCAGCGTCAGCTCCAGGTCCGGCCACACCGCGTTCTTCACCAGGCCGTAGAGCACGACCAGGTTGGGCGCATAGGGCTCGCGCGCCAGGAACTCGAACAGCGTGAGCGGCTCCACCTCGCCGGTGATGTTGAAGAAGGCGCTCTCGTCCAGCACCACCCAGATGCCGCGCCGCCCCGCCTCCGCGATGATGTCGCGCAGCACGGAGAGGTTGGTGCGCTCGCCCTTCTCCACCGTGAGCAGCACCATCTTCACGTCGAACGCGGACAGCAGCCGGCGAATCTCCTCCAGCGTCGTGTGCGTCACCGTGGCGCGCACGCCCGCCTTCTCCAAGGCCCGCGCGTACAGCGGCTGCAGGTTGCGGGAGACGAGCACCTCGTCGCCCACGTCGCACGTGGCCATCAGCAGCGAGTACACCGCCTGCTCCCGCTCGGGCGCGACGAACAGCTCGTCCTGGCCCAGCCGCAGGCCGAAGTAGCGCTCCAGGTAGCGGACCAGTTGCCGACGGAAGGAGGCATCCCCCGCCTCGTGCGCGTACGGCAGCAAGGGCCCACTCGCCAGCCGCTTCGCGAGCGCCGCGACGAAGCCCAGCTGCTCGGGCGACGCGGCGCCCAGGTCCAGCTCCTCCTGGAGCGAGGCGATGCCCAGCTCACGCAGCGACTGGCGCAGGGCCAGCGTCTCGCGCGGGCGCGTCAGGTGAGCTTCCCAGACCGCCACCTCGTGCCACACCGCGTGCCCCGCCTGGAGCCAGCCCAGCGCGGTGGCCGCGCGCAAGGGCTCCGGGCTGCGCGCCTCCATGAAGAACTCGAACTCGCGCCCCGTGCGCTGCTCCAGCGCCACCAACGGGCGGATGTCCGTGTCCGCCGCCTGACGCACGCGCCTCGCCACGCGCACCCGCGTGGAGAAGCCGCGGCGGGTGAACATGCGGTCGATGATGGGGCGCCCCGGGCGTCCGGCCAGGTTGAGCAGCAGTCGGCCGGAGGGCGAGAGCCGCTCGGGGGCCTCGTCGAGCAGTCGCGCGATGAGGCCGAGACCGAAGTGGTCCTCGTAGACGTTCTGGAGCGTGCAGTAGTTGGACAGGTCATACAGCTCCTGCTCATCCGCCTGGGACAGCTCCTCGGGAAGCTCCTCCGTGCGCAGCACCTGGGGAATGCACCCCACCACGAAGTCCCAGCCGGGCTCCGCGGGCACGCCGCGCAAGAGGTCGCTCTCACCGAAGGACAGCCGGGAGACGAGGCTCTCGTCCCCGTTGAGCCACGCGTTGCAGCGGGCCACCACGGGCGAGTGCGGATTGAGGTCCGCGCCATGGACCTGTGACAGGCGCGTGAACTTCGCCAGCGCGATGCAGATCCACCCCGAGCCCGCGCCCACCTCCACCAGTCGCTTGCCGGCGTACTCATCCAACGGAACGCTGAGCAATCCCTCCAGGAAGGTATAGGCCCAGGACTCCGGCGCGAAGATGGAGGGCAACAGGAACAGCTCCAGCCGCTCCTGCGAGGCGCCCACCGCCACCGTCACCGTCACCAGCCGCAGCGGCGCGGACTCGGGCTGCTCCCGGGCCAGCTCCGCCAGCTCGCGCAGCTCCCCCTTCGCGCGGGCCCTGCGCTCCGGGTGGGTCAAATCCTCCGACAACGCGCGCAGGAGATGAAAGGCCTCTCGAGGAGACGACGGATAGGTCGGCATGGCGCGCGGGACTGTCCCGGGCCCATCGCCGGGTGTCAACGCGGACGTGGCGCACGGACGCAACCCTTTGGCGCCATGGCTCCAATCAAGAATCGGAGCCTCGGCCGTAATAGGGGGGTGTGTTGGGTGGGCAGTAACGGAAGGGACGGCTGGAAACGATGAAGTCGGTCACGCTCGTGGATAGACCCCGTGGTGGAGAGGGGGCACTGATGGAACTCAGCTTCTGGTCGCCGGGCAGCTCCGGCATGCAGGGCAGGATGAGCACGGTTCCCATTCGGAGCCGAGTCGTTCGGGACCCCGCGCGTGTTCGTTGGGAGTCGCAGCCGTGGCGCCGTCAGCTTCGCAATCCGGACGGATTCGAGGCGCGGGTGTCGCGCGCTCAACTGGTGGCCATGCTCCTCGCGGAGAACCTGGACGTGGACGCCGAGGTGGCGCGCTTCGCCGGTGCCGCGGAGGACCCGGAGCACCTCACCATCCTCCAGGTGCTGCGCTTCGCGGACCTGTTGACGCGGCGCATGCATCTGGCCGAGTCGGATGACCAGATGCTCCAACTCGGGCACCTGCGGCGCAACACCGAGGACCTGGCGGAGCGAATGATTGAGTGGACCAACAAGGACCGGCTCTAGCGCCGGCGGTTGACCAGTCGACAGTCTTGTCGGGCTCGACACGCCGGGTCGCGAGGGCGGACACACATGGGGGCAGGGGCTTGAAGTCCCCGCGCCCCATGCGCGCCGGGGCCGAGGTGATGGAGTCGTCGAACCGATAGCAAGGGGGGGACCGGTGGGGTGGCGGCAGGCGGACTGGCTTCGCCTCGCTGCTCCACCGGGGAAGCACCTGACGGCGTGAGCGGGCTCCTCCTGGAAGGCCCCGCGCCTGTTCCACCAAGACACGGGGAACACCCCACACGGTGCGCGCGAGCGCCTTGACAGGGGTGGAGGGGCGCTGCTCTCACGGGGGGATGGTTCCCTCGCTCGTTCTCGCCGCCGCGCTGGCCGCTGCTCCGGCGCCCCGCGCCGCCGCCTCCGCGCAGACCGTCGTGCATGTCCCCAAGCTGGATGCGCTGGCGGGGCTCACCGCCTTCCTGGAGCGCGCCGGTGCCCATGCGCCCTTGCTGCGGCCCACCGCGTGGCGCGCGGAGCTGCACCCGTTCCTCACCATCGACCCGACGAAGCCGGAGACCTTGAGCGCGGTCGGCCTGGACCCCACGGGGCCCGCCACGGTGTCGCTGCGCGCGGATGGCCGTGTGTCCTGCATGCGCGTGGCGGATGCCCAGGTGTTCCAGGCCCAGGCGGCCGAGGCCATCAGTGCGGCGGGAGGTGAAGCCTTCAAGCCCGCCACGTCGAAGGGTGTGACGACGGTGAGCTCGGAGCGCTCGGCGGGCGGGGCGATGGGCTACGCGCTGAAGGGCAAGGAGGTCTGCGCGTATGGGGCGACGGAGGGAGGCGGGCCCGCGCTGCTGAAGGAGGCGGTGAAGCTGGTGGGTAAGACGCCCGCGCCGGATGCGCGGCTGAGCAAGGTGGCGGGCGTGGCGTTCATCACCACGGGTGGCACGGTGGTGGGGCTGGATGGAACGGCGTCGGCGCTGAAGGCGGATGGGACGGCGACGAAGCTGCCGCTGCCTCCGTTCCAGACCCAGGCGGCCAGTCCTTATGCCTCCATGAAGCCGGAGGGCCTGTTGTTCTCACGCGTGGCGGTGGCGCCCGCGGGGCTGCCGCAGGCCGTGGCGTCGCTGCGCGCGAACATCCAGGCGCTGTGCCCCGCGTGTCCCAAGGAGCAGGTGCGCACGACGGCGGACGCCGTGACGAAGCAGCTCACGGGGAACATGTTGGTGAACATGAGCAACGTGCAGGTGCGTGGCTCGCTGAAGGCACCGGAGGCGCGCTTCTTCGCGGTGAAGCAGGCGCTGGTGGCGGAGGTGAAGGACGCGGCGGCGATGAAGCAGGCGCTGGCGCCGCTGGGCACGCTGCCGGGGGCGAAGGTGCTGGAGGATGGCTGGGCGTTGACGGTGAAGGGCGGGAGCGTGCTGGTGAAGTTGAAGGGCAAGCACCTGGTGGTGGGCAACGACGAGGCGGTGACGCGGACGACGATGGCCGCGCTGCCGGAAGCACAGGCGAAGCTCGAGCGCGCGGTGGACTTCACGCTGGACCCGAAGCTGCTGGCGCGAGGCCTGTCCCAGGTGTCGCTGACGGATGTGCTGTCGGACGAGCAGCTCGCCGCGATGTTCGCGGTCAGCTCCGAGCTGGGCCCGCTGCTCTCGCGCAGTGAGCGCATCACCGGCTGGATGGAGAGCGTGCCCGGCGGGGCACATCGCTTCTTCCTCGACTGGACGCTGCCCGCTTCGCGGTAGCGCTGCGCGAGCCGAGCCCGACAGGGCCACATCGACTGAACGCTGCCCGCGGCTCGCCAGGTCTCGCGGAGGAGACTAAGCGGGACGCTCCTGCCGCCAGCGCCGGGCCTCGCGCTCGGCGCGCTCCTCACGCGTCTGGAGCAGCGCCATCCCGCGCTGCACGTCATCGGCATCCAGCGTCCCCGCCAGACGTCCCTCCATGTCGACCACCGCGAGCAACGGCACCGCGCTCTCCCCCATGTGCTGAAGCGCGCGCCAGCCGTTCTCCTCCGTCGACACCACAGACAGCGGATGCATCACCTCGCGCGCCGTCCTCGACAGTCGCTCCGCGTCCGGCACCCCGCGCACCTCCTCCACGCCCACCCACCCCACCGGCCTCCCCTCGTCCGTCACCGGCAGCGCCACGCGCCGCTCGCGACGCAAGTCCCACAGCGCCTGCTCCAGCGACGCCTGCACCTCCACGCCCGAGATTCGCGGCGTCATCAACTCCACCACCCTCACCCGCTCCAGCACCGCCTTCATCCGCGCCTGCCGCGCCTCGCCCTCCGCGCCCATGAAGATGAAGAACGCAATCACCAGCAGGAAGGGATTGAGCGTCACCAGTCCCCACACGGCGAACAGCACCGCGAAGCCTCTTCCCACCAGTGACGCCACGCGCGTCGCGCGCACGACGCCCAGCCTCCCCACCAGCAGCGCCCGCAGAATCCGCCCCCCATCCATCGGGAACGCGGGCAGCAGATTGAACAAGCCCAGGAAGAGATTCAGACCCGCCAGATAGAAACACGCGAACTGGAGATGGAACGAGCGCGTGCCCGCCGCGGCCATCGCCATGAGCCCGAAGACTCCCGCCAACGCCAGACTCGCCAGCGGCCCCACCAACGCCATCAGCGCTTCATCCCGAGGCCGAGGCGGCGGCTCCGACAACTCCGACACACCGCCCACCATCATCAGCGTGATCGACCGCACCTTCCCGCCCCGGCTCAGCGCGTACAGCGTGTGCGCCAGCTCATGGACGAGAATCGACACGAACAGCACCACCGCCACACCCAGCCCCCACAGCACCGGCGCCATGCCCGTCAGCTGCGCGGTGGGAATGTTCGCCACCTCCGCCGCCCTCCGGAACGCGCCGCTGAAGAGATACGCCAGCAACGGCAATACCAGCAGCAGCGAAACATGCACCCGGATGGGAATGCCGCGCAGCGAGCCCACCTTCCACGCACCTCGCGTCTCGCGCATCGTCGCCTCCCGCCTTCGTCCAACCTCCGTCCCACCTCCCCTCGGTGCACGGTGCCAGGGTCGACGCGTTCGTCCGCCCGGCCCCTGAGTGTCCGCTCCCGAGCCATCCAGCTGTCCACCCCCGAGCACCCCGCCGCTCCACCACGCGCGCCCCACCCTTCCGCGGCTACCGTACCCCCGCCCGGTCACCGGCCGGTTCCCCCTCTACCGGAGGCTCCATGCGTACCCCGTTCAGCTACGTCCGCGAGGCCTGGAAGGTGGCCCGCGCGCTGCGGGACCCCTACCGTCTCCAGGACATCCTCGACGTGGCCCGGCTGCTCGCGCCCCCATCCACCATGCGCAAGCTGGTGGACCGGCTGATGCAATCGCCCACCACCGCGCAGGCCTTCGTGGAACGGCCTCGCGTGGGGAAGCTGGCGCTCGACACGCTCCAGTCATTGCCGGAAGGAACGCTCGGCCGCGCCTTCGCCGACCACCTGAAGGACAACGGCCTGGACCCCTCCAAGCTCCCCAACCTCCAGGCCCACACCCACGAGGACTACGTCCGGGCCCACCTGCTGGAGTCCCATGACATCTGGCATGTGCTCACCGGCTTCCGCTCCGACGTGGCCGGGGAGCTGGGCATCCAGGCCTTCAGCCTGGCCCAGGTCGGCAGCCCCTTCGCGCTGGGCATCCTCGCCGGGGGCCTGACGAACACCCTGCTCTACGCCTTCGCCGAGCGCGACGTGCGCATGCAGGCCATCACCCGAGGCTGGGTGCTGGGCCACATGGCCCTGCCCGTGTTCGGCGCCCCGTGGCGCGACATGTGGGAACACCCCCTGGAGGAGGTCCGCCAGCGCTTCGGCCTGGACCTGGACGCGGTGGACGCCGTGCTCCCGGCACTCGCGCCCCCGGTGCGGACACACGCCGCTCGCCGCGTCGCGGCGTGACTCAAGCCGGACAGCGCGCGGGCGCCCCAATCATGCTAGACGGGCGCCCCATGGACGAGACCTCCGAGAAGGACCCCCTCCGCGCACGCCTCCACGAGCTGGAGAAGCAGGCCGAGCTGGGTGGCGGTGCCGACCGCATCGCCAAGCAGCACGAGGCCGGCAAGCTCACCGCCCGCGAGCGCATCGACCTGCTCCTCGACCCCGGCTCCTTCTGCGAGCTGGACAAGTTCGTCACCCACCGGTCCACCGACTTCGGCATGGGCGACAAGAAGATTCCCGGCGACGGCGTCGTCACCGGCTACGGCACCGTCGAAGGCCGCCAGGTCTTCGTCTTCGCCCAGGACTTCACCGTCTTCGGCGGCTCGCTGTCCGGCGCCTATGCCCAGAAGATCTGCAAGATCATGGACATGGCCACCCGCGTGGGCGCGCCGGTCATCGGGCTGAATGACTCCGGCGGCGCGCGCATCCAGGAAGGCGTGGAGAGCCTGGCGGGCTACGCGGACATCTTCCTGCGCAACACCCTGGCCTCCGGCGTGGTGCCCCAGATTTCGCTCATCATGGGTCCGTGCGCGGGCGGCGCGGTGTACTCGCCCGCCATCACCGACTTCATCATGATGGTGAAGGACACCTCGTACATGTTCATCACCGGCCCCGACGTCATCAAGACGGTGACGCACGAGGAGGTGTCCAAGGAAGCCCTGGGCGGCGCGCTGACGCACAACCAGAAGTCCGGCGTGGCGCACTTCGCCGCGGAGAACGAGCAGGCCGCCATCGTCATGACGCGCGAGCTGCTCTCGTTCCTGCCCTCCAACAACCAGGAGGACCCGCCCGTCCAGCCCAGCGACGACGACGTGTTCCGGGCCGAGGAGTCCCTCAAGACCATCGTCCCGAACAACCCCAACAAGCCCTACGACATCAAGGACATCGTCAAGGCCGTCGTCGACAACAAGCACTTCTTCGAGGTGCAGGAACACTACGCGCGCAACATCGTCGTCGGCTTCGCGCGCATGAACGGCAAGAGCGTGGGCATCGTCGCCAACCAGCCCGCGGTGCTCGCCGGCGTGCTGGACATCGACGCCAGCGTGAAGGCCGCGCGCTTCGTGCGCTTCTGCGACTGCTTCAACATCCCGCTCATCACCTTCGTGGACGTGCCCGGCTTCCTCCCCGGCACGGACCAGGAATGGGGCGGCATCATCACCCACGGCGCCAAGCTGCTCTACGCCTTCGCCGAGGCCACCGTCCCCAAGATCACCATCATCACGCGCAAGGCCTACGGCGGCGCGTACGACGTGATGGCGTCCAAGCACATCCGCGCGGACATCAACTACGCCTACCCCACCGCGGAAATCGCCGTCATGGGGCCCGAGGGCGCCGTCAACATCATCTTCCGCAACGAGCTGCTCAAGGCCAAGGACGCCACCGCCGAGCGCACGAAGCTGGTGAATGACTACCGCGAGAAGTTCGCCAACCCGTTCAAGGCGGCGGAGCTGGGCTACATCGACGAGGTCATCCGCCCCGAGGAGACCCGCATCAAGGTCATCCGCGCGCTGGAGATGCTGAAGGACAAGCGGCAGGAGAACCCGCCTCGCAAGCACGGCAACATTCCGCTGTAGCCGTCGCACCTCATCCGTTCGACACCGCACTCCCTGGGCTGGAGGGCGGGCAGGCTCGCGCCGCACGGGAAATTCTCGTGCGGCGCGCGGGCTTTCTGGGGACCAGGAAAGGAACCCCTCTTGCCCCACCGCCGACTTCTCCTGTTCATCGCCGACGTCGAAGGAAACCTCACCGCCGTGCGCCAGACGCTCCAGCGCGTCTGCGAGTCCGCGGCGTTGCCCACGCCCGAGGTGAAGTGGGTGGAGTCTCCCCCGGAGGGCCTGAGCGACGGGGGCTGGCACGCCGCCGAGCTCGCCCTGCCCCCCGCCCCCGGACGCAAGTCCCGCAAGTCCCAGCAGCCCTTCCTGGAGGAGCAGCTGGACGCGATGACGCAGGCGCTCGCACAGGACTTCCAGGAGCGCGCGCTGGGGGTCTTCGTGGACCGCGAGCACAGCTACGCGCGCACGTGCACCAGCGGCCCGGGCAAGCCCGCCAAGGCCGTGGAGGGCGAGGTGCTGGACGTCGTGCGCCAGGCCGCTCGGTGGCTGGACGTGGAAACGGGCCTGTTGGCCCGGATGCTGGGCGGAGGCGACACCGCGCGCAACCTCCTGGCCGCGGCGGTGGACTTCGGGGGGGAGGCGGCGGCCCCCGCGCGCCCGCCGGAGCCGGACGAGGATGACCGCTTCGTGGAGGCCAAGCTCGCGCAGGCCCGGGTCTACATGCAGCAGTACTTGAGCGCGCGGAAGTAGCGGGCCCGCGTTCCCGCGAAGGCGTGGGGGCCCGTATCAACCCAGGCAAACCGGTGCGGCCCGTGGTAGACGGGCGCCCATGCCCAAGATCCGCAAAGTGCTCGTCGCCAACCGCGGCGAGATCGCCATCCGGGTGATGCGCACCTGCAAGGAGCTCGGCATCGCCACCGTGGCGGTGTACTCGGAGGCGGACCGCTCCGCGCTGCATGTCCGCACCGCGGACCAGGCCTTCTTCGTGGGGCCCCCGCCCTCCCGCGAGAGCTACCTGGTCCAGGAGCGCATCCTCGAGGCCGCGAAGCAGTCCGGCGCGGATGCCATCCATCCCGGCTACGGCTTCCTCTCCGAGAACGCCTCCTTCGTGCGCGCCTGCGAGGCCGCCGGCATCACCTTCATCGGCCCGCCCGCCTCCGCCATGGACGCCATGGGCGAGAAGACCCGCGCGCGCGCCAACATGATCAAGGCGGGCGTGCCCGTCGTCCCCGGCACCACCGAGCCCATCGCCACCGAGGCCGAGGCCCGCGACTACGCCCAGAAGATTGGCTTCCCCGTCATGCTCAAGGCCGCGGGCGGCGGCGGCGGCAAGGGCATGCGCCGCGTCGAGGGACTCGCCGACTTCGAGTCCGCCTGGCGCTCCGCCAAGAGCGAGGCCCTCAACGCCTTCGGCAACGACGCCGTCTACATCGAGAAGTATCTCGAGAAGCCGCACCACGTGGAGATCCAGGTGTTCGCCGACTCGCACGGCAACGTCATCCACCTGAACGAGCGCGAGTGCTCCGCGCAGCGCCGCCACCAGAAGGTGGTGGAGGAGACGCCCAGCCCCATCCTCACGCCGGAGATGCGCGCGAAGATGGGCGAGGTCGCCGTGAAGGCGGCCAAGGCCGTCAACTACGTGGGCGCGGGCACGGTGGAGTTCCTGGTCGACGTGCACCGCAACTTCTACTTCCTGGAGATGAACACCCGCCTCCAGGTGGAGCACCCCGTGACGGAGTGGGTGACGGGCCTGGACCTGGTCGCCCTGCAAATCAAGGTCGCCGAGGGCGAGAAGCTCCCCCTGCTCCAGGCGCCCACGCCCAACGGCCACTCCATCGAAGTGCGCGTGTACGCGGAGGACCCGTCGCGCAACTTCATGCCCAGCCCCGGCAAGATCACCTACCTGCGCGTGCCGGGCGGCCCCAACGTGCGCGACGACTCGGGCGTGTTCCCCGGGTACACGGTGCCCAACTTCTACGACCCGATGATCTCCAAGCTGTCCGTGTGGGCCCCCACGCGGCAGGAGGCGATTGCCCGGGCCCAGCGCGCGCTGGGGGAGTACGTGGTGAAGGGCATCACCACCAACATCCGCTACCTGAAGGCGATTCTGGCCCACCCGGAGTTCGTCGGTGGCGACTACGACACGGGCTTCCTCGGCCGCGAGCACACGCCGCTGCAAGGCGTGGAGGACCCGAAGCTGACGGACATGGCCCTGCTGGCCGGCGCCGTCCACGCGTACCAGCGCGATGCGAAGCGCGCGAAGACGCTGCCCGGAGCCAAGGCCGGCGCGTCCGACGCGGCGAACCAGGGCCGCATCAGCCCGTGGCGCCTGGCGCTGCGCTCGCGCCGCCGCTAACCCCCGCGAACCTCACGAGACTTCCATGCGCTATTTCACGAAGCAGCAGGGACAGAAGGAAGCGGTGCCGGTGGACCTGGAGCCGCTGGGCGGTGACCGGTTCAAGCTGACCGTCAACGGCGTCACCTACCAGGTGGACGCGCTGGCGCTCGAGCACGGCACCATGAGCATGCTGGTGGACGGCCAGTCCTACAGCGCCGAGTTCGAGGAGAACGGCGACGAGGTCGGCGTGCTCCTGCGCGGCCAGGTGAACCGCTTCGACATCGCGGACGAGCGCCGGCTGCGGCTGCGCGCGGGCACCGCCGCCTTCAGCGTGGAGGGCAAGCAGCTCATCACCGCGCCCATGCCCGGCAAGGTGGTGAAGGTGCTGGTGAAGGTGGGCGACGAGGTGAAGGAGGGCCAGGGCCTCGTCGTGGTGGAGGCCATGAAGATGGAGAACGAGCTCAAGAGCCCCAAGGCGGGCAAGGTGACGGAGCTGTTCGCCAAGGAAGGCACCGCCGTCGAGAACAACGCGAAGCTCGTCGTCGTCGAGTAGCCCCCCCGGCCGTCGGCGGCGCGCCACCCACATGCGCGCCGCCGCACCGGGAGAATCTCCCGTTGTGACTCCCGTTGAAACTGCATCTCAGCTACAATTGCACTCCTCCAACCCGAGCTGTCTCACCGAGGAGAGCACCATGCGAAGCGGAATGAAGAAGTCGCTGTGGCTGGCGGGCGCGCTGTGGCTGGCGGGCTGTGGCGGCACCGAGGCCCCCACCGCGCCAGAGGACTCCGCCGTGCTGGGCGAGTCCCAGTCGGCCCTCGAGTACGACGAGAACCTCCACTGCCTCGTGCGCACCTCGTCGGTCCGCTGCAGCAGCGGCATGAACATGTACTCGTACTGGAGCCCGACGATGAACTCCTGGTTCATCGACCGGAACGTCTGCAGCCGCCACGGCGGCCCGGTCATCTGTCCGTTCTAGGACCTTCCGCGCACTCCACGTGCGCACCAGGCTCCCGCACGCGGTCCTAGTTTGTTTGCCTGCAAACCACATGGCAGACTCGCGCGCCATGAAGGTCATTCGTCGAAGACTCGCGCTCATGGCCCTGGGCGCGACCCTCTCGGCGTGCGCCACGCGGCCCGCGCCACCGGTCCAGCACTACAGCCTGGGAATGTCCCGCGCGGACTTCCGGGACTACGGGGGAGCGAAGTCCAACCCCTGTGACGCGGAGCAGCGCTGGCTGTCGGACGAGCTGACGGCGGTCAACGGCCTGCTCGCGCGCTTCGTCGACGGCACGGACAAGCTGGGCAACCCCAACTCGGTGGACCATGCGCGGCAGGTGGAGCTGCTGAAGGAAGCGCAGCGCACGCTGCCCCCCGTGCTGGACGTCCACGAGAGCAACCTGCGGGGACTCGCGACGTGTGGCTTCAAGAGCAAGGGCGCCTTCCCGGAGATTTCGCGCCGAGGCGGCGAGCTCACGAAGGAGGCGCGCGGCCGGCTGGCGGAGGCGGACGGCGTCCTCGCCAAGGCGGCCCTGCGCGCGGCCCAGGGCAAGTGGAAGGACGACTCGCTCCAGCGAGAGTCCACCGCGCGGGGCACGTGGTGCACGGAGACGCCCAAGGTGGGCGAGGCCACGGTGTACTTCGCGCGCCAGGGGCTCGACGGCGGCACGGAGTGGTTCTTCTGTGACGGCTCGCGGGTGGAGCAGCGCGCCGGGACGGAGCCCGCCTTCGTGGAGCCCGAGGGGCTCAAGCCGCAGGACCGCCGCCGCATCAAGCCGCCGCGCTACCTGGAGGCCGCGGTGAGCTTCCCGGCCGAGGAAATCGACCGGGCCCCGGACGGTTCGGCCCCGAAGAGCGCCGCGCCGACGCCCTGACGTTCTAAAGTCCTGGGACCATTGGCCCCCCCCGCCCCACGGCCGGGGGGCCCTCAGCCCAGGGCCTGACCTCATGCGACACGCCACCCTCGTCGCCCTCCTAATGCTCGTCTCGGTGCCCGCGCTCGCGGCGAAGCGAGAGGGCACCTGCGAGGTGCGCGTGACGGGAGGCGTGCAGCTCACCTTCACGGGCAAGGGAGGCACCCAGGCGGCGGCGTCGGACCACTGGATGTCGCGCGAGGAGCGGCGCCAGATGTTCGAGAAGCTCTATGCGCGCGCGGAGAAGGACCCGGCCCGGCGCAAGCTCGGCGTGGAGCAGCAGATGGGCCCCGATGGCCTCATGTCCGGCCCGCTGACCGTGCACTGCATCACCGCCGCGGGACCGATGGCGGCCAGCTTCAGCATCTTCGCCGGGCCGAAGAACAGCCTGGAGTCCGTCCCCTTCAAGCCGGGCACCTATCCGCTCGTCTCGCTGGAGGAGAAGCCGGGGGAGCTCGGCGTGTCGCTGCGGCTCAAGGGCATCAACTACAAACTCTCCGCGCCCGGCGTGCTCGTGCTCACCCGGTTCGACGGCGGCGGCGTGGTGGGCACGTTCCAGTTCACCGCCCGGACGAACATCGCCGAGAACCGGGCGAAGGCCGTCATGCGCAACGTCCACGTCACCGGCAGCTTCGACCTCCCCTGCCTCATGAAGAGCCGCGTCTGCTCGAAGTGAGCCGGAAAGGTTGGCCTTCCAGCACGGCGGTCCTCGCATCGTTGAGCGCAGGACGTGGGTGCGGCGGCATCGAAGTTCGCGGCGCCATCGGGGACTGCTAGGGTCCGGCGCCGCTCACGTATCCCCCCGCTTCTGCGGCACATGAGGTCCCTCGGATGGAGATGCTCTGCACCTTGCGCAGCCTCACGGAAGCGCAGCGCGACGCCCTGCTTCAGGCCCCTCAACGCCTGGAGGAGTTCCTCGACGACGAGGAGGACTTTGGAGACCCCAAGGGCGGCGCCTTCCTGGAGCTGGACATCGGCGAGGCCTGGCACGGGCTCCAGTACCTGCTCACGGGCACGCCGTGGGAGGGCAAGGCGCCCCTGGACTTCCTGGTGCGCGGCGGCATCGAGGCGGGCGACATCCCGTCCGACGAAGGCACCGCGCGCATCCTCGAGCCCGCGCAGGTGAAGGCACTGTCCGTCGCGCTGCGAGAGGTGAGCGAGGACACGCTGCGCCGCCGCTATGACCCGGCGGAGATGCAGGCCCAGGACATCTACCCCGGCACGTGGGAGGAGCCGCTCGACGACACGGACCCGCTGGAGGAGCTCGTCTCCTACTTCGAGGAGCTCCAGAAGTTCGTCGGCCAGGTGACCCGGCGCGGGGCCGCGCTGCTGGTGCACATCGGCTGAGGCGCGGTCAGCCCATCACCACGTCGCGCCCCAGCTTCAGCACCAGGGCGACGACCACCAGCAGCACCACCTTGCGCACCAGCTTGTCGCCGCCCTTCACGGCCAGGTGCGCGCCCAGCCAGGCGCCGGTGAACTGGGCCGCGGCCATGGGCAGCGCCACCTTCCAGATGACCACGCCCTTGAGGGCGAAGAGGGACACGGACGCCAGGTTGGAGGCGAAGTTCACCACCTTCGCGTCGGCGGAGGCGCGCGCCAGCCCGTGCCCCAGCAGCGTGGAGAAGGCGACGATGAGGAAGGTGCCCGTCCCCGGGCCGAAGAACCCGTCGTAGGTGCCGATGGCCAGCGCGATGAAGCCGCCGATGGCCTGGGCGCGCGGCACGGGCGTGGGCTCGGGGCGCTCGCTGGGAGGCGGGGCGCGGCGGAAGGCCAGGAACACCGCCACCGCGATGAGCAGCACGAGCACCAGCGGCTTGAGCACCTCGGGCTTCACGAGCATCACCAGGGCGGCGCCAGCGAACGCGCCCGCGAGGCTCAGCGGAAACGTCACCTTCGCGAGCCGCCGGTCCACCAGCCCCGCGCGCGAGAAGCGGACCAGCGCGGCGAAGGAGCCGAAGACGGACTGGCCCTTGTTGGTGCCCAGCGCGATGTGAGGAGGAAGCCCCGTCGCGAGCAGCGCGGGCAAGGTGATGAGGCCGCCGCCTCCCGCGATGGCGTCCACGACACCGGCAATCAACGCGGCGATGCAGAGCAGGACAAGGTGCTGCGCACTGACGTCCACCAGAAGGTCCACGGAGGGCTCCCTCGACTCGAGCGGCGCCTGGGTACCACGCCCCGCGCGGGCCGTCGCGCCTGCCTGCTTCTTGCGTCACCCCGTTCCTTGGGCCTCAATGCGCCCTCAGGATTCCCTGCTTCCGAGGTCACCATGTTCGCCTCCCTCGTCACCGTGCTGGCGCTGTCGCTGGCGTCGGTCCCGCCCTCGCAGGACCCCACCGCGCCGACGTGCCGGTCGATGAACAGCCAGGTGTCGTGCGGGTATGGGTGCAAGTCGGACTCGAACCGGGTGCGGTGCGCGCAGACGCCGCAGGGGCGCTGCCAGGTGATGGATGGGCAGGCGGTGTGCTTCGACCCGCCGGCGTACGTGGTGAAGGCGTATGGCGCGGCGCTTCCGGAGTCGGAGTGCAAGGCCATCGATGGCGTGGTGGCGTGTGGCTACAACTGCGCGACGCAGCCGGGCCGGGTGAAGTGCGCGAAGTCGCCCGCGGGGGTGTGCCGAGGCCGAGGGGGCGAGGTGGAGTGCTTCGACCCGCCGGCGGTGGTGTTCGCGGTGTACGGCAAGGACACGCCCAAGGCGGACTGCCGGACCAACGGGGCGGAGCTGACGTGTGGTTACGGCTGTCTGACGGTGCCGGAGGGTGTGCGCTGCAGCAAGACGCCGATGGGCGTGTGCAAGATGTCGAGCGGGCGCATCACCTGTTTCGACCCGTCTCCGGCGGCGATGTGTGCGTGGAAGCGGGCGTTGCCGGCGCCGGAGTGTCGCAACACGGAGTCGGGGCCGGTGTGTGGCTATGGGTGCACGGCCGCTTTCACGAAGGCGGCGTGTGCGGCGACGCCTTCCGGGCTTTGCAAGGTGTTCGACAGCGAGGTGTTCTGCTTCGACCCTCCGGCGGAGCAGACCGCGGATGCGGCCTGTCTGTCGGTGTTGGGGTTGGCCACGCTCGACGGCACGGCGCCCTGATACCCCGGATGAGACACGCGGCCAGTCGTCCCCTTTGACCGGTCCAGGGAGAGCGGTAGGGTTCTGCCTTCTCGCATCTCGAACGGAGCAGTGCCGCGCATGGCGGAGGGTGAGGTCCGTCAATACTGGGTCCGCAACGATAGGGGGACCCTCTGGGGGCCTCTCACCCTGCCGACCATCGAGCTGCTCATCGACAGCGGCGCCATCAAAGGGAAGCTCCAGGTCTCCCATGATGGGTTGAACTTCGCGTTCCCCTGGAGGTTCCCCGAGGCGCGAGACGCCTTCCCGAGAGAACTCTGGGGTGACGGAGCCCCCGCCGCGGGCCCCTCGCCAGCGGGAGCACCGGGCACGGCGCCACAGGCGAGCCCTGGTGGTGCGCCGATGGCGGGCCCAGGCATGGCGCCCATGGCGGGTCCTGGTGTGCCGATGGCGGGCCCAGGCATGGCGCCCATGGCGGGTCCTGGTGTGCCGATGGCGGGCCCAGGCATGACGCCCATGGCGGGTCCTGGTGTGCCGATGGCGGGCCCAGGCATGGCGCCCATGGCGGGTCCTGGTGTGCCGATGGCGGGCCCAGGCATGGCGCCGACCGCTGGTCCCCGCTCGGCACCACAAGCAGGTCCTGGTGGTGTGCCGATGGCAGGTCCAGGCATGGCGCCCACCGCAGGCCCTCGTGCAGCACCGCAGGCAGGTCCTGGTGGCGTGCCAATGGCGGGCCCAGGCATGGCGCCCACCGCAGGCCCTCGTGCAGCACCGCAGGCAGGCCCTGGTGGTGTGCCGATGGCAGGTCCAGGCATGGCGCCGACCGCAGGCCCCCGCGCAGCACCACAGGCGGGTCCTGGTGGCGTGCCGATGGCAGGCCCAGGCACGGCTCCCATGTCCGGTCCCGGTGGCGTGCCGATGGCGGGCCCAGGCATCGCGCCCACCGCGGGCCCCCGCGCAGCACCGCAAGCGGGTCCTGGTGGCGTGCCGATGGCGGGCCCAGGCATCGCGCCCGCCGGTGGTCCCCGCGCGGCACCGCAAGCAGGACCTGGCGGTGTCCCCATGACGGGCCCTGGCGTAGCGCCGATGGCCGGTCCAGGTGGAGCACCGGGCACGGGACCAGGGGGTGCGCCCACGGCCAACCCAGGCACCGCCCCGATGGCGGGGCCCGGCGCGGTCGCGCGAGGAGCACCAGGCACCGTGCCGACAGCAGGTCCCGGAGTCCGGCCCGGAGATCCTCGCGTCCCAGGCAACCCGGCGCACATCGCCCAGCAGGGCGCGCGTCCCGGCGTTCCAGGCCCGGGCCCCACGGGCGTCGCCGGAGCCCCAGGGCATTCCTCCGCGCCAGGAGCACCACAGCCAGCAGGAGCTCGCCCCACCGGAGCACCGGGAGCAGGCGTCGCCGCGACGGGAGCCACCGCGCATGCGGGCATCCCCCCCACTGGCGCACGCCCCGCCGGAGCCCCAGGTGCCGCGCAAGTTCCACCCGGCGGAGTCAGCCCTCAACCAGGCGCCCCCCAGGCCCCGGTGGTCCCGACCGCGACGGCCCCCGTGGCAGCCGTGGCGACAGAAGGCTCGCCCTACGCGATGCCCCCGCAGGGCCAGCTCGACCAGACCTCACCACTGAACCTCTACGGTCGAATCGCCTCCGCGGAGCAGACGGGCCTCCTCACGCTCACCCTCCCGGACCGGGTCACCCAGATTCACTTCCGCAAGGGCAACCCGGAGTTCGTCGACTCCACGCATGCGGAGGACGCGCTCGGAACCTCGCTCATGGGCGCGAAGCTGCTCGTCCCCGAGCAGCTCCAGCAAGCCGAAGCCGCAAAGAACCGCTTCGGTGGGGACCTGCTCGCGGCGCTCTTCGGCCTGGGCCTCCTGCAACCCGCCAGCGCCTTCGCCATCCTCGCGCAGCGAGCAGCCAGCATCCTGTTCAAGGGCCTCCGCGCGGAGACCGGCACCTTCACCTTCGAGCTCCGTGACCTCGCGGGCAACAAGGCCATGCCGCTCGGAAACCGGTGGGCCGTGCTCAGCGACACCGTGCGGCGCATGCCCTCCGCGGACATCAAGCGCCGGCTCATGCCCGTGCTCCAACTGCCCATCATGAAGTCGGGCGGAATGGTCCCCGCGAGCGACCTGCGCCTCACCCCCCACGAGGTCCGAGCCCTCACCGTCATCGACGGCGTGCGCTCTGTCTCGCAGCTCCTCAACGACTTCCCGCAGGACACCGACCACCTCCTGCGCCTCGCCTTCCTCCTGCGCGAGCTCGATGCGGTGTCCTTCGCCGCGGTGTCGCCCTCGGCGGCCACGGTGCACTCGGGCCCGACGGTGGAAGCCCCCACCGCACAAGCCGTGGCCTCCGCGAGCCCCCAGGCAGCAACACGCCCAGGCCCCCCACCCGGCGCCAACACCACCGCGACAGCGGCGCCTCCAGGAGCCGCAGCCGCGAGGCCCGGAAACCCGCCTGGTGCCCCGACCGCCGGCCCCGCAACCCCCGGCAACCCACCCGGAGCCACGGCCGCGCGCCCCGGAAATCCCCCCGGAGCCGCCGCACCGCGCCCCGGAGCCCCTGCGGCCACCCGTCCCGGAAATCCCCCCGGAGCCCCTGCGGCCACTCGCCCCGGCAACCCACCTGGAGCCCCTGCTGCCGCCCGCCCCGGCAACCCACCCGGAGCCCCTGCGCCCACGGTCGCCGCCCCCCCTGGCGCCGACGAGATTCCAGCGCTGCGCACCCTCGCCACGGCGATGAAGCAGCAGACCCACTTCCAGCGGCTGGGGCTGACCGAGCAAGCGGACAGCAGCGCCGTGAAGGTCGCCTACTTCCGTCTGGCCAAGCAGTACCACCCGGACACGCTGCCCCCGGGAGCCCCACCGGAGCTCGAGAAGCTCAAGGCCGAGGTCTTCGCCTACGTCGGGGATGCCTACCGCATGCTGTCCGACGACAAGAGCCGCGCCGCCTACCTCGAGGAGCTCAAGAGCGGGGGCGCTGGCAGCGAGGTGGACGTCAACGCCATCCTCATGGCCGAGGAGCTCTTCCAGAAGGCGTGCATTCTCGTGAAGGCGCGCAAGTTCCCCGAGGCCGTGAAGATGTTGAACGAAGCCATCCAGCTCAACGCGGAGGAGGCCGAGTTCTACGCCTGGCGGGGCTACGCCCGTTTCTTCACGGTGGCGGACAAGAAGGCGGCGCAGCCGGAGGCCTTCCGGGAAATCCAGAACGCCATCCGACGAAACGAGCGCTGCGCGCCTGCCCACTACTTCCTCGGGGTGATTGCGAAGCTGACGGGGGACGCGACGGGGGCACTCAAGCACTTCAAGCGCACCGTCGAGCTTCAGCCAGACCACATCGACGCGCAGCGGGAGATTCGCATGGCGGCCCAGAAGAAGTAGGGTGCGCCCCCCGTCCGGGAGGGGCCAGGTGCCCCCCCGGAGGAATTGAAGGAGACAGCATCGTGCCGCTCACCGGGAAGCAACGCCGCCATCTGCGCGCGCTCGGACACCACCTGGAGCCGGTGGTCATCGTCGGTCAATCCGGCGTCACCGAGGGCGTCATCGCCGCCGTCGAGCAGGCGCTGCAGGACCACGAGCTCATCAAGGTCAAGATCAACGAAGGCCCGGAGACGCGCCAGGAAGCCTCCGCGCGCATCGCCGAGGGCACGGGCGCGGAGCAGGCCCAATTGCTGGGCCGCACCGCGCTCTACTTCAAGAAGCGCAAGGAGAAGTCGAAGTTCGAGAAGTTCTGACCGGGAGGCCCGCCCCCGCGCTCACTTGCCGGTGAAGCGGGCCTCGCGTCGCTCGATGAAGGACAGGACGCCCTCGGCGGCATCCTCGGACCCCACGAGCGCCAGCAACCGGGGCAGCAGTGCGCGAGCCGCCGCGTCGGGTCCTTCCGTCAGGGCCTGGCGCGCGGACGCGAGTGTCGCCTGCACGCCCAGCGGCGCCTGCTTCGCCACCGTCTCCGCCAGGGCCAGCGCCCGCTCGAGGTGGCGCCCTCGCTCGACGACTTCCTGCACCAGCCCCATGCGGTGTGCCTCGCGCGCGTCGAACTCGTCGCCGGTGAGCAGCCAGCGCATGGCGTTGCCCCACCCCACGCGTTGCGGGAAGCGCAGCGTCGCGCCACCGAACGGGAAGATGCCGCGCTTGATTTCAATCTGCGCGAAGCGAGCGTCCTCGGAGGCCACGGTGATGTCGGCCGCGAGGATGAGCTCGATGGACAGCGTGAGGCACAATCCCTGGGCCGCGATGACGAGGGGCTTGGTCCTCGCGGGGCCGGTGATGCCCCAGGGGTCGATGAAGCCCTCCGCGTAGAGCGGCTCGCCGCTGGCGAACACGGGCGCCACGCTGGCCAGGTCCAGGCCCGCGGAGAAGTGGTCGCCCACCGCGAAGAGGACCATGCAGCGCACGTCGGGGTTCCGGTCCGCCTCCGTCATCGCGGACGAGAGCCCTCGCAGCATGCCGACATCGAAGGCATTGCGCTTCTCCGGGCGATGGATGCCGATGAGCGCGAGGTGTCCGCGCGCTTCCAGGCTGATGCGAGGGTCCGACGAGCTCATGAGCACTCCCAGGTGAGAAGGAGCCCTCATTCTCCGTCACGCGCAGCCGGACACGACCTCGAGCAGACCGCGCCGTCCAACGCAGGACGTTCAAGCCCGCGTGCCCCAGCCCGCCCGGCCCGGAATCAGCGAGTGAAGCCCGCGGTGCTCGCGGCCAGCTCCGCCGCCGCGCCCAACTGCTCCAGCAGCGTGGGGCCGAAGTACTGCCGCCGGGACTCACCGCGCTCGGCGCGAACCAACGAGGGGGCCTCCACGTAGCCCACGTACCCACTCGCGAGGCCCAGCACGCCCGACGCGCCCGTGCGCCGCACCAACTCCGCGCCCGCGTCGACGGTGGGCTCGCCCGGCACCGTCACCAGTTGGAGGGGCCCCAGCACCAGCGCATCCACTTCCGCCACGCGCTCCGAGGAACCACACAGCAGGTTGTCGCCCGCGGCGCGCGTCAGCGAAGGCACCAACCGCGACGCATCCGGCCGAGGCATCGACACCTCCGTGCGCACCAGCGACAGGCGGACGTCGGAGCCCATGGGAGACAGCGGCACCTCCCCCGCGGCCGTCGCGAGAGCGCGCGCGAACGCGGACACGCGCTCCATCCCCTGCCCCTCGGAGAACGCGACCGAGACATTGCCCACGGTGCCCTGCAGCAGCATCGTCACGCCGCTGCCCTCGGACTCGCGAAGGGAGCTGAGCCGCCCGGGATAGTCCGGGTCCACATAGGTGCGCTGACGAGGAACCATCGTCGGGTGCGCGGCGAAGAAGAGCAGCTCCGCCACGGGAGCCGCAGCCCCCCGCAGCACCAGGCGCCGCAGCGTGCCATCCGACTCGGAGCCGCCGCTGCGCGCGTAGACGAACTGGGGCTTCTTCGTCTCGCCCAGCTCCAGCGTCACGTCGGTGAGTGAGGCGGTGGCCTGCTGCAGCGCGCTGCTCGCGGCGGTGGCGATGGCCTCCAGCGAGTCCTCGCGAAAGCGCCCCGTCCCCACCAACTGCGACACCAGCCGAGGGTCATACCCTCCCAGCGAGGAGTGGCTATGCGTGGCCAGCACCAGCACATCCTCGAGCCCCGAGGAGCGAGCCAGCTCACGCACCCGCGCCGTGACGGAGTCCGTGACGAACAACAGCTCCAGCGACACCACGCCGACGCGAGAGCCGTTCACCTCCAGCACCACCGCGCGAGCATGGAGCGGAGGGTCGGCCTCCTTCGCCTCGGCGCGAGGGGGCGCGTAGCCGGCGACCACCACGGGGAACGGAGGGTTCAGCGCGACCTTCGCGGCGCCAGCGCGCAAGGGGCCAGCCGCCTTCACCTGCGACAGCAACACGGGCGCGCGCTCTTCCCAGGTGCCGCACCAGTTCCAGGAACCCAATGCATAAGCGGCACCCACGGTGAGCAGGACCAAGGGAAACACGGAACGCCAGGAGGCTCGTCGCGAAGATGCCATGCAGTGAGCAGACTAACGGTCCAGTGCACATCCCGCGAGGCTCGTGTGCCCACATCGGCCGACTTCGGTGTCGGCTGGAATACCCACCGAAGGGGCGTGCGTTCCTGTTCCGCTCACCGCCCGAAAGGAGTAAGGCAGCGCGCCATGTGCGGCATCTTCGGAATCACGGGACACGTTGAGGCCTCCAACCTGACGTACTTGGGGCTGCACGCCCTGCAGCATCGCGGGCAGGAGTCCGCGGGTATCGTCTCCTCGGATGGCCACGGCCTCCGAGCTCACCGCCAGATGGGACTGGTCGCGGACATCTTCGACGCGCCAGTGCTCGCCGGCCTGCCAGGTCAGTCCGCCATCGGCCACGTCCGTTACTCGACGGCGGGCGGCAGCCTGCTGAAGAACGCACAGCCGCTCTTCGTGCAGTACGCGGGAGGGCAGTGCGCCATCGCGCACAACGGCAACCTCATCAACGCGGCCGCGTTGAAGGAGAAGCTGGAGGCCGACGGAGCCATCTTCCAGTCGGACGCGGACACGGAAGTCATCATGCACCTGCTGGCGCGCTCCAAGCAGCCGACCTTCGAGCAGAAGCTCGTCGAGGCGCTGCGCAAGGTGGAGGGCGCCTACAGCCTGCTGGTGCTGACGGAGAACAAGCTGGTCGCGGTGCGCGACCCGCTGGGCATCCGGCCGCTGGTGCTGGGGCGGATGAAGGAAGGCGCGTACGTGCTCGCCAGCGAGACGACGGCGCTGGACCTCATCGAGGCGGAGCTGGTGCGTGAGCTGGAGCCGGGCGAGGTGCTCGTCATCGAGAATGGCGTGCTGCGCACGAGCAAGCCCTTCGCGGAGCCCGCCCGGCTGGGGCGCTGCATCTTCGAGCAGGTGTACTTCGCGCGTCCGGACTCGGTGTTGTTCGGCAGCAGCGTGTACGAGGTGCGCAAGCGGATGGGCATGCAGCTGGCGCGAGAGCAGCCGGTGCCCGCGGCGGACCTGGTCATCGCGGTGCCGGACTCGGGAGTGGCGGCGGCCATCGGCTTCTCGCAGCAGAGCGGGATTCCGTATGACGTGGGCCTCATCCGCAGCCACTACGTGGGCCGCACGTTCATCGAGCCGCAGCAGTCCATCCGTCACTTCGGCGTGAAGCTGAAGCTGTCGGCGGTGAAGCACGTGCTCAAGGGCAAGCGCGTGGTGGTGGTGGACGACTCCATCGTCCGAGGCACCACGAGCCGCAAGATCGTGAAGATGCTCAAGGCGGCGGGAGCGACGGAGGTGCACCTGCGCATCTCTTCGCCACCGACGAAGTGGCCCTGCTTCTACGGCATCGACACGCCGAGCCGGCAGGAGCTCATCGCCGCGAGCCACACCACGGACGAAATCGCCCGCTACGTCACGGCGGACTCGCTGGGCTACATCTCCATCGAGGGCCTGGGCGAAGCGGTGGGAGACGCCGATCGAGGCAGCTTCTGCACGGCGTGCTTCTCCGGCCAGTACCTGCTGGGCGAGATGGCGCCGGGAGCACCGGAGCAGAGCAAGCTCACCGCCTGACGCGAGCGTCGAGCGAATGAAGCACCCAGGCCCCCTGCCCTTCACCGGGTGGGGGGCCTTCGACGTTCTTGGGGGTCAGTTCCGGTTGTCGTGCTTGATGCCTTCGCGAACCTCGCCGAGGGCTTGCTCCGTCAGCGCGATGGCCTTCACGCGGTGCCCACCCTTGTCGGGGGAGGCGTTCTGGAGGGCGCTGAGCGCCTTCTCCAGGTGGACCACCGCATCCCGCATGCGGGGCTGGCGTTCGGCGTGGGCCTGCTGGGCGAAACCACCGAGGAAGAAGGCAACAGCGGCGGCGAGGACGATGCGGCGCATCAAGGGCTCCTGAGCAGTGTCCCTCACCAACCCAGGAGCCGACCGAAGGTTAATTCGAAGGCGGAAGTGCCCCCGCGATGAAGTCCGTGAGGTCGGCAGGAAGAGGCGCCTCGAACGAGACCTCCACGCCCGTGCCCGGATGCGGGAACACGATGCGCGCGGCATGCAGCGCATGGCGGGGAAGCCGCAGTCGGGCCCAGGCCTCGGGCTCCAGGGAGTGCTTGCTGAAGCGGTCGAAGTAGCCGGGGTCCGGGCCGTACATCTTGTCGCCCACGAGGGGAAAGCCCGCTTCGCGCAGGTGGATGCGAATCTGGTGCTGGCGCCCGGTCTCCGGAAAGCAGCGCAGCAGCGCGAAGGGGGCACCTTCGCGAGAGAAGCGCTGGAGCACCTCGAACCGGGTGCGGCTGGGCTTGCCCTCCACCGGGTCGATGCGCACGGCGATGCGGATGAGCTCGGTGCCCTCCGCGATGGGCGCATCCACGACGAAGGAGTCTTCACGCGGATGTCCTTCGCAAATCGCGAGGTACTCCTTGTGGACGTCGCGGGAGACGAAGAGGCGGCCCAGGACTCGGCACGCCTCGGTGGTGCGGCCGCAGACGACGAGTCCGCTCGTCTCCCGGTCCAAGCGGTGCGCGGGCTCGGCGAAGCGTTCACCGAAGCGCTCGCGCAGGATGGAGACGAGCGTCCCCTTGTGGTACCGCGCGGTCGGATGGATGGGCAGGCCCGCGGGCTTGTCGAGCACCAGCAGCCAGTCGTCCTGCGCCACGACGGGGAGCTCGGTGGGAGTCTCCGGCTCCTCGCTGCCAGGGCGGCGCAAGCGGAACGCCATGCCGGGGTACACGGGCGTGGAGGGCTTCAACCGACGCTCGTCGCAGTGCACGCCGCGGAGGATGATGCCGGCCAGCCGCTCACGAGGCATGCGGCGCAGCTTCTGGCCCAGGTAGTCCTCCAAGCGCCAGCCCGCGTAGTTGGGCTCGACGACGAAGGGGATGTCGACGAAGCCCTCGGGAACGGAGGCACTCGCGCCGGGTGCCGCCTGCTCAGAGGAGGACGCGTCCTCCGTCGATGACTCCCTCTCGCCGCGCATGACTCCGCGCTCTAGCACGGCGAAGGCCGCCACACAGTCCGAACAGCCTCGGACGAACGGGCGGTGCTGCGCCAGGACCCTCGAGCAGCCTCAACGAGACAAGGGCCCGAGCGCGACCCGTTCCAGGGCGAGCTCCGCCACGACCATCAGGCAGCCGCGGCGAGGCACGCAGCGCCTCGCGACGGAACGAATTCGCTCACGCCCGCACCTCGCGAACACGCCTCGCTGCCCCTCACGCGGACACGGCGATGCGAGCCGCGCCTCGCGAGTCCTCGAGGAAGCGCGCGAAGACGTCCGCGATGCGCTCCCCCGAGCGCCCATCCCAGAACTCGGGAACGCGCCCCTTCTTGCCCTCTCCCGAGAGCGCACGGTCCGCGACGGCGCGGATGCGGTCCGGGTCGGTCCCCACGACTTCGTTCGTCCCTTGCTCCACGGTGATGGGACGCTCGGTCTGCTCGCGCAAGGTGAGGCAGGGAACGCCGAGCGCGGTGGTCTCCTCCTGGAGCCCTCCCGAGTCCGTGAGGACGAGCCGGGCCTGCGACGTCAGCGCGAGGAACTCCAGATACCCCATCGGGTCCACGGGGCGCAGGTTCGGGCTGCGCTCGAAGCAGACACCCAGGCCCTGCTCGGTCATCATCTTCCGCGTGCGCGGGTGCACCGGGAAGATGACCGGCAGCTTCGAGGCCACATGGACCAACGCGGCGAGCAGCCCCCCCAGCACCTTCGGGTCGTCCACGTTCGACGGCCGATGCAGCGTACACACCGCATAACCCCGCGGCTCCACCCCCAGCCCCTTCAGCACGGGCAACTGCTCCGCCTTCTCCTTCGACGTGAGCAGTGAGTCGATCATCACGTTGCCCACCAGGTGGATGCGCGACGCGTCCACGCCCTCCTTGAGCAGGTTCGCATCCGCGTCGCGCGAGGGCGTGAGCAGGAGGTCCGACAGCCGGTCGGTGACGACGCGGTTGATCTCCTCCGGCTGGTGCTGGGAGTGGCTGCGCAGGCCCGCCTCGACATGGGCCAGGGGAATCGCCAGCTTCGACGCCACCAGCGCGGCGGCGATGGTGCTGTTGACGTCGCCCACGACGGAGACGATGTCCGGCTGGTGCGACAGGAAGACGGTCTCCAGCTCCACCATCATCCGGGCCGTCTGCTGCGCATGGCTGCCCGAGCCGATGCCCAGGTGCTCATCCGGCTTCGGCAATCCGAGGTCCGAGAAGAAGACATCACTCATCTTCGCGTCGTAGTGCTGCCCCGTGTGGATGAGCACTTGTTGGAGCGACGTCCGCGCGGCGATGGCACGGTAGATGGGCGCGACCTTCATGAAGTTCGGGCGCGCGCCGACGATATGGAGGACCTTCTTCATGTCGCCAGCCAAGCTAGGCACGGCGGGTCGGATGCCTAGTGGCCCCGGGGAGACTCACCTTCGAGCGACCAGCGTCCGTCCTGAATCTGATAGACGGAGTGCGCCATGCCCTCCTCCCGAACCGTCGCCGTCATCCCCGCCCGCCATGCCAGCACCCGGTTCCCGGGCAAGCCGCTCGCGCTCATCGCAGGTCGCCCCATGGTGGAGCACGTCTGGCGACGCTGTCAGGAGGCGGGAGTCTTCGACGAGATTTGCGTGGCCACGGACGACGAGCGCATCCGCGCCACCGTGGAGGGCTTCGGGGGCCGCGCGGTGATGACCAGTCCCCACTGCGCCACGGGCACGGACCGCGTGGCGGAAGTGGCGCGCGCGCGAACCGACGTGGACGTGTGGGTGAACGTCCAGGGTGACGAGCCCCTGGTGGACCCGGAGGCCCTCAAGGCCCTCGCCGGACTCTTCGCGGACCCCACCGTGCGCATGGGCACTCTCGTCCGGCCGCTCGAGACCGACGAAGCGGAGAGCCCGCACGTGGTGAAGGCCGTGCTCGCGCTCAACAGCGACGCCCTCTACTTCAGCCGCAGCCTCGTCCCTCACGCCCGGGAGCCCGCGGCCCGAGTCCCCCGCTGGGGCCACATCGGCCTGTACGGCTACCGCAGGGAGGTGCTCCTCGAGCTCGCGGAGCTCGCGCCCACGCCGCTCGAGGAGACGGAGAAGCTGGAGCAACTCCGGGCCCTGGAGAACGGCATCGCCATCCGCTGCGCGCGCGTCTCCTGGCGCACGGTGGCGGTGGACATCCCCGAGGACGTCGCGAAGGTCGAAGCCGTCATGCGCCAGAAGGGCCTGCTGTAACCCCTCTCGCCGCCTTCGCGGTGGACACGCCTCCGCCCACCGCGAAAGCCGCCTCCCTCACAGCATCGGCAAGTCGTCGGTGTGGGGCCCCAACGGGAACGCGGCGTCGATGCGAGCGATATCCGCCGCCGTGAGCTCCACCATGCTCGCCGCCGCGTTGTCCTTCAGGTGGGCCAGGCGGCTCGACTTCGGGATGGCGAACAGCGACGGCCGCCGCACGAGGAACTGGAGCGCCACCTGTCGAGGCGTGGCGCCATGCGCCCGAGCGACGTCCGCCAGCACCCGGCCTCCCTCACTGTCGGGCGGGGGGAAGTTCCCGTTGCCGAAGGGGCTGTAGCCCACCACCGCGATGCCGCGCGCCTCGCACCAGGGCAACACGGAGTGTTCGATGGCGCGCTCTTCCAGGTGGTAGAGCACCTGGTTGCAGGCGATGCGCTGGGGCTTCGTGAGGGACAGGAGCTCCTCCAGGTCCGACACCGCGAAGTTGCTCACCCCCCACGAGCGAATCTTCCCATCCGCCACCAGCTTCTCGAAGGCGCGCACCGTCTCCGCCAGCGGATGCGAGCCCCTCCAATGCAGCAGGTAGCAATCCAGCCAGTCGGTGCGCAGCTTCTTCAGGCTCTTCTCGCAGGCGGCCAGCGTGCCCGCGTAGGACGCATTCGACGGCATCACCTTCGACACGAGGAAGATTTCGTCCCGGCGGCCCGCGATGGCCTCGGACACGATGAGCTCCTCGACGCGGCCACTGCCATACAGCTCCGCGGTGTCCACGTGGGTGAGGCCCAGGTCCAACCCCGCGCGCAGTGAACGGATGGCCTCCGCGCGGTCATCGCCCTCCATCTGCCACGTCCCTTGCCCCAGGACGGGCACATGCTTCCCGGTACCACCGAAGATGTGCTGCTCCATGACCTACCTCCGTGTCCGAAAGGATGAGCTGCTCCCACCCGCCCCGACAGCGCGTAGCCGTGCGAACCCAAGGACTCCGCGCTAGTCTCCGCGAGTGTCCGCCTCCCCGTCTCCCTCCAAGTCCCGCCCCCCCTCGCGCTTGACGTTGCGTCGCCTGCTCACGCTGGCGAGGCCCGAGCTTCCCACGCTTGTCGTGGGCACGCTCTTTCTCTTCATCAGCAGCGTGGCCACCCTCGCCTTTCCCCGAGCCATCGGCGACCTCGTCGACGAGGCACTCGGTGCCCGGAGCCGCGAGCGCCTGGACACCATCGCCCTGGTGATGTTCTGCGTCTTCGTCGTGCAGGGCGTGGCCATGGCCCTGCGCGTCTATCTTTTCAGCACCGCCGGCGAGCGCGTCGTGACGCGGCTGCGCAAGCGCCTGTTCCAGAGCCTGTTGTCCCAAGAGGTCGCGTTCTTCGACGAGCGTCGCACCGGTGAGCTCACCAGTCGACTGGCCTCCGACACCAGCGTCCTGCAGAACACCGTCACCACCAACATCTCCATGACGCTGCGCTACACCCTCCAGGCGCTGGGGGGCGTGGTGCTCCTCTTCTTCACGTCCCCGCGCCTCACCCTGGTGATGCTCGCCATCATCCCCGCCGTCGCCATTGGCGCGGTGGTGTATGGCCGGCGCGTTCGCGTCCTGTCGCGTCAGGTGCAGGACGCGCTCGCCGCCTCCAGCGAGGTGGCCGAAGAGGACCTCTCCGGCATCCGCACCGTGCGCTCCTTCGCCGCGGAGAGTCACGAGGTGGAGCGCTACAGCGCCGCGGTGGACCGGGCGCTCGAGCTCGCCAAGACGCGCGCGCGCCAGTCCGCGGTGTTCATGGGCATCGCCTCCATCGCCATGTACGGCTCCACCGCGGCCATGCTCTGGTACGGCGGCCGGCTGGTGGTGGACGGAGCGCTCAGCGTGGGCGCCCTCACCTCGTTCCTCATCTACACGTCGCTGGTCGCGCTCTCCCTGAGCGCCGTCGCGGAGGTGTGGGCGGACTTCATGCGCGCCAGCGGCGCCGCCGAGCGCGTCTTCGAGCTGATGGACCGCGAGCCCGCCATCCCCTCCGGCGGACAGACGCTGGCCGCGGTGAAGGGCCACGTGGAGTTCCGCGCGGTGCGCTTCGCCTACCCCACCCGCTCGGACGTTCCCGTGCTCCAGGGAATGGACCTGGAGATGAGGCCCGGCGAGGTGGTCGCCGTCGTCGGCCCCTCCGGCGCGGGCAAGTCCACGCTCGCCTCGCTCCTGTCGCGCTTCTACGACCCGCAGGGCGGCGCGGTGCTCTTGGACGGACAGCCGCTCACCTCGCTCGAGCCGGAGTGGCTGCGGCGCAACATCGGAATGGTCGCGCAGGAGCCCCAGCTCTTCTCCTGCTCCATCGCGGACAACATCCGCTATGCCCGGCCAGACGCCACGCAGGAGGAGGTGGAGGAGGCCGCGCGCGCCGCCAACGCCCACGACTTCATCCAGCGCTTCCCGGAGGGCTACGCCACCCCCGTCGGCGAGCGCGGAGTGCAGCTGTCCGGCGGACAGAAGCAGCGCGTGGCCATCGCCCGCGCGGTGTTGAAGGACCCTCGCCTGCTCATCCTCGACGAGGCCACCAGCGCCTTGGACGCGGAGAGCGAGCACCTGGTGAAGGACGCGCTGGAGCGGCTGATGAAAGGTCGCACCACGCTCATCATCGCGCACCGCTTGTCCACGGTGGCCAACGTGGACCGCGTGCTCGTGCTGGAGGGAGGCCGCATCGTCCAGAGCGGCACCCACGCAAGCCTCATGGGCCAGGAGGGCCTGTACCGCAGGCTGGTGGAGCGCCAGTTCGTCGCGGCCTGAAGGGCTGCTCGCCACTCAGGCCCGCACTAATGCTTCCGGAAAGTGGCGCGCAATCCCGTGGGTGATTACTTCTTCGGCCGCAAGAAAGGAGGTGATGCCTTGATCGACAGCAAGAATCAGGCGTCCACCTCCGCCAAGGCGGCCTGAAGTCAGCCCCCAAGGCGGTGGAAGACGCCCGAGGTAACGAGGGCCCGTTTCCGCGCACACGCGGGAACGGGTCTTTTACTTTCCCCCGGGAATGGAGTCCCTGAGAGACTGTTCCAACCGCCCGGGGGGAGTGGCCGACCTTTTTGTACCCATCCGGGAGATTTGCCGTGTCCATCACCCCGTGCCCCAGCCCACTTCCCACCGCGTTGCGCGATGAGGAGGCCGTCCAGGCTCAGCGCAACCTCTACTGCCCCAACTACGACGCCTGCTTGCACATGGTCGTCAAGCGGGGCTGGGAGGGCTGGAGCTGCCGTAACTGTGACTTGCGCGACTTCCGTGTCGGACAACCTGACGTCCGCGAGTTCGCGGTCTCCCGCTCGGGTGGTTGGGACGGAAACTGAGTCGGCGTCAGCCGGAGCACCGAGCGGCCCCTCGACCGGCGCAGAATAATTGACGCATCCCTGCCCTACTTGGCAGAACGGGATATGCGCTCCAAGAAAACCAAGTTCATTTTCGTGACGGGCGGAGTGGTCAGCTCCCTCGGCAAGGGCCTCGCCTCGGCCTCTATTGGCGCCCTGCTGGAGAATCGCGGCCTCGCCGTCACGCTGCTGAAGCTGGACCCGTACATCAACGTGGATCCGGGCACGATGAGCCCGTTCCAGCATGGCGAAGTGTTCGTCACCGAGGATGGTGGCGAGACAGACATGGACCTGGGCCACTACGAGCGCTTCACGAACGCTCGGATGAGTCGGCTCAACAACTTCACCTCGGGCCGCATCTACCACGCCGTCATCATGAAGGAGCGTCGCGGCGAGTACCTGGGCAAGACGGTGCAGGTGATTCCGCACGTCACCGACGAAATCAAGGCGAGCATCCGCCAGGCGGCCCAGGACGCGGACGTGGTGATCGTGGAGGTCGGTGGCACGGTGGGCGACATCGAGTCGCTGCCGTTCCTCGAGGCCATCCGTCAGATGCGCTACGACGTGGGCAGCCAGAACGCCGTCTACGTGCACCTGACGCTCCTGCCGTACATCGGCGCCGCGGGCGAGGTGAAGACCAAGCCCACGCAGCACTCGGTGATGAAGCTGCGCGAGATTGGCATCCAGCCCGACTTCCTCGTGTGCCGCACGGACCGCGAGGTGTCGCGCGAGCTCAAGGACAAGATCGCCATGTTCTGCAACGTGGACACGGGCAACGTGTTCACCTCGCCGGACGTGCGCAGCATCTACGAGCTGCCCCTGGAGCTGCACCGTCAGGGCCTGGATGACCGGCTGGCGGAGGTGCTCAACATCTGGAGCCGCGCGCCGCACCTGGAGCGCTGGGAGAACATCCTGCGCAAGGTGTACGAGCCCGCGCGAGGCCAGGTGCAGGTGGCCATCGTCGGCAAGTACGTGAACCTCACGGAGAGCTACAAGAGCCTCAACGAGGCCCTGCTGCACGGCGGCATCGCCAACGACGTGAAGGTCAACCTGCACTTCGTGGACAGCCAGGACGTGGAGGCGCAGGGGCCGGAGAAGCTGCTCGCCGGCGTGGACGCCATCCTCGTCCCCGGCGGGTTCGGCGTGCGGGGCACCGAGGGGAAGATCGCGGCGGTGCGCTACGCGCGGGAGAAGAAGATTCCCTTCTTCGGCATCTGCCTGGGCCTCCAGATGGCGGTGGTGGAGTTCAGCCGGGGCGTGCTGGGCCTGACGACGGCCAACAGCCTGGAGTTCAGCGAGCACACGCCGCACCCCGTCGTGACGCTGATGGAGAGCCAGGTGTCGGTGCAGGACAAGGGCGGCACCATGCGGCTGGGCAGCTACGCCTGCGCGCTGAAGCCCGGCACGCGCGCGCACCAGCTCTACGGCCAGGACCTCATCCAGGAGCGCCACCGTCACCGCTACGAGGTGAACAACGCCTACCGAGGGCGTCTGCAGGAGGCGGGGCTGGTCATCTCCGGCCACAATCCGGAGCTGAACCTGGTGGAGATGATTGAGTTGTCGGACCACCCGTACTTTGTTGGGTGTCAGTTCCACCCCGAGTTCAAGAGCAAGCCCTTCGCCCCTCACCCTCTCTTCTCCGGCTTCATCAAGGCCGCGCTGGACCAGCGCGACGCGACGGCCGGCCAGGTGCGCGCATGAGCGCCAGCAGCAGCCTTCCCATCACCCTGTGTGGCCACAAGGTCGGCCCGGGACAGAAGCTTTTTGTCATTGCCGGCCCGGACAGCATCGAGTCCGAGGAGATGGCCCTGAAACATGCTCACTTGCTCAAGGGCATCACCAGCCGGCTGGGCGTGCCCTACGCCTTCAAGTGCTCCTACGACAAGGCCAACCGGACGAGCGGGAAGTCCTTCAGAGGCCCGGGTCTCCGGGAAGGGCTGCGCATTCTAGCGCGTATCAGGGATGAAGTGGGCGTCCCGGTCCTCACGGACGTCCATGAAACCAGCCACGTAGGTCCTGCCTCGGAAGTTGTGGATATCATCCAGATACCGGCGTTCCTGTGCCGGCAGACAGACCTGGTGGAGGCCGTGGCTCGCACGGGCAAGGGCGTGAATTTGAAGAAGGGACAATTCGTGGCCCCCAAGGACATCGTCCACTCGGCGCGCAAGGCGTTCGAGGCGGGCAACCCCAACGTGCTCGTCACGGAGCGGGGCTCGTCCTTCGGCTACAACAACCTGGTTGTCGACATGCGAGGCTTCGCGCAGATGCGCGAGGCGGGCCTGGCCGTGTGCTTTGACGCCACGCACTCCGTGCAATTGCCCAGCGCGGGCAACGGAGAGACGGCGGGTGAGCGGAAGTTCGTCTCGCTGCTCGCGCGCTCCGCCGCGGCCGCTGGCATCGACGCCTTGTTCACCGAAGTCCACGAGGACCCTGACCGTGCCCTGTGTGACGGTCCGTGCTCCCTCAATCCCCAGATGTTCGAGGACGTGGTACGAAATGTGCTGAACATCCGCCGGGTGTTGGGACACGAGCCCAGCTGATGAACACGCCAAGAGAAGGAGCCGAGCGACTCATGCCGACGGAAGCACTTTCCAAGCCGGGAAAGGAAGAGCTGACGTCCCGCGCGGCACGCGTGCGGCTGCTTGTCTTTGACGTGGACGGGGTGCTCACCGACGGCGGCCTGTATTACGGCGACGGCGGGGAGCTGATGAAGCGCTTCGATGTGAAGGATGGCCACGCCCTGGTCATGGCCCGACTGTCGGGCCTGCCCGCCGCCATCCTCACCGCCCGCACCTCAGGCATCGTGGAGGCACGCGGGCGGGAGCTGGGCCTGGCGGCAGTGTTTCAAGGCCGCAAGGACAAGGGTGCCGCACTGGACGAGCTGCTCCGGCAGTTGGATGTCCCCCCGGGCGAGTGTGCCTACATGGGGGATGACCACAACGACCTGGCCCCACTCTCGAAGGTGGGCTTGTCCGCGTGTCCCGCGGATGCTGTTCCCGAGGTGCGTCAGGAGGTCCACTTCGTCACCCACAGCCCAGGCGGCCGAGGCGCCGCTCGGGAGCTCGTGGAGCTGGTCCTCAAGTCCCGAGGTCTCTGGGACGGGGCCGTGGGTCTGATGAGGGGGACTGATGGACGCAGTGCGCAGAGAGGTTGAAGGAAACCCCGTATTCAAGGTAGGTGGTTGATTCCATGGGCAGCGGAATGATGCAGCAAGAGGGGAGTACGGCGATGACGGACCAGCTCTACACGACGCACGACATCAGTCGTTTGCTTCAGGTGGATCCGTCCACGGTGAGCAAGTGGATTGACCGGGGCATCCTGATGGCCTTCAGGACGCCGGGCGGCCACCGCCGGGTGCGGTCCGCGGACCTGCGCACGTTCCTCATCACCCACCAGATGCCGGTTCCCGAGGAGCTGGGCAGCGGCACGGTGCGCCTGCTGGTGGTGGACGACGAGCGCGCGGTGCTGGACGCCATCAAGCGCGCGTTCAAGCCCTTCGCGGCGCAGGTGGAGCTGCAGACGACGACGAGCGGCGTGGAGGCCCTGCTGCTGGTGTCCGAGCAGAAGCCGCACGGCATGATCATCGACCTCAACATGCCGGACATCGACGGCCTCGAGGTCTGCCGCCGCATCCGTCAGCGCAAGCAGATGGAAGGCGTGCGCCTCATCACCATGACGTCCGTGCACACCGCCGACGTGGTGGAGCAGTCGAAGCAGGCCGGCGCGCTGGCGTGCCTGGCCAAGCCGCTGGATGTACAGCAGGTGCTGGAGCTGTTCCGCGTGCCCATCTCGCTCAGCGCCAAGCGCTGAAGCGCGGAGGGCTTCCGCCACCCCCTCGCGGAAGCCCTCGACAGGGGTGAAGTAGGGAGAGGAAGCCGCGCCGTTACCGGCGGACAGCGGCCTCCCAGGAGGGGTGTGCGCGCGATTCAGCTCTGGACCTTGACCTCGATGACGCGGGGCTTGGATTCCTCACGCCGGGGCAGTGTCAGCGTCAGCACGCCTTGCTCGTAGCGCGCCTCCACCTGGGTGGCGTCCACCGTCTCCGGCAGGGAGAACGAGCGCGTGAAAGCCCCCTGGGCTCGCTCCTGGCGTCGCACGTTGACGCCCTCGGCCAAGGGCTGCGCCTTGCGCTCCGCCTTCACGGTGAGCACGTCGCGCTCCACCGTCACCTGGATGTCCTTCGCGTCCACCCCCGGGATGTCGAGGTGCAGGGTGATGCCCGCCTCGGACTCGAGGATGTCGGCGGCCGGCGCGCGCTCGCGCGGGGCCTGACGGAAGAAGCCGGGCTGGCCCAGCTCGCGGAAGAGCGCGTCGAAGTCGCGCATCAGGGGGTTCACCACCACGGCGGAGTTGAACGGGTTGCGGCTATGCATGGTCTTCTCCTGTTCGTGACACCCATCGCGGGTGCACGGCATGTGAATCACAGACGGTGTCCTGGTTCGCGGTCGCCTCGGGCTCCCCTTCGGGGCTCCAGCGCCGCCTCACAAGACTCAAGAGAACCATGCTCCGGGACGTGTCAAGCAACGCCCCCGCCCCGCCCGCGGCCCTCGCGCCAGGGCCGCCTGCCTGCCCTCCAGTCCGCCGAAAGAGCCCTGGGGGTGGGTTCGTCCGGGGTCAGTCGTCCTCGCGGCCCAGGGTGACGCCGACGGCCTCCTCGGCGCGGGCGACGTGGACAGTCCACGGGCGGCAGCACACCGGGCAGTCCTCGATGTAGTGCTCGTCGGTGGCGCCAATGGGGTCCACGTCGACCTCCACCTGTTCGCCGCAATAGGGGCACTGCAGGACAGCGGCTTCCGCGAAGGGTTGCATGGTGGCGCCTCCTCGCCCAAGAAGCGGGCAAATGCGTCGCGGACTCAGCGTCCGCGCGTTCAGACGGTAGACTCTCGAGCCATGGCTTCTCCTTCCCGCAATCGCATTGGCGACATCCTCGTCAAGGCCCGCGTCATCGACGACCTTCAGCTGCGCAGCGCCCTGGCCACTTTCGACCAGTGGGGAGGGCGGCTGTCGCGCATCGTCGCGGACCTGGGGCTGGCCAGCGAGGACACCGTCACCGAGGCCATCTGCCAGGGCCTGGGGATGCAGCGCGTGCAACTGGGCAACATCACGCGCGACGCGGGAGCACTGGCGCGCGTGGACATCACGCTCGCGGAGCAGAAGGGCGTCTTCCCGGTGTCGCTCAAGGACAACGGCAAGACGCTGGTGCTGGCCATGGCGGACCCCACGGACCTGGGCACCCTGGACCAGGTGGCGCAGCGCAGCCGCGCCCGGGTGGTGCCCATGGTCGCGGGCGAGCGCGAAATCGAGCACGCGATTCTGCGCCACTATCGCAATCAAGAGCCCGTCATCAGCACGCGCTTCAACCCGTCGCGAAACACGTCTTCTGAAACACAAGCACCTGTCGACGAGCCTGAAGATGAGTTCAAGGTCGTCGACATGAGCGGCAAGACGGTGGTGAAGCGCATCGCCGACATCGTCCCGCCCGACTCGCCGGCCACCGCGCCCGCGCCGCGTCCCGCGGAGAAGCTCGCTCCGGCCGCGGCGGCGGGTTCGAGCGCGGCGGATATCCTGGATGAAATCCTGACCGGTGGCGCGCCCTCCTCCGAGTGGACCGAGGAGGACTTGCAGCGACTGCAGACGCTCCAGCAGAACCAGGAGAAGAGCTCCAAGATCCTCCGCGCCCTGCTGGAGCTGCTGTTGGAGAAGGGCCAGCTCCAGCAGCGCGAGCTGGCCGCGCGGATGCGGCTGTAGTCGCGGCTCAGCCTGCTTCCTGGAGCTCGCGTCCGGTGAGCCCCAGGAGGTAGAGGATGGTGTCCAATCCGCCCGCTGAAATCGATGTATCAGCGGCCTCTCGAAGCCGAGGCTTGGCGCGGAAGGCGATTCCCAATCCCGCGCGCTCCAGCATCAGCAAGTCATTGGCGCCATCGCCCACCGCGATGACCTGCTCCAGCAGGATGCCTTCCTGCTTCGCCAATTGCTCCAGCAGCTCCGCCTTGCGACGCGCGTTGACGATGGGGCCCACGGTGCGGCCGGTGAGCTTTCCATCCGATTCCTCGAGCACATTGGAGAAGGCATGGTCGATGCCGAGCCGCGCCTTGAGCGCCTCGGCCGCCACGGAGAAGCCTCCGCTGATGACCGCGGTGCGGTAGCCCAGGCGCTTGAGCACCTTCACCAGCGTCTCCGCGCCCTCCGTCAGCGGCAGGTTCGCCGCGAGCTGGCGCAGCACGGAGACATCCAGTCCCGCCAGCAACGACACGCGCTGACGCAAGGACTCGTCGTAGTCCATCTCACCGTGCATGGCGCGCTCGGTGATGCGAGACACCTGCTCCCCCACGCCATACGCCCGCGCGAGCTCGTCGATGACCTCGATGCGGATGAGCGTGGAGTCCATGTCCATCACCACCATCCGCTTGCTGCGGCGGAACAAGCTCTCGCGCTGCAGCGCCACGTCGAAGGTGTTGTCGCGCATGGACAGCGCCAGCAGCGAGCGCTTCAGCGCCTCCGGGTCCACCGACGCAGGCAGCGTGACGTGCAGCTCCACCGAGCCCAGGTGCGTGTGCGTCAGCCGGACGATGCGCTCCACGAGCGCGCCCTGCTCGGACAGGTGCGACGTCAGCGAGTGCAGCTCGCGAGCGCCCAGCGCGCGCCCCACGGCGGTGACGACGTAGCGAGCCGCCACGGGACTCGCGGCGACGTCCGGCGACTCCACCGCCTGGAAGTCGAGCGCCACGCCCAGCTCCCGAGCCGCGAAGAGCAGCTCCTTCGGGACGCCACGTGTGTCGGGCAGACGAACGAGCAGGCACAGCGTGAGGCGGCCCTGCACCACCACCTGCTCCACGTCGAGCAGCTCCGCGCCCGCCTGGGCCAACAGGCCCGTGAAGCGGGAGGTGATGGAGGGATGGTCCTTGCCCGTGACGGTGATGAGCAGGCAACCAGAGGAAGTCGAGGTCATGGCGCGCGGACAATGCCACGCCCCTCTCGCCAACGGGGCGGGCTTCACGGGCGCATGACGCAAGGCCCTGTCACGAAGCCCGGGGGGCTTCCAGCCAGGTGATGAGCCAGGGTCCCTCGCGCCCCGAACCGCCGAGTCCCGACGCAGACCGCTGCATGCGAACGGCAGCAGTCCTCGCCACCAGGTCACACCGGCTCATCGGGAGCGCACCAGCCCCCCGCGAATGGGGTGGCGACGAGGCGCATGCACCCTCACCCCGCGGAACTGTCGGGCTGATGACAGAACCCCCGGGAGGAACACGCGGTCCCCACCCGGGCGAACGACCGGTGCGGGCTTCAGCAGCCCGCGCCCGGACTCACATCACGACTGCGGCTGCTGTTGCTGCGGCGCATCCGACGAGAGGACGAGGTCCCCGCGCGTGAGGAACTCCTTCTCGGGGAACGCCTTGTAGAAGTCCTCGAGCATGGCATCCACGTCCGGGTAGCGCTGCTCGCGCTTGTCCTGGGTGGCCTTGTCGAAGAGCTGGTCCAGCCCGCTGGGCGCCTCGGGGTTGACCTCCGAGGGAAGCGGCGAGCGGCGGCCGGGAATCTGCCCGGTGAGCATCTCGTAGAGCATGATGCCCAGGCCGTAGATGTCCGCGGACGGGCCCGGCTCCTTGGGTCCCCGGTTCATCAGCTCCGGGGCCATGTAGGCCATGCCGCCGGTGCCCACGAAGACCTGGGGCATGCCCTTGGTCGAGTCCACCTCCACCACCCGGCCCAGACCGAAGTCGGCCAGCTTGGCATTGCCGTACCCGTCGAAGAGGACGTTCTCCGGCTTGAGGTTGTGGTGCGTCAGCCCCACGGCGTGCGCGGCGCGCAGGCCATAGGCCATCTGCAGGAACGTGCGCAGCGCGAAGGGCACCGGCACGCCGCTGCCACCCCCGGCCTCCAGCCGCTCCTTCAGGCTGCCGTTCATCAGCTCCAGCACGAAGTAGGGGCGCGCGGCCTCCACGTTCTGGTCCACCACCTGGACGATGCCGGGGTGGCGCACCTGGGCCTGCGCGCACAGCTCCTTCTTCAGCCGCTTGAGCACCTCCCCCCGCTGGAGGAAGGAGAAGTAGCCGAAGATGTCCTTGAGTTCCTTGAGGCAGATGTCCAAGCCCAGCGCCGTGAAGCGGCCCTTGAACACCGTGCCCAGCGGGCCCGTGCCGATGGGGTCGAACTTCTGGTAGCGCAGGTCCAGCTCATTGCCCTTCGGAGCGGCGGGCGCGGCGGCAACAGGAGCAGCGGTGGCGGCGGGAGGGGGCATGGAGGCAGTCGCGGACGGCGGAGGAGAGGCAAGGGGCTGCGGCGACGCGGGCGCCGTGGGAGCAAGTCCGATGGACGTCTCCCGGCGCCCCTCGGGAACCGCGGGGCTGACCAGCGCCACGGGCGAGGCGGCCGGAGCCGGTGCGGGCACCTGGGACGTGTTCGGCGGCGGCGTCAGGTCCAACGCGGGCATGGCCGAGCGCGAGGCCCGCATGGGAGGCATGGGCGGCGGCGAGGGAGGCAGCGAGATTTGCGTCTGCGCCGTGGGAACGACCTCCGTCTCGTCCAGCAACAGCTCCGGAGGAGGCGGCGGGACGACCATCGGCTCCTCGGTCCCCTGCGCCACGGGCGGCTCGTCCTCGGCGGAGGCGAGCTGGTCGGCGAAGAACTCCCCCACCTCCGTGGAGAAGCGGTCCGAAAGCTCCCCACCCGCCACGCGCTCGCCCTGCTCGGTGAGCTTGAGCTGGGCCTCGCGGTCCATGGCGATGTAGTGGAACTTGCGCAGGAAGAAGAAGTAGTTGTCGAACTCGAGCGAGACGGACGGTTCGAGCGAGGCCTTCACATCGGCCAGTTTGTTCGAGCGTCCTAGTCGGCCGTTCTCCCTCAGGTTTCGGAGGATGAACAGCGCCTCGCCACTGACGGCGTCGCGGTTGATGGCGGCCTTCGGCATGGGTAGGCGACTCTACGACGCCCGCCCGCCATCACTCAACGTGGGACTGCCGGTACCCGGGCGTCTTCACTTGATGCGAAGGAGCTGCTTCACCGTCTCCAGCACCTCGACGAACTTCACGGGCTTGCGCAGGTAGATATCCACGCCCAGTTGCAGCGCGCGGTCCTGCGCCTCCTTGCCTCCCGCCGAGATGGCGATGACGGGGATGGCCCTGAGGGCCTCTTCCTCGCGGATGCGCTCCACCAGGGCGAAGCCGTCCATCACCGGCATGTAGAGGTCCGTCATCACCAGGCTGAAGCGGCTCTCGCGCAGCATCAGGAGCGCGTGGTGGCCGTCCGGCGCGAAGTGGACCTCCAGGGGGACCTTCCCGTGCAGCTCTCCCGAGGCCAGCTTCTTCAGGACGTAGCTGTACATCTCGATGATGTGCGGGTTGTCCTCGACGATGAGCACACGGTAGCCCTCGTGCTCGACGTGGGACGCGTGGCTGTTGGGTCCTGCCGCACTCAAGATGTCACCCAGTCTCCGCCTGTCCTCCGCGCGCTCGACGCGGACGCCGACACCTCCGGGCTGATCGAAGCCCGCGGGCCTCACCCAGGCCACGATGCCGGTGACTTCTACCGGATCCAGCAGTCCCGGGAAAGAAAGTGCGAGCCGCACCTCGTCTCCCAGGGTGAAGACCTGGTCGGTCTGGACGAAGAGTCCCGTATGGGACAGGTTCTCCGTGACGTCACGCGCCTGGCGCCCGTCCGCGTACTCCACCTTCAGCACGGCCGGGACCCGGGGGTGCTGACGCTTGTTCTCTGGTCCCGGGGTCATAACAAGGGGTTGAAATCGCTCGGCAATTTGCTGATGGCGGCCCAGTGTAGCGTCGAGGGTTTATGTTGACAACGCGGCCTTTGGAGCAATACGTAGCCCCCCGCCATGGCGGAGCCCCTGTTCACTCCTGAAGAGCAGAAGAAGTTCGACGCGGGTATCGCGGAGATCATCTCCCACTACCCCTCTGATCGCAAAAGCGCGGGCATGCTCCCGGCGCTGCGGCTGCTCCAGGAGATCAAGGGCTGGCTGCCGCCCGAAGGCCTCCGGCTGGTCGCGAAGCATCTGGAGGTGACTCCGGAGCGCGCCTACGAGGTCGCGAGCTTCTACGTGATGTACCACCTGAAGAAGCCGGGCAAGTACGTCGTGGATGTCTGCACGAACCTGTCCTGCTCGCTCTGGGGCGCGGAGAAGATGCTCGCGTACCTCGAGGAGAAGCTCGGCCTCAAGGCGGGTGAAGCCAACGAGAAGTTCACCTTGCGCGAGACCGAGTGCCTGGCCTCCTGCGGCACCGCGCCGTGCCTGCAGATCAACGAGGACCACCACGAGAGCCTCACCCGCGCCAAGCTGGACGCCATCCTGGCCAAGCTGAGCTGAAGCCCACTCCTTTCACTTCTCAGGTAGGACGTCATCACATGGCCTCTACGGCAAAGGGCATCGACCCGATCATCTCGGCGGCCTGGGGCAAGCCGCAGTCCTGGACTCTCGACAGCTACAAGAAGCGCGGTGGCTACGAGGGCCTGAAGAAGGCGCTGGAGATGCAGCCGGCCGCCATCATCGACGAGGTGAAGAAGTCCAACCTCCGCGGCCGCGGCGGCGCCGGCTTCCCCACGGGCCTCAAGTGGAGCTTCGTCCCGAAGGACAGCCCCAAGCCCAAGTACCTGGCCGTCAACGGCGACGAGTCCGAGCCGGGCACCTTCAAGGACCGCTACATCCTCGAGGACGACCCGCACATGATGCTGGAGGGCATCGCCATCGCGTCGTACGCGCTGGGCGTGCACACCTGCTACGTGTACCTGCGCGGTGAGTTCAAGTTCCCCGCGGAGCGCTGCCAGGCCGCCATCGACGAGGCGTACAAGGCGGGCATCTTCGGCAAGAAGCTGATGGGCAAGGACTTCGAGCTCAACTGCTACCTGGTCCGCGGCGCCGGCGCGTACATCTGCGGCGAGGAGACCGCGCTCCTGGAGAGCCTCGAGGGCAAGAAGGGCTGGCCGCGCCTGAAGCCGCCCTTCCCCGCGGTGGTGGGCCTGTTCGGCTCCCCCACGGTGGTGAACAACGTGGAGACGCTCGCGAGCGTGCCCCACGTCTTCACGGGGGGCTCCGACTGGTACGCGAAGCTGGGCACGGACAAGTCGGGCGGCACGCGCCTGGTCTGCCTGTCGGGCACGGTGAACCGCCCCGGCGTCTACGAAGTGTCCATGTTCACCACGCTCGCGGAGCTCATCTACGACGACAAGTACGGCCGAGGCATGCCGGCGGGTCGCAAGGTGAAGGCCGTGATTCCGGGCGGGTCCTCGGCGCCGGTGCTGGGCGCGGACGAGCTGGACGTGGCCATGGAGTTCGAGGCCCTCAAGGTCAAGCAGACCATGGCGGGCTCCGGCGGCGTCATCGTCATGGACGACTCCACCTGCATGGTGCGCAGCCTGTGGCGCGTGGCGCGCTTCTACGCGGAAGAGTCCTGCGGCCAGTGCACGCCGTGCCGCGAGGGCACGCCCTGGCAGACGCGGCTGTTGCGCAAGATCGAGGAAGGGCGCGGCGAGCCCGGCGACATCGACATGCTGTCGAACGTGGCCTCGTCCATCGCTCCCTACCCGCCCATCGGCCTGGGCAACACCATCTGCGCGCTGGGCGACGCCGCGGCGCTGCCCACGCACTCGTTCCTGATGCGGTTCAAGGACGAGTTCGAGGCTCACATCCGCGAGAAGCGCTGCCCGTTCGGCGACAAGCCCTGGGGTTCGTTCGGAGACTGGTCTTGAACATCGAGCTCATCCTTTTCGGGGCGTTCGCGCTCCTGACGCTGCTGTCGGCCGGCACGGTCATCTTCGCGCGGAGCCCCATCAACTCCGCCATGGCCCTGGTCTCCACGTTCTTCTTCCTGGCGGGCCTGTACGTCCTGCTCTGGGCGCACACCGTCGCCATCCTCCAGGTGATGGTCTACGCGGGCGCCATCATGGTGCTCTTCCTGTTCGTCATCATGCTGCTCAACCTGGGCGAGTCCCCCACGCGGGGCAAGCCCACGCTGGCGCGCATCGTGGGTGGCGCGGCGACGGTGGGCCTCCTGGTGGTGCTGGGAATCGTCCTGCTGAAGCTGCCGGCCGGCGCGCCTCCGACGATGAGCGCGGCGACGCAGGCCAGCTTCGGCACCATGGCCACGCTGGGTCAGACCATCTTCACCCAGTGGCTGCTCCCCTTCGAGGCGGTGAGCTTGCTGCTCCTGGTGGCGATGGTGGGCGCGGTGGTGGTGGCCAAGTCGCGAATCTGATCGCCCCGACCCCCCCAAACTTTCTGTGCTAGATGGCGGCGCAGGTCGCCCGCTCGCGAGGCCCCGAATCGGCCATGGTCCCCATCCCCTACTACCTCCTGCTTGCCGCCGCCCTCTTCTGCATGGGCATGTTTGGCGTGATGGTGCGCCGCAACGCCCTGGTCGTGTTCATGTGCGTGGAGCTGATGCTCAACGCGGCGAACCTGACCTTCCTGGCGTTCGCCCGCATGCACGGTGACGTCATCGGGCATGTCTCCGCCTTCTTCGTCATCGCGGTGGCCGCGTCTGAAGCGGCCATCGGGTTGGCCATCGTCATCGCCGTCTTCCGGAGCCGAGGCAGCGTCCTGGTGGAAGACCTCCGGACCATGAAGCACTGACGGACCCGCCAGGAGCCCATTCATGACCTCCCTCTCGGAATTCCTGCAGGTGGCGCCGGTCGCTCCGGATGTGCTGGCGCCGTCACTGTGGCTCATCATCGCCCTGCCGCTCTTGGGCGCGTTCATCTGCGGCGTGTTCGGCAAGATGCTGGGCCGCGCCAACGTGCACCTCATCGCCTGCTCCACCGTGGGCGGCGCGTTCGTGTTGAGCGTGCTGACCTTCTGGGCCACCAGCAGCATGGACCTGGAGAGCCGGCGGCTGCTGTCCTTCTTCGTCAACCCGTTCGGCCAGGACCGGGACTACGTGCGGTACGCGCTCGCGTACGACTACGGCACCTGGTTCTCCGCGGGCGACTTCCGGGTGAACTTCGGCCTGATGGTGGACCATCTGTCCGGAATCCTGCTGCTGGTCATCACCGGCGTGGGCTTCCTCATCCACCTGTACTCCACCAGCTACATGGAGCACGACCCGGCCTACGCGCGGTTCTTCGCGTACCTGAACCTGTTCGTCGCGGCGATGCTCGTGCTGGTGATGGCCGACAACCTGGTCCTGCTCTTCGTGGGCTGGGAAGGCGTGGGCATGGCCAGCTACCTGCTCATCGGCTTCTGGTACGAGGACCCGGCGAAGGCGTGGGCGGGCCGCAAGGCGTTCGTCACCAACCGCATCGGTGACTTCGCGTTCCTCATCGCCACGTTCCTCATGGTCCTCACCGTGGGCGCCTTCACCCGCCAGGCGGATGAGCGCGACTTCACGTCGGTGGGCACCAGCAGCCAGCGCTACGCGTCCGCGCTCTCCGACAAGGGCCCCGTCACCTTCCTGGGCCTGCAGAAGATGGCGGAGGCGCTGCCCGACGGCGGCCCTGGCCAGGTGAACCTGTCCACCGTCATCAACGCCGGCCCGCTGGAGGGCTACACGTTCGGCGGGGTGATGACGGCCGCGCTGCTGCTGTTCCTCCTGGGCGCCGCCGGCAAGAGCGCGCAGCTGCCGCTGTACGTCTGGCTGCCGGACGCGATGGCTGGCCCGACGCCGGTCTCCGCCCTCATCCACGCCGCGACGATGGTCACCGCGGGCGTCTACCTGTTCAGCCGCATGTCCGCGCTGCTGGTGCTCAGCCCCACGGCCATGGCCACGGTGGCCATCATCGGCGCGCTGACCTCGCTGCTCGCGGCGCTCATCGCCTTCGCGCAGGACGACATCAAGAAGGTGCTGGCCTACTCCACCGTGTCCCAGCTGGGCATCATGTTCATGGGCGTGGGCATGGGCATCTTCTGGGCGGCGGTGCTCCACCTGGTGACGCACGCGTTCTTCAAGGCGTGCCTCTTCCTCGGCGCCGGCAGCGTGATGCACGGCAACGGGGATGAGACGGACATCAAGAAGCTGGGCGGCCTGCGCCGCGAGATGAAGTGGACCTGGGGCACGTTCTTCGTCGCCACCCTGGCCATCACCGGCATCGTCCCGCTGTCCGGCTTCTTCTCCAAGGACGCCATCTTCCACGGCGTGCACCACAACCACCTGGCGGGCCTGCCCTGGGTGTCCAGCGTCGTCTACTACCTGGGCCTGCTCATCGCCGCCTGCACCGCGTTCTACATGACGCGCGTGTACCTGCTGACCTTCGAGGGGCCCCGCTCCAAGGAGGCCCGCGTGGCCCACGCGCACGAGAGCGCGTGGCAGATGACGCTGCCCCTGGTGGTCCTGGCCCTCCTCAGCGTGGTGTCCTCCGTGTACGCGTGGCCGCTGCTGAAGGCCTCCAGCGACGGCCGGCCGCAGCCGGTGTTCGAGAACTTCCTGAGCCCGGTCTTCTCCGCGATGAACCGCGTGGTGGCCACGGGCAAGACGGTGGAGCTGGACACGAGTGTTCCGGCGCTGGGCGACTACGTCTTCGCGTGGCTGGTGGCCGTGTCCGGCGGCGCGCTGGCGGGCTTCCTGTACCTGAAGTTCTTCCCGTCCCGCGCGGGCCAGCCTGCTCCGGCCTTCGCCCGGGCGGTGCGCCGCGCGGCGCAGAACAAGTTCTACGTGGATGAGCTGTACGAGCTGGTCATCATCCGGCCCGTGAAGTTCACGGCCTTCATCCTCTTCCGCGTGGTGGACGCGCTCCTCATCGACACCGTGGCGGTGCGTGGCACGGCGTGGGTGACGGCGCGAGTGGGCAGCGCGCTGCGCTACGTCCAGTCGGGCGACGCGCAGGCCTACGCCGCAGTGATGGCCCTCGCCCTTCTGGGCGGCGTGGCTTACGCCCTCATCCAGGTGCTGCAATGAGCTTCTTCGACACCCACCTGCTCAACCTCGTCGTCTTCCTGCCGCTGGTCTTCGCGGCGCTGGTGCTGCTGCTGCCCGCAGGCGAGTCCGGGCAGATTCGCACCGTCACGTTCATCGGCATGGTCATCGACATGCTCGTGGGCGTGTGGGTGTACCTCCGCTTCGAGACGGGCGGCCCCGAGTTCCAGATGGAGTACCGGGTCCACTGGTTCAAGGAGTTCGGGCTGAGCTACCACCTGGGCGTGGATGGCCTGGCCGTGAGCCTGCTCCTGCTCACCGTGTTCCTGGGCCCCTTGGTGGTGCTGGCCTCCACCACGTACATCAGCCACCGCATCAAGGAGTTCCACCTGGCGCTGCTGGTGCTCCAGACGACGATGCTGGGCGCGCTGGTGTCGCTGGACGTGCTGCTCTTCTACATCTTCTTCGAGGCCATGCTCATCCCCATGTACCTCCTGGTGGGTGTGTGGGGCGCCGAGGACCGCCAGATGGCGGCGGTGAAGTTCTTCCTCTACACGCTGGTCGGCTCGCTGCTGATGCTGGTGGCGCTCATCGCCGTGTACTTCATCGCGCTGCCCCCGGGCGCGCGCTCGTTCGACTACGCGAGCATCTACAACGGCCTGCTGGACGCGAACCGCCAGCTCTCCGCCTGTAAAGCAGGCCCCGCGGGCGCGTGTGACTCGCTCACGGGCATGGCCGCGACGATGTACACCTGGGGCCCGTGGCTGTTCGCCGCCTTCGCGCTGGCGTTCGCCATCAAGGTTCCGATGTGGCCGGTGCACACCTGGTTGCCGGACGCGCATGTGCAGGCGCCGGTGGCCGGCTCCATGATTCTGGCCGGCGTGATGCTGAAGATGGGCACCTTCGGCTTCTGGCGCTACGCGATTCCGCTCTTCCCGGTGGCCGCGCAGCAGGCGCGCCCCTTCCTGGCGACGCTGTCCGTGATTGGCATCGTCTACGGCGCGCTGATGTGTCTGGCGCAGCGGGACATCAAGAAGCTGATTGCCTACTCGTCCGTGAGCCACCTGGGCTACTGCATGCTGGGCATGCTGGCCGTGACGGCCGAGGGCGCCACGGGCAGCGCGTACCAGATGCTCAACCACGGCATCTCGACGGGCGCGCTGTTCCTCCTGTTCGGCTTCCTCTACGAGCGCCGCCACTCGCGGCTCATGGCGGACTTCGGCGGCATCGCGAAGGTGATGCCGGTGTTCACCGTGGCCTTCATCATCATCACCTTCTCCTCGGTGGCGGTGCCGGGCACCAACGGCTTCATCGGTGAGTTCCTGGTGCTGCTGGGCACGTTCAAGAGCGACCTGGGCGCGGCCGCGGGCAACCCGCACCTGACGACGGTGTTCGGCGCGTTCGCCACGCTGGGCGTCATCCTGGGCGCGGCCTACATGCTGTGGATGGTGCAGAAGGTGTTCTTCGGCAGCCTCACGCACCGGGAGAACCAGCACCTGAGCGACATGAACCTGCGCGAGATGCTCACCGTGCTGCCCTTCATCATCCTCGTGGGTGTGATGGGCCTGATGCCGCAGCCGTTCCTGGACCGCATCGCGCCGTCCACCGACCGCTTCATCGCCCGCGCCCGCGTGGGCACCCCCGGCGCCACCCACCAGCTGGACCAGCTGCGTGTGGAGGTGATGTCCGTGGCCACCGACTCCTCGGTGGCGCTGCCGGGAGCCCCCACCCCGCTCGCCGCCCGGGTTGTTCCTTCGACTCGGCCGTCCGCCGACTGAGTTCCCACCATGATCCTGCCCAATCTCACCCTGGCAGACTTCCTCCCGCTGCTGCCCGCCATCATCCTGGCGGTGGGCGCCTGCGTCCTGTTGTTGTCGGAGGTGTTCCTCGCCGCCAACTCGTCGCGCTCGTACCAGGCGGTGCTCGCCGTGGTGGCGTCGGTGGCGGCTGGGGCCGTGGCCCTGGCCTCCATGTTCGAGCCGGCGGGCGAGGTGTTCCTCGGCTTCGGCGTGATGGACCCGTTCTCCAGCTTCCTCACCTTCGTGGTGTGCCTGGGGCTGGGGCTGGCGTCGCTCAGCTCCGTGAGCTTCCTGCGCAAGCGGGGCGCGGAGCGCGGTGAGTTCTACGCGCTGATGCTCTTCGCCGGCGCGGGCATGAGCCTGCTGGCGCTGTCGAACGAGCTCATCACCCTGTTCGTCAACATCGAGGTCCTCTCCATCGCGACCTACGCGCTGACGTCGTACCTGCGGCGCGGCACGCGGCCTTCCGAGGCGGGCTTCAAGTACTTCATCCTGGGCGCGTTCTCCTCCGCGGTGCTGCTGTACGGCGCGGCGCTGGTGTACGGCGCCACGGGCACCACCAAGCTCACGGCGATGGCCGGCCCCCTGGCGACGGCGCTCACCACACAGCCCGCGCTGGTCTACACGGGCCTCATCCTCCTGGGCACGGGCTTCGCCTTCAAGGTGGCCGCGGTGCCGTTCCACATGTGGACGCCGGACGTGTACGAGGGTGCCCCCACCCCCGTCACCGCGCTGATGAGCGCGGGCGTGAAGGCCGCGGCCTTCGCGGCGCTGGTGCGCGTGTTCCTCACGATGGGCAAGGGCATCGACCCGCATCTGCCCCTGGTGCTGTTCTCCACCATGGCGTTCCTCACCATGGTCGTGGGCAACCTGCTGGCGATTCCGCAGCGCAACGTGAAGCGCATGCTGGCGTACTCCTCCATCGCGCACGCCGGCTACCTGCTGGTGGGCGTGGCGGCGCTCTTCGTCACCGCGCCGGGCGAGCAGTTCCGGCTGCTGGGCCCGTCCGAGCTGACGGGTGGCTCGCCGCTGGAGCTGGTGCGCTCGCAGGCGCTGCGCGGCATCCTGTTCTACCTCCTGGCCTATACCTTCAGCGCGGTGGGTGCCTTCACCATGCTGTCCGTGCTCGAGCGTCGCGAGGACGAGGAGAAGGGGACGGCGTGGGACCTGGAGCGCTTCAGCGGCCTGGCGCAGCGCCGTCCGGGCTGGGCCGTGGCGATGGCCGCCTTCATGCTGTCGCTGGGCGGGATTCCTCCCACCATCGGCTTCATGAGCAAGCTGCTCATCTTCCAGAGCGCCGTGGACTCGGGCCTCATCGGCCTGGCCATCATCGGCGTGCTCTCCAGCGCGGCGGGCGTCTATTACTACCTGCGCGTGGTGGTCTACATGTTCATGCGCCCGGTGCCCGAGGGCGCCCAGACGCTGGAGCGCAGCTGGTCCACCGAGCTGGCCCTGGTGCTCTCCACCGCGGGCGTCATCATCCTCGGCATCCTCCCCGGCCCGCTCACCAGCTGGCTGGTGCAGGCCAGCAGCATCTTCAGCGGCCAGTAGGCCCTGCTCCGGCCACGGGGGTTCCCCTCGTGGCTCGAGAGACTCCGCCCGCCCCGGCTTCGTGCCCGGGCGGGCGTTGTCGTTTCAGGGGGCTCGCGCCGAAGCGAGGTCCGGCAGCGTGCCGCGCAGCTCGTAGGTCTCCAGGCTCACCTCCGCGCCCAGCTCCCGCAGCCGCTGCTCGAGCGGCGTGTCGTCCGTCACCACCACGTTGAGGACGGGGTGGGCCTCCCCGAGCAAGGAGAAGGCGGCCTCCATCAGCGCCCTCGCGTGCCCCAGGGACGCGGCGAAGAAGGGGAAGAGCAGCCGGCTCCCAGCGCGGAAGTCCATCAAGCCCAGGGGACTCGTCGACTCGCCGCCGTGCTCGGGCGCCAGTCGCAGCAGCCGGTGTCCCATCTGGGTCCCGAAGCGGGCGAGCTTGCCCGGCAACATCCGCCACATCTCCGTCAGCGGCTCGCAGTGGCTCGGCGCCAAGGGCACCACCACCAGGCCCGCGGGCACGGGCGGCAGCTGCGCCAGCAGGGCCCGCGTCACCTTCAGGTTGGTGCCCCACCGCTCACGTCGCATGCCCATCGCCGTGTACAGCCCGAGCGCCGCGACGTTGTCCCGCTTCACGTTGAGCGCCCAGGATTGGCACCCCTGGGCCCGGAAGCGCTGGGCCGCGTGGCGCATCAGCCACCGCCCCAGGCCCTGGCGACGAGCGAAGGGCGCCACCACCAGCTGCCCCACGTAGCCCCACGCCCCCAGCACATCCGTCGTCGAGTAGCCGGCGACGACCCCCTCCGGCCCTTCCGCGAAGAAGGTGCGCGAGGCCATGTCCTCGACCCACATCGACTCGGGGGGAGGCGGCTCCTCCAGCCCGAGCTCCGTGAACAGGTGGGCGAACGTCGCGTACTCATCAGGGCGCCCGACTCTCAGCACCCACGGACACGGCAGGCTTCCCACATCCACCGCCATCAGCCACTCCTTCCAGGAGAACGGAGTGAATCCCGACGCGAGGCCTGTTCAAAGCCCGACGATGCCCAAAAGAAGGCGGCCCGACACTCCAGGGGAGGGCCGGGCCGCGGGTCTTCTGAAGGTGACTCACCGGAAGTGCTGAAGGGGTGGGGGGGAACCGCCTTCAGCCTCGCTTCGATGTGTCCCGCAGGAACCTATAGCAGCCGTCGTGCCACGAGACGTTTTCAGGCCAACACCCGTCTTTTCATGCACTTAGCGCTCTGCCCAACCTTGTCCAACCTCGGCGATTGCATTTCAGCCCTGCAATCGACTTGCAGATCTGAAAAGGAGCAATGATTCCAGCCGTTTGGCCTTTTCACCGATGAAGCGGACCGATTCTGGGATTTCCAAGCTGGGGTGCGCGGAAGGCCTACTCCGGCCCCACCCTACTCCCGAGCCACGTCGCTGGGCGGGCGCAGGTTGAGCCGCTTCATCTTCCGCCAGAGGGTGGTGGATGAGACGCCGAGCTCGTCGGCGACCCGGGCCAGGTCCACGCCATGGCGCTCCAAGGACTGGGCGATGGCGCGGCGCTCGGCGTCCTCCACCACCTGGGCCAGGGTGGGTCCGCTGCTCCCGCTGGCGACGAGGCCCTGGGGCCCCTCGGACATGGCCGTGCTGGTGGTGCCTCCCGTCGGGGCCGTCAGGCGGGCCTGGCGCAGGGGGAAGTCCTCGGGCAGCAGCTCGTCCGCCTCCGCGAGCGCGGCGGCCTGCTCCACCAGGTTCTCCAGCTCGCGCACGTTGCCGGGGAAGTCGTAGCCCATCAGGTGCGTCACGGCGGCGGCCGACAAGCGCCGAGGATTCGGGCTGCGGGCGTTGGCGCGCTCCAGGAAGTGCTCGGCGAGCGCGGGCACGTCCTCCAGGCGCTCGCGCAGCGGTGGCACGCGCAGCGTCACCACGTTGAGGCGGTAGTAGAGGTCCTGGCGGAAGCGCTTCTCGCGGACCTCCAGCTCGATGTCGCGGTTGGTGGCGGCCACGGTGCGCACGTCCACGCGCAGCGCGGTGGACTCACCCACGCGGCGCACCTCGCCCTCCTGGAGGGCTCGCAGCAGCTTGGACTGGAATGTGGGGCTGGTCTCCGTCACCTCGTCGATGAAGAGCGTGCCGCCGTCGGCCTCCTCGAAGAGTCCGCGCCGCGTCTTCACCGCGCCCGTGAAGGCGCCCTTGGCGTGGCCGAACAGCTCGCTCTCCAGCAGCGTCTCGCTGATGGCGGCGCAGTTGACGGGGACGAAGGAGCGCGACTTGCGCCGGCTGTGCGCATGGAGTGCGCGTGCCACGAGCTCCTTGCCCGTGCCGCTCTCCCCCTGGATGAGGACGGTGGCGTCGCTCTGCGCCACGCGCATCAACCTGGCGGTGAGGTCGCGCATCGCCGCGCTGCGGCCCACCAGCGCGGACAGGCCATGGCGCTGGTTGAAGTCCGTGGCCAGGTTGTCCACGTCGCGCAGGAGGCGCGCTCGCTCCAGGGCGCGCTCCACGCGGTAGCGCAGCTCGCTCTCCTTGAAGGGCTTGGTGACGTAGTCGTAGGCCCCCAGGCGCATGGCTTCCACCGCGCTCTCGATGGAGCCGAACGCCGTCATCATGATGATTTGAAGACGGGGGGCCACCTCCAGCGCGCGCCGGAGCAACGTCAGCCCATCCATGGGCTCCATCTTCAGGTCCGTCAGCAGCAGGTCGATGCTGCCGCCGGCGAGGTGGCCCAGGGCCTCGTCCCCCGTGCCGGCCTCGAAGACGGTGTAGTTCTCCGCGCGCAGGAGCAGCGCGGTGGTGGCGCGCATGTTGCGCTGGTCATCCACGACGAGGATGCGTCCACGGGACGGCGGGGTGTTCGCGTCAGTCATGGGAAGGACGGGGGCTGAGAGAGGGGGAGCCGGAAAGTGAAGGTAGTACCGCGACCCGGAATGCTATCCACGGCGATTTCGCCGCGGTGCTCCTCGAGGATGCGTTTGACGACGGCCAGGCCCAGGCCGGTGCCCTGGGCCTTCGTGGTGAAGAAGGGCTCGAAGACGCGGTGGAGCAGCTCCGCGGGGATGCCCGGGCCCTGGTCCGCCACGTCGATGCGCAGCTGCTCGCGGCCCGCATGGGCCTCTCGGCGAGCCCGCACCTGCACCCGTCCGCCCTGTGGCATGGACTGAATCGCGTTGACGGCCACGTTGACCAGCGCCTGGCGGATGAGCCGTCGGTCCATGGGCACCGGCGGCAGCCCCGGCTCCACTTCCGAGTCGATGTGGACGGGACGGTCCGTTCCCCCACCCTGCACGCGCGCCGCCTCCAGGGAGTCCTGGAGCACGCGGCTCAGGTCCTCGTGTTGGAGCACCGGGTCCCTGGGCCGGGTGTAGTCGAGCAGGTCCCCCACCATGCGGTTGAGACGGTCGCTCTCCTCGCCCAGGATGTCCAGCAGCATGGCCGCGTCCCCCGCGGGCTCCAGGAGCCGGCGCAGCGAGGCCACCGCGTTGAAGATGACGCCCAGGGGATTGCGCACCTCGTGGGCGACGATGGCGGAGAGCTCTCCCAGCGCGGCCAGCCGCTCGCGCTTCACCATCTCCGCGCGGGTGGCGGCCAGCTCCGCGTAGCTGGCCCAGAGCGACTCATACAAACGCGCGTTCGCGATGGAGAGCGCGAGCTGCCCACAGGTGGCCTCCGCCAGCTCCACCAGCTCCGGACCGAAGGGCCTCGCGCGGCGCGTATCGTCCACCAGCACCACGCCGATGAGCTCCTCGCGAGACGTGAGCGGCAACGCCAGCAGCGCCTTCTCTCCGAAGCGCTGCACCAGCTGCGCGTTGAAGCCCTCGCCCGCGGCCTCCACGTCCTCGATGGCCACGGGGCGCCGCTCGCGCGCGGCTCGGGCCGCCACGGTGTCGCCGCCCAGGGACACAATCACCGTGCGGAAGAAGTCGCGATGCGCCGCCGAGGCCGCGGCGCCTCGAAGCACCTTCGAGCTCTCGTCGTACAGCATGATGTAGCAGTTGGACACGTCCAGCAGGTGGACGAGGAAGTCCGACGCCACGTCGAGGATGCTCGAGGTCTCCAGCACGCCCGACGTGGTGCGCGCCAGGTCCAGCAGCAGCCGCGTCTCCGTGAGCTGACGCGCGGACTCCGAGCGCAGCCGGCGCTGCTCCAGCAGCGTCATCAACAGCTCCGACAGCGTCCCCAGCAGCCGCACGTCTCGCGCATCGAAGGGACGCCCGGGCGCGCGCAGCACCTGAAGCACGCCGCGCACTTCGCCTCCACGCGCCAGCCGCACCGCCGCGCCACTGCCCAGGGCGCCTCGAGAGGCCTCTCCCAGGAGCAACGCCTGCGCCTCGCTGCTCAGGTTGCCGTCCAGCGCGTCCGGCACCGCGGCCCCCATCACCCCGCCCAGCCGCGCTACATCTCCCTCTGGCCCCACCGCCTCCACCAACCCCACGTGGGCGGACAGCTCCAGCGGGCCACTCGTGCCCTTCGACAGGTGCAGCGCCGCGGACTCCGCGAGGAGCAGCTCCGACACGCGCGACAAGAAGTCCTCGGGCGTCGGGGGAATGGGCCGCGCCACGAAGCGCGCCATCTCCGCGACGGCGCCCACTTCCCACCGGCTGCGCGTGCCGTCCGCCTGCACTCGCGCGTCCGCCAGCGCGGCCTCCACCACCTTCGCGAAGAGCGTCAGCACGGAGCCGTGACGCGGCGCCACCCACGGCCCCTCCACCCTCAGCACCTCCACCTGAGGCCCGCCCACCGGCAGGTACACGTGCGTGGGCGAGGACTTCTCCGCCCCACCGAACACGGGCCGCCCGTCCGACAGTGCCTCCAACCCCAGGTGCACGTCCTCGGGGTACGTGCCTCCGTCGAGCGCGTTCAGGCGCACGCCGTCCCAGCGGAAGAGCCGGCCTCGGAAGCCCGCGGCCTCCAGGCCCTTGAGCGCCACGCGGCGCACCGCCTCTTCCGAGTGCGCGGAGACCAGCCCCGCGGAGGTCTCCACCAGGCGCTCCGCCATGGACAGCTCGGGGGGCTTGTCCGACAGGGGCAGCAGGTTGAGGAGCAGCGCCTTGCCTCCTCCCTCCAAGCGCAGGTGCGACGCGTAGAGGGCCACCTCGCGCGTGACGCCGTTGGCGGAGGGCACCTGGTAGATTTGCGTGCTCCGGTCCAAGGGCACGCCCGACTCCAACAGGCGATAGCGCTCGCTGAGCCGGCTGCGCTCCTCCGGCTGGACGAAGTCCATGACGGGGCGCCCTTCCACCCGCTCCCGGGGAAGCCCCAGCAGCTCCAGGTAGGCGTCATTCGCCGCGGACACCCGTCCGTCCACCACCGCGAGCACGGGGTTGTCGAAGGGTTCGATGAGGGCGCGCAGGGACGCCTCGCTGTAGGGCTTCATGCTCATCCGCGACGCAGCACCCGCTTCTCGCCCACCCGGAGCGTCACCTTCTCCCGGTCGAAGTACTCGGACAGCGGAATGACGAACTTGCGGCTCTGTCCCACCAGCTCCTTGAAGGCCTGGGTACTAATCTCCTTCTTCTCGCGAAGGTGGGCAACCAGCCGCTCCCGCAACGTCGCCAGCGCCGCCGTGTCGAAGCACAGCTCCTCGCTGACACGCACCACCCGCCCCTCGGACGCCAGCACCTTCAGCAGCTCGCGCAACCGGGCCACGGGAAGCTCCAGCTTCTGAGCGAGCTCTCCCTCCGTCGGAGGCGCCAGCCCTCCCGAGGACAGCTCCGCGGCCAGCCTCACCCGCGCCGCCTCGTCTCCCAAGGTCAGCGCGCGAGCACGCCCCTTCAGCCGCGCGAGCTCCCGCTCCACCTCCACCTTCCCGGCGTCCACCAGCCCCTGCAACACCCGCTGGAAGACGCGGGCATCCAGCTCGGCCGACAAGCGCTGGCGCAGCTCCTCGCGGGAGAGGCCCTCGCGCAAGGGCTCCCGCTCATGGAAGGCGGCCAGCAACGCGAGCGCTCGCCCCTGCAACCCCTCCAGCACCTCGCCCGACACGTACAGCCGCCGCTCCCGGTCCACCAGCTGCACCGCGCCCCGAGCGCCCTCACGCTCCAGCGTCCGCGCCAGCACCCGAGGCCCCAGCCCCGAGCGCCCGAACAACTCCTGCTGCGTCAGACCTCGGTAACCTGATTGCCGCAGCAACCAGGATACCTGTCCCGCCGGGTCTGCTTCTCGCAGCGGCGCCACCACCGACAGCGCGCCCTTGCGGCGCCGAGGTGAGTTGATCGCCAGCACGCGCCCACCCGCCAGCGTCGCGCCTCGCCCTGGCAAGGCCCGTGAGCCCCGCAGGATGAACCGCTGTCCCACCAACGCCCCGACGGGGGCATCCAAGCGCAGCTGCGCCAGCGCCGTCTCACCGGGCTCCAGCCGCTCCACATCCAACAGCGCCACCATGGCCTCCACCTGCGCGGTGCCCAGGTGCAGCAGCAGCTTGCGGCGGCGCGGCAGCGCGGACTCCGCCGACGGCAGCAGCGTCAACTCCACGTCCAGCATGCGCGTCTCGGGCAACTCCCCCGCGCGCGTCAGCACCAGACCTCTGTGGAGCGACTCGGCCTCGACGCCCGGGAGGTTCACCGCCGCGCGCTGGCCCGCGTCCACCTTCTCGACCGCGCGCCCGTGCACCTGCACCCCGCGCACGCGCAGCGGTCCGGGCATCCCCGGCAGGAGCGACACGGAGTCCTCCACCGTGATGGAGCCGGACAGCAACGTGCCCGTCACCACCGTGCCGAAGCCCTTCAGCGTGAAGACGCGGTCCACGGGAAGGAAGGTGGGCCCTTCGACGGGCCGCTTCGCCAGCGTCCCCGCGGCCTTGCCGAGCGCCGCGCGCAGGACCTCCAGCCCCTCTCCCGTCCGCGTCGAGCACGCCACCACCGGCGCGCCTTCCAGGAACGAGCCCGCGGTGAGCGCCGCCAGGTCCGCGTCCACCAGCGCGCGCCACTCCGGCCCCAGCTCCCCGAGCAGGTCCGACTTGGTGAGGGCCACCACGCCCGCGCGCACGCCCAGCAACCGGCAGATGTCCAGGTGCTCGCGCGTCTGGGGCATGACGCCTTCGTCCGACGCGACCACCAGCACCGCCAGGTCCACGCCCCCGGCGCCCGCGGCCATCGCCTTCACGAAGCGCTCGTGGCCGGGCACGTCCACCACGCCCGCCACCGAGCCGTCGTCCAACGTCAGGTGCGCGAAGCCCAGCTCCAGGGTGATGCCTCGGCGCTTCTCTTCCTGGAGCCGGTCCGTGTCGATGCCCGTCAGCGCCTTCACCAACGACGTCTTGCCGTGGTCGATGTGGCCCGCCGTGCCGACAATCATCGCATCACCGCGACACCGCTCACGCCCCGGCCTTGTCCGGGTCCTCGTCGAAGCGGGCGTCGCCCACGCCGGGCGCGTAGTCCCACGGGAAGACCACCAACGAGCCCGTGGTCAACCCCGCGAAGTGCGGCGAGTACCCCTCCGGCTTCGCGACCAGGCACGCCGTGGACACCTTCGTGGCGCCCGCCTCGCGAGCCAGCGCCGTGGCCAGCTCCAACGTGTCACCGCTGGACGCCACGTCGTCGACGATGAGCACGCGCCGGCCCTTGAGCTCGCGCGGCATCTCTCCGGCCGTCCTGGGGCCTCCGCGCGGACGACTCTCGTCACCCCGGTCGCGGCTGCGGCGGCTGATGCGCACGGGGAAGAACGCGCACCCCAGCGCCGAGGAGAGCGCGCCGCCGACGAAGACTCCGCCGTGCGCCACGCCCACCACCGCCTGGGGCTCGAAGGACTGACGGATGGCGTCGGCCAGGTGATGCACGGCGCGGTCGAACTCCGCCCACGTCAGCTCCCGCACGCCCGCGGAGCGCTTGCGGGACTGGTCCTTGCCCGTGGGCTGGCGCGGCACTTCCACCTGGGGCGCCAGCACCATGTCGGAAGGAATGGAGACGAGTTTCTTCGCCCCCTTGCGGGCCGACGCGGACGCCGACGCCACACGGGGCTTGGAAGGAGACTTCTTGGAAGAGGTCTTCTTCGAGGAGGATTTCGCGGTGGGCTTGCGCTTGCCCTGGGCCTTTAGCCCGGGCGCTGCCCGCTTGGTCGCCACGGCGGTGAGCTCCGGCTGGGGTGCGGCCCCGTCATACCCCGAGGACCGCGCCCTGGCCATATCCCGCCCACACCTGCCCCATCCTCCGGCTCATGAAGCGCGGAGGACGGGCCAGGTCCCGGCGCTCAGGCCGCCAGCTTCTCTTCCACCATGCGGTCGGCCACCTGCTCGGGGCGCTGGCCGGACTCCTTCGCACGCCGCAGCAAGGTGTCGATGGTGTCGAAGATGTTCGACGCCCGGGCGTACGCCTTCTCCCGGTCGTACCCCGCCCACTCCTGCGCCACGTTGATGAGGCCGCCCGCGTTGGCCGCGTAGTCCGGCACGTACAGGATGCCTCGGCTGGCGAGCTGCTCGCCGTGTCGCATCGTGAGCAGTTGGTTGTTGGCCGCCCCGCACACCGCCTTCACCTTCAGGAGCGGCAGCGTGGCGTCGTTGAGGCCGCCGCCCAGCGCGCACGGCGCGAAGATGTCCGCCTCCATGCGGTGCAGGGTGTCCGAGTCCACCGCCGTGGCGCCGTAGGTCTTCACCGCGTGCTCCACGCTGGCGGCGTTGATGTCGCTCACCCACACCTTGGCGCCGCGCTCGTGCAGCTCCTTCACCAGGTACATGCCCACGTGGCCCACACCCAGCACGGTGACGCGCAGGCCCTTGAGGTCCGCGGTGCCGAAGATGTTCTTCGCCGTGGCCTCCATCGCCCGAGCGACGCCGAACGCCGTCACCGGCGACGGGTCTCCACTGCGCTCCTTCAAGCCCAGGACGTACTTCGTGTGCTTGCGCACGTGCTCCATGTCGTCGGGGCTGGTGCCGCTGTCCTCGGTGGTGATGTAGCGACCACAGAGCGACTCGACGGCGCGGCCGAACGACTCGAACAGCTTCGCCCGGTCGAAGTTCCCGCGGGGCAGCATGATGACGGCCTTGCCGCCTCCATGCGGCAGGCCCGCGAGCGCCGCCTTGTACGTCATGCCTCGCGCCAACCGGAGCGCGTCCGCGACGGCCTCCTCCTCGGAGGTGTACGTCGACAGGGCGCGCGTGCCGCCCAATCCCGGCCCCAGCCGCGTGTTGTGCATCCCCACAATGGCCTTCAGGCCCGTGCGGGAGTCGCTGAGCAGGTGGACGGCCTCGTAACCGCCTTCGAGCAATTGCGTGAAGTAACTCATGGCGCGCGGCCTCTATCGAGGCCACGCACCCAAGTCAAACCGTGCCGCTCTCCAACATGCTCCGGATTTCATCTCCCGGAATGACATAGCGCGTCGTGCAGAACTGGCACGTCGCCTCCGCCTGTCCTTCCTTCTCCAGAACGTCCTGAAGCTCCTCGCGTCCCATGGCCAACAGCGCGCGCTTCACGCGGTCCTTGCTGCACGAACAGCCGAAGCGCAGCGGATAACGCGACATCACCTCGAAGTCGGAGTCGGGAATGAGCGCACGCAGCACCGCGGAGGCTCCCGACGACGCATGCGCCTGGAGCACGGACGCCGCCTCGCGATGGAGGCGCTCGCCCAGCGCCTGGAAGGCCTCCATGTCCGCGCCCGGCAGCGGCTGCACGAGCACCCCCGCGACGATGCCCAAGGGCTCCGTCTTGCCCTCGGACTGGGCGGGCAGTTGCAGGAGCAGCACGTGCGAGGGGAGCTGATCCGACTGGTGGAAGTAGCGCTCCAGGTCTCCGGCGAGGTCGAAGCGCTCCAGCTCCACGGAAGAGCGGTAGTGCTCGCCGCCCCCCAGGTCGCGCAGCACGGAGAGGAAGCCCTTGTTCCCCAGCACGGGCCGCCAGTGGTACTGGTCGTCGGCGCCCACGTACTCCACGAGGGTGTTCTTCACGTAGCCGCGCACCAGGCCGGTCGTGTCGCCGTCCACGAAGAGGCCCCTGAGCGGCCCGTCGCACTCCACCTGCAGATTCACGCGGGACGCCTCCCCCTTCTGGAGGGAGGCCAGGAGGGCCGCGGCGGTGAGGGACTGGGCCAGCAGGCCCGCGGCGGCGGGGGCCGTCTTGTGGGTGGCCCGGGCCTCACGGGACAAGTCCGTGGTGAGGGCCAGCACCACCCGGATATCCGACGTCTTCAACAATCCACTGACGAGCTCATCCATGGCAGAGCGAGTAGCGTGCCCGAGCCCATCGTGCCCGCCAACGTCAGAAGGCGGACGCGCCGTCGCATGGCGGGCTGGCAGCAGCCCCACCCTGGGTGACACATAAGCCCAGGCTTATGCCTCCGTGCGCGAAGGCTGGGATACGGGGGTGCGGAAGAAATCCAGCGTCCCGGCGGGAACGGTTATAACCCGCCCTCCGACAGTCACCTGACGTGGGGCGCGGTCTCTCACCCGCGCGCCATCGCTGGAGAACCGATGAGCACCCAGGCCGCTACAGCCGACGCCGTTTCCAACAAGACGCCGCTCCTCAAGTCCCGCCTGGGCTCGTTCCTCGCGGTCGTCCCCTTGAGCATCTGGGTGGTCAACCACCTCTGGAACAACCTGTCCGCCTTCGACGGCGCCGCCGCGTGGCAGCAATCCGTCACCACGTACGCCAACCCGTACTCGCAGGTCCTGACGTTCATCATCGTCATCCTGCCCCTGCTGTTCCACACGGGTTGGGGCATCGTCCGGCTCTTCAGCTTCAAGCCGAACAACGGCCGCTACAACAACTACGGCAACCTCAAGTACCTGCTCCAGCGCGTCTCCGCCCTGGGCGTGCTCGCCTTCCTGGGCGCCCACATCTGGCTGGCGTTCCTGCGCCCCCGCCTGCTCCTGGGCCACCCCGAGCTGTTCTCGGACATCGCGCAGCAGATGCACTTCCACACGCCCACGCTGGCCGTCTACATCCTGGGCACCCTGGGCACCGCGTACCACCTGGCCAACGGCCTCCAGGGCTTCGCCATGGGCTGGGGCCTGCTGGGCACGGAGCGCTCCATGCGCCGCTTCGAGCCGGTCGCCCTCACCATCTTCGCCCTGCTGACGGCGATGAGCTGGGGCGTCATCTACGCGCTCTACACCGCGGGCGCCGCCTTCGGTCCCCCGGCCTGATGAGCAAGCCCCAGGGTGTCCCCGGAAGGGCCCCCTGTCACAGCGCCTGAAGGCACATCGGCCGCCCCCGAGGACTTCCCGGGAGCGGCCGATTCGTTTCCAGGGGTGCCCGCTTCACGTCGCCTGGAAGCACATCGGCCGCCCCCGAGGACTTCCGGGGAGCGGCCGATTCGCTGCTTCAGGCTGAGTGCCGCGGGGCGCTCAGAACGGGATGTCGTCCTCGTTGTTGCCGCCACCACCGCCGCCACCACCACCCATGCCGTCATCCATGGGGGGCGGCTGGCCGTAGTCGCCGCCGTCCATGCCACCGCGCTGCTGCTGCCCGCCGAACTGCCGGCGCCCACCACCACCGCCACCGCCACCACCCATGCCGTCCCCGGCGTCACGACCGCCCAGGAACGTCACCGCGTTGGCGACGACCTCCGTGGTGTAGTTCTTCCGGTTCTCCTTGTCGGTCCACTCACGCGTCTGCAGGCGCCCCTCGACGTAGCACTGGCGTCCCTTCTTCAGGTACTCGCCGCAGAGCTCCGCGAGCTTTCCCCAGACGACGATGCGGTGCCACTCGGTGCGCTCCTGCTTCTGGCCGTTCTTGTCGTTCCAGCTCTCGCTCGTGGCGATGCGGAAGTTCGCGACGGCCTGGCCCCCCGGGGTGAAGCGCACTTCCGGGTCCGCCCCCAGGTTGCCGATGAGGATGACCTTGTTCACGCCACCTGCCATGACTGCTCCCTCTGCCTTTCGGTCGAGGTCCCTCCCACCACGGGAAGGACACGGCCCACCGGGCATCTGCCCTGGCGGGTTGCCTTCCACGTATAGCAGCGCCCCCTGACATTTCCAGAAGGCGGCCCCCGCCATGGGGCTCGGCCGGGCGGCCGCCCCCCATGCGGGCAACAGGTGTGAAACTCCCCCACCCTCGAGCGTCGCGCGGGGGCCAGGGCGGAGCGCTACCCGCCCGGGCGGGTCTCGGTGCGAGCCTCCGGGGCGCTCCCCGTCGGACGTGGCGGAGGCGGCGGAGGAGGCGTCCCGCCAGCGGGCGCCACCACCTGGACCGCGCCACCGCCCTCGGACGGACGCGGCGCCTTGGCCTCGGCCACCTTCTGCGACAGCGTGGAGTCCAGGCCCTTGGCGAAGGCCGCCACCTGCGGGTCCGCGGCGCCCAGCATCCGGCGCAGCGACTTCCAGAAGGGGTGGTCCCCCTGCCCCGCCTCCACCAGCGAGCGGGCCAGGAGCGTCGTGGCCGCATCCCGGTCCGCGGGAAGGGCCGAGCGCAGCGCCACCACCAGCGCCTCCGGCGCCGTGCGAGCCACTTCTCCCAACGCCACGGACAGCTCCGTCTGCGCCTGTCCGTCCGCGCCCGTCGCGCCCGCGAGCTCCAGCACCCGCGCCAGCGCCTCCGTGTTCCCGGACGCGGCCAGCTCCACCATGCTGGTGACGCCGGGCACCTCCACGGACAACACGCGCGCGACCTCCCTCAGGCGGCCATACACGTCGTTGCCCGCCGAGTAGCTGTCGAGCAGCGTGCGAGCGCCCAGGTAGTCATGAGGGTTGGACTGGTAGAGGCTCTCCGCGAGCACCGCTCGCACCGCCGGGTCCCGCTCGCTGCGCCACGCGGTGCGCAGGAAGCCCAGGTTGCGAGAGTCTCGCTGCCGCCCCAGGTCCAGGTACGTCTTGATGCGGGCCGCGACATCATCGATGGCACCCGACGACTTGCCGCCGTCCGCCAGCGCCGCCACCGCGCTCGACGGGCCCAGGCTGGAGCCCGTGGCCGCCACCGCCGCGCCCAGCGCGTCCAGGCCCGCGACGATGGGGCCCGCGCGTCCGGCGAAGTCGTTGACCATCATCGAGAAGGAGAAGCGCTCGCCACCCGCGCTCGTCACGTAGCCGCTCAGCGCGGAGACGCCCTCCAGCGTGCCCGTCTTCGCGCGCAGCCGGCCCACCGCGTCGCTGCCCTCGAAGCGGTACTTCAGCGTGCCGTCCTTGCCCGCGATGGGCACCGACGACAGGTACTCCGGCGCCAGCGGGAAGCGCCCGTACATGTAGCGCAAGAGCTTGTTGAGCTGCGCGGCCGAGAAGCGGTTGGCGTCATTCAGCCCGCTGCCGTTCTTCATCACGTACGTGCCGCGAGCAATCCCCACCTCGCGCTCCAGGAACTGCTCCACCACCTCCACGCCCTTGCCGAACGAGCCCGGCGCGCCCCGGCCCTCCGCGCCCATCGTCTTGAGCAGCTGCTCCGCGACGAAGTTGCTGGAGAGCTTGTTGAGGCGCTTGAGCAGCACGTCGAACGTGTCCGACTGCGCCACGTACACCATGCGCGCCGACGACGCCGTGAGCCCCTGCCGCACCCGGCCGCGGACCTTCATGCCCCGCGTGCTCAAGATCTGCTTGAGCGTCTGGCCGAAGTACATGGGAGGGTTGTCGATCTTCTTCCACTGGCTGGTGGCGCCACCGCGCTCGGCCGGCACCTGCCCGCGCACCACGATCTTCTGCTGCGCGCCGGCCGGGTCCGACGTGACGGACACGCGCCGCGCGCGACGAGCCCCGGTGGAGAGCTGGTTCTCCACGATGAAGTAGTCGCTGGGCGGCTCCATCTCCACGATGCCCTTGGCGCCAGGGCCCGCGCCCGGCCGCACGTAGATGGCCACCGCGTTCCAGTTCAGGCTCAGCGCGCCGGTGGGCGCCATGTACGCCCGGTCCGAGTCCTCCTGGTCATACCCGGGCGGCGTGCGCTCCATGTCGAACCAGGAGTCGTCCACGACGATTTCGCCCACCTCGCGCACGCCCGCGTGCCACAGCTCCGACGCCACGCCCCACAGGCGCTCGGTCGTCACGGACGGGTCACCCTTGCCGCGCACGTAGAGCGTCTTCACCTTGCCCTCGGCGCTCATCCCGTCGACCAGGAACTCCGTCTCGTAGCGGAACTCCGAGCCGAGCACCGCCAGCGCCGCCGCGGACGTCACGAGCTTCACGTTGGACGCGGGGTTGAGCAGCTCGTCCGCGTTGTGGGTGAACACCACGGAGCCATCATCCAGGCTCTGCATGTGCACCCCCACCCGGCTCACCTTGAGCGAGGGGCGCTGCAGCACCGCGAGCAACGCCGCGCGCAGGGCCTCACGGTCCGCTCGCTTCTCGGCGGAGGGAGGCGCCGCCAGGGAACCCAAGGGAAGCAGCAGGGAAACGATGGCCGACGCGGCCAAGAGGTGTCTGGCTCGATGAACCTGCACGCACGCTCCAGGGAAATCGACGGCCATTATGGGGAAGGGTGCGAAAGCACGGCAAGGGTGAGGGAATGCGGCAGTCCACGGTTGGGCGCTCGCTCTACCGCCAAGTGGAAATTGGCCGTTGTCACTTGTGGACTTCCATTCACTGAGAACATTCCAGGGCGCAAGATGCCAGCCATCCCAGGGCGAAGCATGACGTGCGCCCCTGACAGTGTCGGAGGAAGTGTCGATGCGAGCCGTGGTGCAGCGGGTGCTGGAAGCGTCGGTGACGGTGGAGGGGCAACGGGTGAGTGACATCGGCCCCGGGCTGCTGGTGCTCCTGGGCGTGGGCAAGGGTGACACCGAGGCCGACGTGGCGTGGATGGTGGAGAAGCTGGCCACCTTGCGCATCTTCGAGGACACCGCGGGGAAGATGAACCTCTCGCTGGAGGACACGTCCCGCCAGCTCATCGTCGTCAGCCAGTTCACCCTCTACGGCGACGCGCGCAAGGGGCGCCGCCCCAGCTTCATCGACGCGATGGAGCCCGCCACCGCCAAGGCCCTCTACGAGCGCGCCTGCGAGGGCCTCCGGCAGCGCGGCCTGAGCGTGGGCACCGGCATCTTCGCCGCGGACATGAAGGTGGCCCTGGTCAATGACGGCCCGGTCACCCTCCTCCTGGAGAGCCCGAGCCCGAGCACCGCCGCGCCCAAGCCCTAGATGCGGACGCTGGTGCCCTTGGTGACGAGCGCCGCCAGGCCCTGCTTCGCCAGCGCCGCGCGCCGGATGTGGGCCGTCAGCGTGCCCAACTCCCGCATCCACCCAGCCGCGCGAGGCCCCAGCCCCGAGAAGGCCACCGTCAGCGGGGGCGGCTGGGCCTGCTTCCCCAGCCAGTAGCCCAGCACCTCGTCACGCTCCGGCAACGACGGCAGGCGCATCCGCTCCTGCTCGCGCGCCATCAGCCGCTCCAGCTTGCGCGGCAGGTTCACCTGCCAGTGCGCCACCGCGCGCGCCGGACGCCAGGCCCAGTCCGCGAAGGCGAAGCGCTCCGAGGGGAAGTACTCCCCTCGGCCCTGGGTGCTGAAGACGCGGTCCGGAGGAAACTCCGGGAAGGGGTCCCAGTGCCCCGCCAGCAGCGAGGCCAGCCCCATGTCCGCCAGCGGCCGGAAGCGGAAGCCGTCTCGCACCTCGCGGGCGGAGCGCGTGTCCCAGTAGGGGTAGTTGGGCTCCTCCAGCATCAGCGCCAGGTGCAGCGCCTCGTCCCAGGCGTCCGCGTAACCCGCCTGGTCGCCTCCCACCTCCCAACCCGTGGGGCTCTCCTTCCACGACAGGAAGGCGAGCCGGTCCACCAGGTCCGCCCACGGGTCCGCGTCCACCGAGCCCAGGCCTCCGGGCAGCGCGGTGGACAGCATCCGCTCGCACAACATGCGCGACTGCCCGTCTCCCAGCGAGTCCAGGAGCGACTCCAGGGCGCCGCTCGCATCGCCCATGGCGCGCGAGAGGAAGGGCAGCACCTGCTCGTGGAAGAACCGGTCGTTGATGGGCCGCAACACCACGTCCATGTGGGTCCCCCGCGGGACGGCCTTCAGGGCCGAGCGTCTTCCTGGATGATGAGCGCGTGGATGTCCGCGGCCGTGGGTGCCTCGAGGATGGAGGCCCGGAAGCGCGGGTTCTTGAAGAGGCGGGAGATGCGAGCCAGCGCCTTGAGGTGGACGCCGGCGCTGTTCTCGGGGGCCACCAGCGCGAAGAACAGGTGGGTGGGCTTGCCGTCGATGGCCTCGAAGTCCACGCCCGCCCGGGACACGCCGAAGGCCGCCTGGAGCTGCGTCATGCCCGACAGCTTGCCGTGGGGAATGGCAACCCCCTCGCCGATGCCGGTGCTGCCGAGCTTCTCGCGCTCCTTCAGCACCTCCACCAACCGCTCCTCCTGGAGCTGGGGGTGGGCCCGCACCAACGTGACACTCAGCTCGCGCAACACCTCTGGCTTCGTCCGAGACTGCATGTCCGCGATGACGGCTTCGGGGCTGAGGAACTCGGCGATTCTCACTGACGCTCCCGCGCTGGCGCTCCTGAGATGGCCGCAATTACTCCTCACCCTTCTTTAGTGCAAGGGTCCCCTGCCGTCCCAGCACCATGGCCGCTCACTGCGCGTCAGGGGATGGGGGGTCTTCGGACCACCCCTGCCCGCCTCCCCTCCCGTACCCGGGGGCGATATGCGCTCCCTCGCCGACCGTTTTCTCCAGTGAACCCCACACGAATCCAAGAAAACGGAGCGACCGCCATGAAGCGACCGTTGAGCTCGAGTCTTGTCCTTTTGACAGTGTCCGTGCTGGCCACGGGCTGCGCCACCACGCGCCAGGGCGCGCCCCTGGGCGACGCGGCCGAGGAGTCGCTGAGCCTGGCGGATGACTCCATCACCGGCCCCACCTCCACGCTGAGCATCGCGCAGACGGGCATGCATGGCCGCTACCGAAGGCTGCCTGTGTCGCTCGAATGGGACTACCAGACGATGACGGGCACGGTGGCCAACCAGTCGACGCGGCTGGAGCTGGCCGAAGGCGATGACACCCGCGTGTGGGGCACCTTCGCGGGCCTGGCCACGGACCTCACCGAGGACGGCACGTGGCTGCACGGGCGCGTGGGCCCCTGCGCCTTCGTCCTCAAGCGCGACGGCGACGCCCTGTCGGGTTCCCGGAGCTGCGGCGGCTCGGTGGAGCAGGACTTCAGCGTGGCCTTCCCGGCCCGCCTCTTCGAGCGCTCCCTGGGCGAGCGGGCCGCGCTGATGACGCTGGCGCTCCTCAACACCCGCACGCCCGCGGGGGTGCCCAGCGCGGCCGTCTCCAGCTTCCAGAGCGACCATCGCGACCTCGCGACCGTCCGCTCCAACTGAGTCTTACAGGGCCCCCGAGTCCAGGCTCCACGGACGCGCTCCATCTCCCAGGGGAGAGGTGGGGCGCGTCGTCTTTTCGAGCGGGCGATATGCGGCGGAAGGCCGGACGTTCTTCCCCTCGGATGCACCTGCTCTGGCAGGGGGGACCCGGTGCTCGTGGCCGACCACGGGCGCCGACTGGCATCCATCGCAGGGGACAGCGCCCTCGCCACATCGGCCGAGGGCGTTCGCGCTCCGCCTTCTCGAGGGAGAGGCGGAGCGCGATTCTTTTCAGGGCTCAGGTGCCCGTGGCGGCCGCCATCGCGGGCGGCTCATGGGGCTCGATGAGGCCGTACTGGCCATCCTTGCGCCGGTAGATGATGCCCAGCGCATCCGACTCCACGTTGTGGAACACGTAGAAGTCGTTGTTCATCAGGTTCATCTGCATCACCGCCTCGTCCACCGACAGCGGCTTGACGGTGAGCTGCGTGGCGCGCACCACGCGCGTCGCGGCGGAGATGGGCGTGGACGCGGCCGACTCCACCACCTTCGCCACCGGCGCTTCGGGCGTGGGCTTCGCGGCGGGCTCCTCCGCGTCGGGCACCTCGAAGACGGCGTGGCGCACCTTCAGGTGATTCACCAGGTCCTGCCGGTGGTGCACGCGCTCGCGGCCGTGATGCGTCTTCAGCTTGTCCCGGTACCGGCGCAGCTGGCGCTCGATCTTGTCCATCGCCAGGTCGATGGACGCGTACATGTCATCGCTCTTGTCGCGCCCGCGAAGCACCCAGGCGCCGGAGTGGATGGTGATGTCCGCGTGGTGGAGGTGACGCTCCAACGACAGTACGACGTGTGCCTCTCCTGCTCTGTCCAACAGCTTGTTCACCCGCTCGACCTTCTCGCGTGCGTATTCTTTGAGGGAATCCGACGCCCCGAACTGACGGAAGGTGATGTTGAACTGCATGCGTGGCTGCCTCCTAGGGTGAGGGGAGCTGCGTGACAGATCAGAAACGTTCTGACGTCTGGAAAGCAACCCATCCCCCCGGGTTGACTCTTCCCAAGCTCACCACCCGTCCGGGGCCTGACATCACGGCGTCACGCGGCGTCGCTGGCACGCCTCCATGCGGGGCACAAGAATCTTGGCCCCTCGGATTCATGCTCCGTGCCATGAGCCCGTGAAACACGCTGGGTGGCGTGAGACACGGGCACAAGCGAGCAGCCGTCCTCCCCGGGCCCTCCCGTCTTGACTACTGAACGGCGACGACCTGCTCCTGGGAATGGAAGTAGGCGCCTCGGCAATTCGCCACGCCCACGCACTCCGTCACCTCGGCGTCGACCTCTCCCTTCAGCGTCAAGAGGTGGGTGGCCGGCCCCAGCTGCGCGGGCACGGTGAAGGTGATGCGGTTCTCCTTCTTCACCACGCTCAGCTGCGCCGTCACCACGCCGCCCTCGGGCAACAGCGAAGCCCCCGCCGCCTCGAGCTCCTCTCCCGCGGGTGCCCAGCGGAACGAGTACGTCTGGCCTCGCAGCATCCGCTCGAGGGGAACGGGGCCCTCGAACGTGAACGAGCGCTTGGCCTGACCGTTCTTCGCCGTCAACAGCACAGAGTGGCTCGCGTCCTGGATGGCGATGAGCGCATCCGCGGGCGGCAGCTGCGCCCACTCGTCCGGGTTGTAGTCGAAGATGGCGCGAGTGGGCATGCACAGGTCGCGGCCCGCGGTGCTGTCGACGCCGCCCTGCTCCAGCTTCATGGGCAGCCCGTTGAACGTCGCGGTGGCGCCATCCTTCAGCCGCGTGCAGCGCTCACCGCTCGCCTGGGAGAAGGTGACGGTGACGCGGTGGGAGCCCGGGGCCTGGGGCACCTCGAACAGGTCCACGTCCGCGAGGGAATACGTGAGGGTGCGGTCCGAGAGCCCCGCCAGGTCCACGTGCTCCGTGGTCAGCGAGTCACCACAGCCGGCGGACAGCAGGCCCACCGCGACCAGGACACCCGGCACCACGCCGGAAGCACAACGACGAGAGGAAGAGTGCATACGCGGCCACCCTATACCCACCGCCCCCGAGAACAGGGAGCAGAACGGCGCACCCCGCCCCCTTTCCCACCATGGCGCGCTCGCCTGCTCGCTCAAGCACCTTGCTGGAGGAAGCCTTCCAGCCGGGCCTTCACCTCGGGCCACTCGGTGTCGACGATGCCGTAGTAGGCGCTGTCGCGAACCACCCCACCGCGCACCAGCATGTGGTTGCGGAGGATGCCCTCCAGCTTCCCCCCCATCCGCTCGATGGCCGCGCGGGAGCGCGCGTTGCGCCGGTCCGTCTTGAGCTGCACGCGCATGACGTCGAGCGTCTCGAAGGCGTGGCGCAGGAGCAGGTACTTGGACTCGGTGTTGACGCGCGTGCGCCACACCCGGCGGCCCAGCCACGTCCAGCCAATCTCCAGCGTCCGGAAGTCCCGCTGGATGTCGAGATAGCTCGTGGTGCCCACCGGCTGCCCCGTCTCGCGCTCCAGGATGACGAAGGGGCGCTCGGTGCCCTTCCGCGCGGCCTCGAGCGCGCGGGTGATGAACCGCTCCACGTCCTCCTGGGTGCGCAGCACCACGGAGAAGTACGCGAAGAGGGAGTCCTCACACAGCGAGGCCAGGGCCTGGGCGTGCTCCAACCCCAAGGGCGCAAGCCGCACGGTGCGCCCCTCCAGCACGACGGGCGGGGCCACCAGGGGAACCAGCTCCCGACGAGGGACACCGGCATCGGTCTCGAAAGAAATAGGGGCGCTCATGGCGCCCCTGACTGTGTCCGCCAGCACCCTGACGGACAAGAGCCACTTGCCGGAAACTCAGTAGTACCGCTTGCGCTTGCTGCTGGGGAGGATGCCCAGCACCTCGCGGTACTTGGCCACCGTGCGGCGCGCGATTTCGGTGCCCTGCGAGCGCAGGAGCTCCACGATCTTCTGGTCCGAGTACGGATTGCGCGCGTCCTCCTGCGCGACAATCTGCTTGATGTGGTGCTTCACCGCCTCGCTCGCGGTGTCCTCGCCGGACACGCGGGAGATGGACGAGTTGAAGAAGTACTTCAGCTCGAAGATGCCCTGCGGCGTGTGCACGTACTTGCTCGTCGTCACGCGGCTCACCGTGGACTCGTGCATGCCGATGTCCTCGGCCACGTCCCGGAGGATGAGCGGCTTCAAGTGGGCGATGCCCTTGTCCAGGAAGTCCCGCTGGAACTTCACGATGCTCTCGGTGACCTTGTAGATGGTCCGCTGCCGCTGGTGGATGGAGCGGATGAGCCACACCGCGCTGCGCAGCTTGTCCTGGATGAAGTCCTTCGTCTGGCCCGGCCCCACCGCGCCCGTCTTCAGCGCGTTGCGATAGGTGCCGGAGATGCGCAGCTTGGACAGGCCGTCGTCGTTGAGCACCACCGTGTACTCGTCCCCCATCTTGTAGACGAAGACGTCGGGGGTGATGTACTGCGCGTCGTCGCCGCTGAAGTTGCGGCCCGGCTTCGGGTCCAGCTTCGGGAGCAGCTTCACCGCCTCCACCACCTCTTCCAAGGTGACCTTCAGGTCCTTGGCGATGGCGGGCAGGTTCTTGCTCTCCAGGTACTTCATGTGCCGCTTGATGATGAGGCCCAGGAGCGGCGCCTGCGACTCCTTCATCCCCTGCAGCTGGATGAGCAGGCACTCCTGCAAATCCCTCGCGCCGCAGCCGCGAGGCTCCAGCATCTGGATGCGGCGCAGGGTGCGCTCCGCCACGTGCATGGGCACGTCCGCCTCGTTGCACAGGCGGATGAGCGGGTCTCCCTCCACGTCCGGCAGCTTCAAGTAGCCGTCGTCATCCAGGTTGCCCAGGATGAGCATGGCCACCCGGCGCTCGGCGTCGTTCAGGCGCAGCGTGCCCAGCTGCTCCTGGATGTGGTCGACCAGGTCCTCCTTCTTGACGAGGTTGGCCTCGAACGACGGCAGGTCGTCCGTGGCCACGTTGCCCTTGTTGGACGCCGTGGTCGGCTCGTTGAACTGGTAGCTGTTGAGGTACGCCTCCCAGTCAATCTCCGGCGGGCCATCCGCGTCGCCCTTGAACTCCTGGGCGGTGTCCCCCGTGGCCGCTGGCATCTCCACGTCGCGAGGAATCTCGACGTTGTCCGCCTCCAGCGAAGCTTCCCCCGGCTCCTTGTCTCCCACGTCGCCCGGTGCCTGCTCGTCCGGCTGCTCCAGGAGAGGATTCTGGTCCATCTCCTCGCGGACCTGCTCCAGCAACTCCATCCGGGAGAGCTGGAGCAGCTTGATGGCCTGCTGCAGCTGGGGTGTCATCACCAGCTGCTGCGCAAGCTTCAGGCTTTGTTTGAGTTCCATCGCCATGAGACAGGGTCTCCCAAGTGATTCAGCCCCAATGCCGCGCGGGACCAATCAAAGACCGTGCCAACGTAACAAGGCACCCTGTCTACGTCTAGTGGCGGAAACGTGGTCCCTTGCTTGCATACTCAGAAATTCGCAAGGAAACCCGTAGCTTAGCTACGCTCAGCGTAGCCCGGGCGTGTTGGCCTGTCGACGCAAAAGCGGGGCCAACAGGAGTCTATGCATTCGGTTGGCCGAAGGCCAGCCGTCCTTAGACGGGTTCCTGGAGACGGAACCGCTCCCCCAGGTAGACGGCGCGGGCGCGAGGGGAGGCGGCAATCTCCGCCGGGGTCCCCTCCTCCAGGATCTGCCCTTGTGTGATGATGTACGCCCTGTCACAGATGCCCAGGGTGTCCTGGACATTGTGGTCCGTGATGAGGACGCCCAGTCCGCGCTCGCGGAGGAGGAATATCTGCCGCTGGAGGTCGCCCACGTTGATGGGGTCCACGCCGGCGAAGGGCTCGTCGAAGAGGATGAAGCGGGGGGACGGCAGGAGGCTCCGGGCAATCTCGGCGCGCCGCCGCTCGCCGCCGGAGAGGGTGCCGCCCAGGGACTCGGCCACGTGGGAGAGGCCGAACTCGTCGAGGATGGCGGTGGCGCGAGCCTCCCGCGCGCGCTTGTCCAGGCCCTTCTGGAGCTCCAGCACGGCCAGGAAGTTGTCGCGCACGGTGAGCTTGCGGAAGACGGAGGCTTCCTGGGGCAGGTAGCCCACGCCCCGGCGCGCGCGGCGGTGCATGGGCAGGTGCGTGAGGTCCTCGTCGCCAATGCGCACGCGGCCCCCGTCGGGCGTCACCAGGCCCACCACCATGTTGAAGCTGGTCGTCTTGCCGGCGCCGTTGGGGCCCAAGAGGCCCACCACCTCGCCCGGGGACACGGTGAAGGAGACGCCATTGACGACCTGGCGGCCACGAAAGGCCTTCTTCAGGCCCTCGGCGTACAGCTTCGCGTCGTCGCTCATCGCGCGGGGGCCTTGCCGGGCTCCACGGGCGCGGGCGAGGGGCGGCCCGGCGCGGACGCGCCCTTGCGCTTGGACGGCGCGGGGGAGGCCGGCGGGGACTCGAAGATGATGACGGCGTTCTCCACGTCCAGCCGCTCACTCCCCAGGGTGAGGCGGACCTTCGTCCCGCGCATGTACGTGGTGCCCTGGCGCGCCTCGGGGGAGCCGGTGACGACGAGCACGCCGCTGGCCACGTCGTACTCGGCGCGCTCGCCGCGGGCCATGCGGTCCCCGTCCACGGCGTTGACTCCGCCCGTGCACACCACGCGCGTCACCACGCGCGGCTGGGTGAAGTAGGCCGTCATCCGGTCGCACTTCAGGACGAGCGTCCGGTGCGTCACCTTCACGTTGCCCGTGAGCGTCGCCTGCGACTTGCCCCCCTCGATGAGGTCGGCGGTGATCTGCACCGGCTCCTTCAGGTCCACCGGGCCCAGGGGGCTCTGGCTGGCACTGCCCGCGTCCGCGGCGGGAGGCGTCCCGCCATCGGTGGGCGCGGCCGCGGCCGGCATCGGCTGCGCCACGAAGAAGGCCATCACGAGGAACTCAATCACGCTCAGAAGCTCCCAGCACGGTCTCCACCGAGCCCGCGAAGGTGAATGTCTCATCCGGGAAGGACAGCTCGAAGCGGTCCGCCCGCAGACGGTAATCCGGCCCACGCACCACCACGCCCTCGTTGCCGTGCGCCCCCTTCTCGAGGGCGTCGTAGGTCAGCCGAGGCGTCTCCACCACCATCCCATCCCCCGTGCGCACCACCACTCCACCGGAGGCCACCATCTGCTTGGACGCCAGACTGCCCTCCATATTCGGGGCGCTGATATCCATGCCCTTCTCGGTGCCCACCGACATGCCCTCCTCGGTGGTGCCCGGGGGGACCCGCAGCGTGGCGTGGGTGGCCAGGACGTCGCCGCCCGCGCGCTGGTACGTCAGCCGCTCGGCGTGGCCGGACAGGGTGAGGCGCTCGCCCTCGTAGGACATCATGCGCGCGCCGTGCAGCACCACCTGGGGCGGGGGCTGCTCGGAGCCCCCTTCCGTCTCGCGGCGGGGCTTGCACGCGGCGACGAGGAGGCACACGGCGAGGAGACGGACGGACATGCGCGGCACGAGGGGCCTTCTATCACCCGGCTGGCGCCCGCGCCGCCTCCGCGAGCACGGGTTGTGTGTCGGCCGGGGGACGCGTCTTCCAGCGCTGGTGCATCCACACCCACTGTTCAGGGGTGCGGCGGATGGCCGCCTCGATGCGCTCGGACAAGGCCCGGGTGAGCTCCAGCGCGGCGGCCTCGCGGTCCTCCAGCGCCGGCACGGGCACCTCCTCCATCGTCAGCCGGTAGCCGCCCTCCACCCGGTGGCAGAAGCCCGTCACCACCGCCGCGCCCGTGCGCACCGCCAGGTCCGCCGCCGCGCGAGGCGTCGCCGCCAGCTCCCCGAAGAAGGGCACGAAGAGCGACTGCACCTTCGTGTCCTGGTCGATGAGCAGCCCCAGGATTTCCCCCGCGCGCAGCGCCCTCAGCATGGCCCGCGCCGCGCCGTCCTGCCCCCGCCAGATGCTGCGCACGCCGCCGCGCGCCCGGAACCGCTCCACCAGCACGGTGAGGCGCGGGTCCGTGGTCTCCTTCGCGATGCTCTGGCTCGGGTAGCCCGCCCGCGCCACGCGCCGGGCCAGCAGCTCCCAGTTGCCCACGTGGCCGGAGACGAAGACGACGCCCTTCTTGCGCGCCAGGGCCGTCTCCAGCACGCGCCTGTCTTCTTCGGGCCATGCCACCAACTGCTCGAGCCCGCGGTCCAGGGCCCCCGTGCAGGCCACCTCCAGCGCCGCCGCCCCCAGGTGCCGGAAGCTGGCGCGGGCCAGGGCTTGCCGCTCCGCGTCGGACTTCTCGGGGAAGGCCACGCCCAGGGACTTCAGGGCCTTGCGGCGCTCGCCCCCCGCAAGGCCGTAGGCCCATCCTCCCAGGAGGAAGCCCAGCCCCCGAGCCCACCGCAGAGGCAGGGGTTGAAGGCACAACAGGACGCTCCGGATGAGCACGTACCGGAGGAAACGTTTCAGGCGCTTTGTTAAGGGTGGACGCTCCACAAGTCGCTCCATACCCCATGCGCGAATACAACTTCGACGGCCTCGTCGGTCCTACCCACAACTACGCGGGCCTGTCGCCCGGCAACCTGGCGTCCCAGAGTCACGTCGGAGAGCCCAGCCATCCCCGTGAAGCGGCACTTCAGGGCCTGGAGAAGATGCGCTTCGTCTCCGGCCTGGGCGTCGGCCAGGCGGTGCTGCCGCCGCAGCCTCGCCCGTCGCTGCGGGCCCTGCGGACGCTGGGCTTCACCGGCACGGACGAGGAGGTCATCACCCGCGCCGCGCGCGAGGCCGAGCACCTGCTGCGGCTCACCTCCAGCGCCTCCTCCATGTGGACGGCCAACGCCGCCACCGTGGCCCCCAGCGCCGACACGGCCGACGGCCGCGTGCACCTGACGCCCGCGAACCTCTCGCAGATGTTCCACCGCGCCCTCGAGGCGGACACCACGCACGCGGTGCTGCGCGCCATCTTCGCCGACGAGAAGCACTTCGCGGTGCACGCGCCGCTGCCGCCCGGCAGCCACTTCGCGGACGAGGGCGCGGCCAACCACACCCGCCTCTCCACGCCCGGACACGCGGGCGTGCACCTGCTCGCCTGGGGCCGCAGCGCGTGGCAGGACGTGCAGGGCCCCAAGCGCTTCCCCGCCCGGCAGACGCTGGAGTCCAGCCAGGCGCTCGCGCGGCTCCACCAGCTCGACGCGCACCACGTCCTCTTCCCCCAGCAGCACCCGGACGGCATCGACGCGGGGGCCTTCCACACGGACGTGCTGGCGGTGGGCAACGAGCGCTTCCTCATGCTGCACGAGCTCGCCTTCGTGGACCACCCGGGGCTGCTCCAGGTGCTGCGCGAGAAGCTGGGCCCGGACTTCCGCGCCGTCGTCGCCAGCAACGCGGAGCTGCCGGCCAAGGACGCCGTGAAGGCCTACCCCTTCAACTCGCAGGTGCTGACGCTGCCGGACGGCACCATGGCCATCATCGCCCCGGTGGAGAGCCGGGAGACGCCCGCGGCGCGCGGCTTCCTGGAGCGCGTGGTGGCCGAGGACACCCCCGTCAAGGCGGTGCACTACCTGGAGGTGCGCCAGTCCATGAACAACGGCGGTGGGCCCGCCTGCCTGCGCCAGCGCGTGTGGCTCACGGACGCCGAGCGCCAGGCCATCCACGCCGACGTCTTCTACTCGCCGGCCCTGCATGAGTCGCTCGCCGCCTGGGTGCGCCGCCACTACCGCGACGTGCTCCGTCCCCAGGACCTGCAGGACCCACAGCTCGCGCGCGAGACGATGACGGCGCTGGACGAGCTGACGCGAATCCTCAAGCTGGGCAGCGTCTACGACTTCCAGCAGTGAGCACCAGGGGCTTGCCCCCTTGTCCTCGCACCAGGCCAGCGGGCCCACGGCGGAATGCCGTGGGCACGAAGGGCGCGGGGTGCCGTGGTCGAAGCCGCCGGGGTGACACACCTTTTCGTCAAGGAGGTGACGCCTCGTGATTCCGGCTTCCATCCAGCACTATCTCCAACGCAATCGGGTCCTCTATGAGCGCTACTGGCATCCGCGCGCCGTCACGGCGCAGGAACTGGCCCAGGCGCTTCACGTCTCGGGCTGGCGCGTGGCCAAGTCCGTCATCGTGATGGCGGACCGGCAGCCCTGGATTTTCGTCGTCCCCGCGGCGGGCACGCTGGACTTGATGCGTGTGCGGGAGCTGCTGGGGGTGCGCACCGTGCGACTCGCCAGCGAGCGTGAGTTCCGCGACCACTTCCCCGACTGCGAGGTGGGCGCGGAGCCTCCCTTCGGGGAGCTCTACAGCCTGCCCGTGGCGGTGGACGAGACGCTCAGCCTGACCGAGCACCTGCTCTTCCGAGCGGGCTCTCACGAAGAAGCCGTGGAGATGCGCTTCCAGGACTTCGCCACGCTCGAGTGGCCCCTGGTCGCGTCGTTCATCCACGAGCGGCTCCGGCCTCAGGCCCCCGTGGTGCCCATCCCACCGGTCTTCATGGAACAGGACGCATCCATGCCTTCGTGAGGCACGCGTCGCGCGGGCTCACGGCTCGACGGCGGGCTCCCGCGAGTCCCCCAGCAAGTGCTCCAGCTCCTGCGCCTTCGGGTCGTCCAGGAGCTCCTTGCGGCGCGTCTCCACCCGGGACCGCTCGGCGGACTCCAGCCGCGTCACCCAGGCGCGCGCGGGCTCTCGCGCCTCGGGAGGCAGCAGCTCCAGGCCCTCGCGCACGGAGCGCGCCGCGGCGTCATAGCGACGCAGTGTCTCCTGCAACCGGGCTACCGCGAAGTACGCGTCCGAGCTGGGCACCAGCCGAGCCGCCGTCTGGCGCCGCTCCACCGCGCGCGAGAGGAGGCCCTCGCGCTCGAGCGCCTCCGCCTCCATCGACAGCATCCGCGCCCGCTGCTGGTAGTCGGAGAGGAGTCCGCCCACCGCGTGGAGCGTCTCGCGAGCCCGCCGCGTCAGCCCCGCCTCCAACTGCCAGGAGGCCAGGGTGAAGGCCAGCTCCACGTTCATGGGGTTCCGGGACCGGAGTGCCTCGACGGCCCGCAGCGCGGCCTCGCCCTCCCCGCGGCCCTTCAGCACCTCGGCGCGCAGCAGCACCGTGTCCAGCCGCTCCGGCTCCAGGCGCTCCACCTGGACACAGGCCCCTTCCGCTTCCGGCAGCTCCTTGCGCAGCAGACGCAGCCGCGCCTCGCGCTTCCACAGCCCCACCACTCCCGGGCGGCCCTCGAAGTGCGCCCGCGCCCAGCCGTTGTAGTCCAGCGCCAGCGGCTGTCGTCCCAGCACGTTGCTCAGCGCGTCCACCAGGTGGCCCGCGAGCTCCGGCGAGTCCGGCGTCATCGCCACCAGGTCCTCCACCGAGCGGGCCTGGCGCACGGCCTCGCCGCGCAACACCCCCAGGTCTCCCGCCTCGTTCGCGAGCCGGTACTCCAGGAAGCCTTGGGAGCGGCGCCCCAGCGCGAGCAACGCCTGCGCGGCCACGCGATGCGACACGGCGTCCCGAGGAGCCAGCGTCAGCGCGCGGTTGATGAACGCCAGCGCCTCGGCCGCGCCCTCCCCCCCGCCCCGCGCCACGTGGGCGGAGGCCACCATCCGGTACAGCAGGTAATCCGACGGATGCCGGTCGATGAGCTCCAGCCCTCGCGCCCGCACCATGTCGAGGGGCGCGCGCTCCCGGACCAGCGTCGCCAGCTCCGCCTCCGCGTCCGCCAGCCGATGCCTCCCAGGCACCAGCGCCACCAGCCCCAGGGCCGTCAGCGCCATGCCGGCGCAAAGCAACCCCCAGGACGGCGTGAGGCAGACCGGGCCCCCGGCCTCCTTGCCCCGCTCCCGAGGCCGCACCACCGCGCCCAGCACCACCAGCACCGCCACCGCGCACGCAGGCAGCTCCAGGCTGAAGTCGAAGAGGTTGTGCAGCCCCAGCGCCGCCACGCCCGCCAGCGAGGCTCCCTCCAGCGCGTCCAGGCCCTCCCGACGCAGCAGGCCGATGAAGGCCCAGAGGGCCACGGCCAGGAGCAACAGCCCCGGCACGCCCAGCTCCGCCACCACCTGCAGCACCGCGTTCTCCGGGTGCGTGAGCGTGTTGGGGTTGGGCTCGGACTGGTAGCGGGGGAAGACCGCCTCGAAGGCACCCCGTCCCATGCCCAGCACCGGGAAGGCGCTGGCGGCTCGCGCCATCATGGGCCAGAGCGCCACCTTGGACTGACTCAGCTTCTCCAGGCTGTCCGCGGAGCGCGCCTCGACCCAGAGGGCCTCCGTCACCGCGTAGGTCCCCACGGCCAGCACCGCCAGCAACCCCAGGAGCGCGGCCGTGCTCCGAGACCCGCCGAGCAGACTCCGGCCCGCCTCCTCACGGCGCTGACGCGAGAGCCACAGCACCAGCATCGCCTGGCCGAAGACGAAGAAGGCGATGCCGCCTCGGGACAGCGACAGCACCACGCCCAGGCCGCTCGCCCCCGCCGCCAGCGCGAAGGGCAGCGCCCTGGAGCGAGGCCGCGTGGTGAGCGCCAGCCCCACGCCCACCGTGGACGCCAGGCCCAGGAAGCCCGCGAGGTGATTGGGATTGGCGAAGAACGTCATCAGCGGAGGCCGCGCGTGCTCCCACGCCTTGAGCCCCAGGAGCGAGGAGACGCCCAGGAGCGAATGCCCCAGGCCCACCAGCACCACCGCCGCGCCCGTGAAGACCAGGACCGCGAGCAGCCGCCGCCTCCGCTCCCTCGACCGGCACACCTGGACGGCGGCGAGGAACGTCAGCAGGTAGGCCAGGTGCTTGGACAACTCGCGCCACGTGGCGGACGGCTCCAGCGACACCGGCCGGGCCCGCGTGAGCCCCAAGGGCTCCAGCGCGAACTCCCGCAGCGAGGCGGCCTCCGGACTCAGCACCCGCAGCACACCCGCCGGCAGCGGCACCAACTGCACCGCGCACAGCGCCGCGCCCACCCCCAACGGAAGCGCCAGCAGCGGGAAGCGCAAGGACTGCCCCTGCCGCCGCGCGCCGACGCCCGCGAGCACCGCTGCCACGCCCGCCAGCACCATCAGCGGCCAGGACAGCCAACGGGCCGCGCCACCGAGCGCCAACGGACACACGACGACGAGAGCGGCCAAGGCCACTTCGGCGAACCGGGTGTACCGCGAGCTGCTGCGATGCGTGGGAGGCATTCGAAGGCGCGGAAGTATGACACGGGCCTTGAAACACTCTCCTTTCTGGCTCGCGGCCCTCGCCCGACAGCAGACAGGGCCACCAGGCGAGTGTGAACCAGGGTCAACCGATACGCCCCCCAAGCCATACCCATATCAGGCCAAACCCGTCTTTCGCGGGCTCGCGCACGGCCCGCACCCGTCCGGTGCCGGAACCTTCCCCTCCCTGGAGCGCCGCGTCGAGGCGTCCCCACCGTCAACCCAGGCAGGCGGGCCCCCCAGGGCATCCGCTCATTCACGCCCGGGCCCGGACTTGGCTTGCATCCGGAGGACCTTCTGGCATGTTCGCCGACCCATGCGCCGCTTCTTCCTCGCCACCGCCCTCCTCTGCGCCACCCTGTCCGGACTCACCGGCTGCAAGGGAGCCTGCCGCGAGCTGTCAGAGAAGTTGTGCGACTGCGCCATCAACTCGGTGGAGAAGGAGCTGTGCATCCAGCGCGCGGCTCGCGAAGAGAACAACGTGGAGCCCACGCCCGAGGACGAGGCCGTCTGCGAGGCGAAGCTCGACGGCTGCGACTGCCGGAAGATCGAGACCGCCGAGGGCAAGCAGGAGTGCGGCATCTCCCGCTAGCACCGCCTCTCGACTGAACGCGGGGCCTCCTCAGGCCCCTGGCGCCACGGGACGTGCGGGCGCCGCCCCTTCCCCGTCCACCCAGGGCTGAAGCAGCTTGCGCACCCGCGAGCGCAGCGGCGTCTCCACGAAGTGGTGCGTCAACAGCGATGCGGGGATGACCCAGAGCAGCACCAGCCCCAGCTTCCCCAGCGGCGTGGCCAGGCCCACCCACGGGGCGACCTTCGCCACCGCCTCCCCCACGGGGAACTGCAGCAGGTACAGCGCGTAGCTGGCCGCGCCCAGCCGGACGACGACGGGCCGGGACAAGGCCCAGCCCAGCCACCCACCGCCCCGCGCCAGCCCGTACACGAGCAGCCCCGACGCGGGCGCGAGCAGCCCGTTGTGCATCAGCGGATAGGGAATCCGCTCCCCCGCGGCTCCCACCGCCATGAGCAGCGCGGCGCCGAGCAAGGCCAGCACGACGCCCGAGCCCTTCTGCGTCCCCTCCGCGCGCTCGCGCACGAACCACCACCCCAGCACCACCCCGAAGAGGAACTCCGGCAGGCGCGCCACGGGCGTGAACTTCATCAACGCCAACCACGTGCCCCAGGAATGGACATCCACCGTGGCCAGGCCATCCGGCCGCAGCACCAGATAGAGCACCGGCGGCGTGAGCCCGAGCGCCCACAGCCCCACCAGCACGCCCGGCACCCAGGAAGGACGCAGGCGCGGCAGCCAGCGCGCCAGCCGGGGGAAGAGCGCGTAGAAGAACGCCTCCACCGCCACGGACCAGCCCGGGGGATTCCAGTACAGCGCCAGCCGAGGCACCCACGCCTGCACCAGCGCGAGCGTCGCCACCGCCGCCACCGCGAGCTTCATCGCGGCCACCTTCCAGCCGTTCTCCCCCACCGACGCGAGCATCACGGGCGGCGAGGACAGCAGGAAGGTCAGCAGATAGACGGGATAGACGCGGGCCACGCGGGCCGCGAGGAACGCACGCGTCCCCGTCTCCATGCGCCCGTCCGTGTCCAGGTAGTTCCAGGCGAGGACAAAGCCAGACAGGACGAAGAAGACACCCACCGCGGAGTAGCCCGAGCCCACCAGGCTCCGCAGCCACTCCGGCGCCGGGTCCAGGACCGGGCGCGCGAAGTGGAACAGCACGACATGCAGGGCCGCGAAGAAGCGCAGCCCCGTCAGCGCATCGAGTGAACCGCCTTGGCTCACCGGCGGCCGATGCCGAAGTACGTGAAGCCCAGCTCGCGCATGCGCACCGGGTCGAACACGTTGCGCCCGTCGAAGATGACCGGCGACTTCATCAGGCCCTTCATGCGCTCGAAGTCCGGGTGACGGAACTCGTTCCACTCCGTCACCACGAAGAGCGCGTCCACGCCCTCCAGCGCCTCGTAGGGGACGCTGGCGTAGCGGATGCGGTCGCCGAAGACGCGCTTGGCCGAGTGCGTGGCCACCGGGTCGTGCGCCACCACCGTCGCGCCCTTGCCGATGAGGCCCTCGATGACGTCGATGGACGGCGCCTCGCGCATGTCGTCCGTCTTCGGCTTGAAGGCCAGGCCCCACACGCCGAACTTCTTGCCCTCGAGCGAGCCGCCGAAGTGCTTGGTCGCCTTGTTCACCAGGAGCTTCTTCTGCCGCTCATTGGTGCGCTCCACGGCGCGCAGCAGGTCCAACTCCAGGCCGAACTCGCGCGCGGTGGCGCCCAGCGCCTTCACGTCCTTGGGGAAGCACGAGCCGCCGTAGCCCACACCCGGGAACAGGAACGGGTAGCCGATGCGCCGGTCCGAGCCCAGGCCCTTGCGCACGAAGTCCACGTCCGCGCCCACCTTCTCGCAGAGCGCGGAGATGTCGTTCATGAACGAGATGCGCGTGGCCAGCATCGCGTTGGCCGCGTACTTCGTCAGCTCCGCCGAGCGCGTGTCCATGAACAGCACCGGGTTCTCCGTGCGCACGAAGGGGGCGTACAGCTCGCCCATCACCTTGCGCCCCCGCTCGGAGTCCACGCCGATGACGACGCGGTCCGGCTTGAGGAAGTCGTCCAGCGCGGCGCCTTCCTTGAGGAACTCCGGGTTGGAGACGACGTCGAACTCGATGCTCGTCACCTTGCGGATGGCCTCGCGCACCTTGTCGGCGGTTCCCACCGGCACGGTGCTCTTGTCCACGACGACCGTGTACTGCTTCATCGCCTTGCCGATCTGCTCGGCGGCGGCCAGCACGTACTGGAGGTCGGCGTCGCCGCTCTCACCCTCGGGCGTGCCCACGGCGATGAAGACGACGTGCGCGTTGGAGACGGCCTCGGGCAAGTCCCGCGTGAAGAACAGGCGCTTCTCCCGCACGTTCTTCTTGATGAGCTCCTCGAGACCCGGCTCGTAGATGGGCACCTCGCCCGCCTGGAGCATGCGAATCTTCCGCTCGTCGATATCCACGCACGTGACGTCGTTGCCCGAGTCCGCGAAGCAGGTGCCCGCGACCAGGCCGACGTAGCCCGTTCCGATGATGGCAATACGCATTGAAGGAGTCCCAGTGTGGCGGTGTCTTGGCTGGAACTCATACGCCGGGACGCGCTCGGAAAGAAAGCCCGTCCCAGGGCTGGCCGGGCAACCGGCCGGGCCTACTGTCCAGTGAGCAGACGACGCACTCTTTCCAAGCCCCTGAGAGCGGACGTCTGGCCGGGGGTGCTGATTGGACCCACCACCGTACGGTCCAGAAGTTCACGGGTGGCTCGGCGCAGCGGGGGCAGCGCGGCGGTGGCCTCGGCGGCGGCCTCCGGGAAGAGGCGGGCGACGATGGACAGCGACGTGTAGAGAGCGCGCTCCACACGCCACTCCGCGGCGCGGGCAAGCAACGCCGGGATGTCGAGCGGGCGGGAGTACACGCCTCCCATCCACTTCGCCCCCGTGACGAGCTCGCGCAGGTCGATGAAGGACAGCCAGGGTACGTCATACCCCTGACGCGCGTGCTCCAGGCAGACGAGCAGGACGGAGTCCTCCAGGTCCGCGCGGAACAAGGAGGGCCCGTAGACCTTCATGGGCTTCGCGCGGTCGATGATGCCCAGGGCCTGCTCGCGGCGCTGGGGGCCGAGGATGTCCGAGTAGAGGGAGACGGAAGTGCGGCCGTCGGTGACCACCTTGGTGGCGCCGCTGTGGGCCGGGACGGAGTCGGGGCGGAACTCGTGGTTGGAGAGGAAGCCGGCGAAGCCGTCCACGTCCATGCGGCGCATGAGGAGCTGGAGCTCCAGCACGGGGCGGAAGCCGATGTGCGGGTAGAGCGCCTCGGCGAAGGCGGCGGAGCCCATGAGGACGAGCTTGCGGCCCTGGAGCTCGTCGACGACCTGCTTGAAGTTGACGAGCTTCATCACGTTGTCGTTGACGGAGCCCTGGTAGACGGCGAGCAGCCGGTCCCTCGCCCACTCGGGGGCGGCGGTGGGGCCCAGGCGGTACTCGAGGTTGTAGGCCGCCAGCGGCGCCAGCCCCTGGGCGATGGCCCAGTCGACGTACTCGTCCCAGGGCGCGCCCTTGAGGGCACCTCGCGGAGGGTCGAACGAGGCGAGGACGCGGAAGGTGTCGAGCAGGCTGAGCGGCATGGTGGCCCCCTTTAACGGGCCCACCGCATGCCCTGCAATCACTGCCTGAGTTCCCCCCAGTGGCGGCCACCGGACAGTGCCCGGCCCCTGGGGGTGACTCGGGCCCGAGGACCCCGAGCGCGCCCGGCCCTCAGAGGGAGAGGTCCCTCATCCACCGGGCAATCAGCCATCCCCACTCCACGCGGATGGCGGCCATCAGCATCAGGTACGGGACGATGGACAAGAGGCAGGTGAAGAACCACAGGAACCCCAGGAGCTGCAGGCGCCATCTTCGAATGGGCCCTACCGCGAAGAGACATCGGACCAGTTCATCGCGGTTCCGGGGAAATCGCCCGAAGATGGCGCTCCCCTGCATGAACCTGCCGCCCAGGAAAGCGGTCAGCACGCTCAGCCCGACCCCAGTCCCCGTCACCCCTGAGAACAGCTCTTCGAGCATCATCGCCCTGCGCTCCATCCCGTGCGTCGCGAGGACCCTACCCTGGAGCCGGGGCGGCTTCATCACCCGGTGGTGCGCGGCTCACCGGAGTCTCCTGGCCGCGGTCTCCAGGCGCCGGAGCGCATACCGCGCCATGGCGACGGGCCTGGGCGCCAGCAGCAGCTTCGCCGCGACCCATGCGGGTTTGCTGTTCACCAGCTCCGCGTCCACCAACCGCGGCTCCGTGAAGAAGCGCTCCGCCAGGATTCGCTGCCACGGGGGTGGCGCGAGCGCGGACAGCACGGCGTCCGGAACCGCGGCCCCCAGCCTCCGCCGCGCGGCGTCCCACGCGTACCAGGCCAGCTGAGGCAGCTCCGTGCCGCGAGCCGCCTCGACCACCCGGGTCCAATCCAGCGCGTGCTCGGCGAGCAGCTTCAAGTCGAAGAGCCACGCCATCCGCTGCAGGAGGTGATTGCTGGCGTGCAGGGCCAGGTACACGGCCTCGTCCTCGGGGCGCAGCCACTTCACCCGGCGGCCCTCGAGCTCCCCCACCACCGCGCGCTCCACCAGCGCATCCCCCTCCAGCGCCTGCCCCCAGCCCGCGAGCGCGCGGAAGTGCAGCTCGACCAGGCCCGCGGGCCCCTCCAGCTCGACGTGGTGTGAGTCGGCCTCCGCGTGGCGCCCATCGCGCGAGGGGCGGACACTCAGCCCCAATCCGGAGAGGGCTCGCGTCGCGGTGGGCACGTCCCGGCGAGACACCAACAGGTCCACGTCGCGCGTCGCCCGCTGGAGCGGGTCCGGGTACAGCCTCCGCGCCAGCCCATAGCCCTTGAGCAGCACGGGCACCACGCGCTCGGAGGCCAGTACGTCCAGGCTCCGCAGCAGCAGCGCCTTCACCTGGAGCGCGCGAGCCGCGCCCGTGAGGGACTCGCGGCGCAGCAGCGCGCTCGACTCGGGAGGGAGCTCCCAGCCCGCCTGCCCCACCGCGTGGGCGACGAATCCCGCGAGGCCGTGGCGCACGGCCGCGCGCACGAACTCAGCCGCCGCGGCGCCTTCGGGAGCAGGCGCTTCCGGCGGCGAGGGCCAGGAGCGCAGCAGGTCCACGAGGGCATGCGAGCCCGCCACGCCTCATCGCCTCAGCATGACGACCCGCGAGGGGTCCGCGTCCGCGTGCGCGAAGAGCCGCGCGGAGCGCTCGGCCACCGCGTCCGCGACCAACTCCAGCGCCAGCTCCTCATCGCGGCTGGTGGCGTTGCGCCCGTTGGCCCACGCCAGCGACAGCGCCCCAATCACCGCGTCCCCATCCTTCACATCGAGCCGCAGGTCGAAGGAGACCGGGCTGCCCGCGGCGCGCTGGGTCTCGAAGACGATGCCCTCGGTGAGCTCGTTGCGGACGTGCTGGAAGCGAAGCTCGAGCCTCGACACGTCCAGGCCCTCGGCCAGGGCGCGGACCGAGGTCCAGACCTCCTGCACGGACTTCGCGGCGCGGACCGACGCGGAGACCTCCTTCACCAGCGAGCGCAGCCGGATGTTGCGCTGACGGGTCTGCTGCATGTCCCCCGCGCGCGCGAGGTCCAGGTAGCCCAGCTTGCGCATGAGCACGACGATGACCACGCCCATGCCGCTGAGCAGCAGGGCGCTCTGCACGCTGTTGGCGAAGTTCAGCCCCAGCGCCGTCAGCGTGAAGAGTCCGCACAGGCCATAGAGCACCAGCACGGTGGAGCGGTGGCTGAGCACCATGCGGCTCATGATGCGGTGATGGATGTGCTCCTTGTCCGCGCTGAACAGCGGGCGGCCCAGGAGCGAGCGGCGCACCACGGCGAGCAGCGTGTCCATGATGGGCAGGCCCAGCGCCATGACGGGCACGAGCATGGCCACGGCCGTGCCGCTCTTGGTGCTCGTCTTGATGGACACCGCGGCGAGCACGAAGCCCAGGAACATGCTGCCCGTGTCCCCCATGAAGATGGAGGCCGGGTTGAAGTTGAAGACGAGGAACCCGAGGATGGCGCCCGCGAGCGCCGCCATCAGCAGGCACAAGAGGATGTCTCCCCGCGCGAGCGCGAGGATGAAGTTGGTGCTGACGCCGAAGAAGGCGACGCCGCCCGCGAGCCCGTCCAGGCCATCAATCAGGTTGAGCGCGTTGACGACGCCCACCATCCAGAACACGGTGAACGGCAGGCCGAGCACGCCCAGGGACAGCTCCGGGCCGAAGGGATTGGCGATGACCTCGATGCGGAAGCCGAGGGCGTAGAGGCCCAGCGCGACGAGGAACTGCACGCCGAACTTGAGGCGGGCATTGGCGCCGCGCAGGTCGTCGTAGAGCCCGAGCGCCGCGATGGCCGCGCCGCCGAGGAACAGGCCGTAGACGAGCTCCGTGTGGAGGCGGAAGTGATGCCCGACGCCGGAGTCCACGAGGAACAGCGCGCACAGGGGCGCGAAGAAGCCCGCGACGATGCCGATGCCGCCGAGCCTGGGGATGGGCCGGACGTGGACCTTTCGACTGGAGTCGACCGGGTCCATCCACCCCCAGGCGCGGGCCCAATTGCGCACGAAGTACGTGAGCGTCAGGGCCACCGCGAGGGAGAGCAGGAATGCGACGAAGAACGTGATCATCGAGTTGTGCCGCGCCGCCCATGGTGGGGGCGGGCGTCACGGCGCGTCAATGCATGTCCTTATGCGACACAAGAGCGTGCGTCCGAGATGACCCGCCCATCCACCGACGTCACGGATTCGATGCACATCTCCGCTCCACGACGTGCGAGGCAACACCAGACCTCCACGCGGGTCTCCCCTGTAAGGTTCCCAGCCGATTGGAAAAGGGAGCCTGCGACCAGGCCCTTCTCTGTCCGCTGTTGACGCCTTCGCGACGGGGGACACAATGCGCCTCCTGTTCGTCCCCATGCGTCTCCGGTTCCGCGACACCCAACGAGTCCGTCATCCATCCTGTCGCGCTGCCCGAAGCACCTCGATGCCGAGAGGCAGCGACTGCTCGCTTTCGGATGGTGGAGCCGTTCGTTGACGCACGCTCCTGAACGAAGAATGGATGGGCTGGACCTCCTGCGCGCCATCGCCATCCTGGGCGTGCTGGTCTTCCATGCGCCCAAGGCCGTCCATGACGCGGTGCCCTTCACGCTCCGAGCCGCGTTCGCGCATGGGTGGATGGGCGTGGACCTCTTCTTCGTCCTCTCGGGCTACCTCATCGGTCGGCAGGTCTTCGCGCCGGAGACGGACGCGCCGCTGGGCTCGCAGCTGCGCACCTTCTGGATGAAGCGCTGGATGCGCACCCTGCCGCTCTACTTCGTGGTGCTCGCGCTCTACGCGCTCAAGCCCTGGGTGGTGGGCACACCCTTCCTGGGGGGAGGCTGGCACTACGCGCTGTTCCTCCAGAACTTCTCGCTGCCGCGCGACTTCGTGCAGAGCTGGTCCCTGTGCGTGGAGGAGCACTTCTACGTGGTGCTGCCCCTGCTCGCCTTCGCGTTGGGCGGGCGTCGCTGGCCCGCGTGGGCCTGGCTGGTGCCCGTGGGAGTGAGCGTCCTCGCCCGCGCCTTCTACGTCCGCGACCTTCCGCCGGGCGAGCACCTGTCGACCTTCCCCGAGTTCGTGGCGTGGTCCACGGAGCAGCATCTGGACGGACTCGCCATCGGGGTGTTCCTGGCGCGGACCGCGCCTGTCTGGAGACAGTGGCCCCGCCCCTGGCGCACCGCCTGCGGCATCGCGGGAGGAATCCTGTTGATGGTCGCGGTGGGCTGGCATGGCGCGCTCGTGACGACCACGGGCCATGTCTGGATATTCAGTGCGCTCGCGGCCGGCTTCGGCGCGGTGCTGGTGGGAGTCGAGACGCTGCGGCTTCCTTCGTGGCTTCGCTGGGGCATCTACCCGACGGCGCTGCTCTCCTATGGCGCCTATCTGTGGCATGGGCTGGTGGTCCGGGTCCTCGAGCGCCTGGACGTGAGGCTGGGCGCGTGGGGACTGGACCTCCTCGCGTTCCTGGCGCTCACGCTGGGCGTCTCGTGGGTGACGTATGTCACGGTGGAGAAGCCCTTCCTCAAGCTCCGGGATGTGCTGCTCGCCCGAAAGGATGACGTGCGCGGTACCGTGCGAGCCGGCATGGAGACACAACGATGAGCCAGTCTGGCGTGACCTTGGTCATCCCCACGTACAACGGCGCGCGGCGTGTCGAGGCACCGCTGCAGGCGTTGCTCGCGCAGCAGGCGCCGAGTGACTGCTTCGAGGTCGTCGTCGTGGACAACAACTCCACGGACGGCACCTCGCGCGTGGTCGAGGAGAGCCCGTCCGTCGCGGCTCTGCGTCAGCGCGGCGTCGAGGTCCGGGTCGTGTCGGAGACCCGGCAGGGGCTCCTCTTCGCGCGGCTGTGTGGCATCCAGAGCGCGCGTCGGGACGTCGTGTGCTTCCTCGACGATGACAACGTCCCCGAGCCGAACTTCGTCGCCGATGGGCTGGTGCACTTCCAGGACGAGCACGTGGGTGTCGTCGTGTCGCGGCTGTACCCGCGCTATGAGACGCCGCCTCCGCCGAGCATCTCCCGGCGGGAGCACCTGCTCGCCATCAACCACCGGCTGGGGGATGCGCCCATCGACTTCGGCGCGGCGGCGACGATCGCCCCCACCATTGGCGCGGGGTTGTGGCTGCGCCGCGCCGCGTTCCTGGATGCCGTGCCGTGGCGAACGCCGGAGCAGCTCATGCCGGACCGGCTGGGCGAGCAGCTCTTGAGTGGGGGGGACATCGAGTTCGGCTTCCTGCTGGGCAAGGCAGGACATCGGCGTGTCTATTCGCCCTCGCTGAAGGTGTGGCACCTCATCCCCCGCTCCCGTTTCGAGACCCGGTATTTCCTCCGGCTCATCGTGGGTGTGGTGCGCAGCGAGAAGACGCTCGAGGCGCGCTACCTGGGCCGCAAGTCCGCGGGCGTCGGTCGGGTGAAGAACTGGGCACGGCTGTTGGGCGCGGGGCTCGCGAGTCCCGCGCTGGCGCTTCGCGGAGACGCGGTGCGGGAGATTCTCTTCGTCCTGGCGAGCCGCTGGGCCCAGGTGCAAGGGCCGTATTCACAGCTCCACGAGCCCCGGTCATGACCCTCTCGTCCCGCCCGACGCTGCGTGAATGCATGGAGGGCCGGAGCAACAACCTGGACTTCCTGCGCTTCGCGGCGGCCTCGGGCGTCATCGTCAGCCACGCGTTTCCGTTGGGCGAGGGACCGAAGGAGGGCACGGAGCCCCTGACGGTCTTCACCCATGGACAGGTGAGTCTGGGGATTGTCTGCGTCGCGGTGTTCCTGGTCATCAGCGGGGTCCTCATCTCGCGAAGCTGGGAGCGCGGCCAGGAGGCCCGTGGGTTCGTCCAGGCCCGGACGCTGCGCATCTTCCCGGGGCTCGCGGTGTCGCTGCTGCTGACGGCCTTCGGGCTCGGGGCGGCGTTCACCACCTTGCCGTTGCGGGACTACTTCTCGTCCGCGGAGACGTACACGTTCGTCTTGCGCAACCTCACGCTCGTCGAGCCGCAATGGGCGTTGCCCGGGGTGTTCCCGTCGAATGTGTATGCGAGTGCCGTCAACGGCTCGCTGTGGACGTTGAAGTACGAGGTGGGCTTCTACCTGGTCGTGCTGGGATTGGGGTTGGCGAAGCTGCTCCGGAAGGACCTGGCGCTCGTGGGGTGGTGCCTCACGGCGGGGGTGTCGTTCCTCCACATCGGCCGTCTGGGGTTCTGGCCCGAGCTGGGGCTCTACTTCGGAGGCGGGATGGTGCTCTACCTCTGGAGGGACCGGGTGAGGATGAGCCCGTGGCTCGCCCTGGCCTGTGTGGCCCTCCTGACGGGCACGGCGATGGCGGGGACCGGGCTGAAGGTGGCCATGGGCTCCTGCGGGGCGTACCTCGTGCTGTACCTCGCGTTCATCCCGAGCCGGCTCGCGCACTTCGGACGCCATGGGGACTTCTCCTATGGCGTCTACATCTATGCCTTTCCCGTGCAGCAGGCCGTCACGGCGCTGGTGGGTGGCCCCATGCCGTGGTGGCAGAACGCGCTGCTCTCGTTTCCTCCCACGCTGCTCCTGGGATTCCTGTCGTGGAGGTACGTCGAGCGCCTGGCCCTTCGCATGAAGCGGCGGCCCGAGGCGGCCCCGAAGCTCGCCACCGTCTCTGCTCCCGCGCCCTGACCGTCTCAATCCCTCTCAGTGCAAGGGAGGCTCCGCCAGGAGTGCGGCGCCGATGGCGCCAGACAATTCTCCGAGCTGCGCCAACACCACCGGTGGCTGACGCTCCGGGACGAAGATGTGCGGACGCATTGCTTCATGGATGCGCTCCGCATACTCGACGCCCAGCCGTGTCCCCAATCCTCCGCCCAGGATGATGGCGTCCACGTCCAGCAGGTTGATGGCGGACGAAAGCCCGACTCCCATCATCAACACCGCCTTGTCGATGAGCCGGGTCGCCACGGCATCCTGCTCATCCAGCGCCTTCTTCCAGATGCTGCTCGTCAGCCGGGTCCGGCCCTTCTTCTTCATCCACTCGAGCAGCATCGTCTTCTCGCCCCGCTTCACCGCCTTGCGTGCCTTGAGTTCCAGGCACCCTCGGCCCGCATAGGCCTCCATGCAGCCACGGCGTCCGCAGCCACAGCGCGAGCCTCCGGGCTTCACCACCACATGGCCAACCTCTCCCGCGGCGCCGCGCCCTCGCCACGGAATCCCATCCAACACCAACCCGCCGCCCACCCCTGTTCCCCACCACACGCCCAGCACCGAGCGATAGGGCATCCCCGCTCCCAGCCGGTACTCCGCCGTCACAGCGACCTGCACGTCATTGCCCAGCACCACCGGGCCATGCACCAGGTCCGCGAGCGCCCCCGCGAGGGGATAGGGCTCCGTCCATCCCTTGCCCACGTTGCTCACCCGCGCGAGCGTTCCCGTGTTGCTGTCCACCGAGCCCGGAGCCCCCACGCCCACTCCCGCGAGCCGACGAGGCGCCAGCCCCGCGGACCGCGAGGCATCCTCCAGGGCCTCATAGATGGCTCGCACCACCTCCTTCGGCCCACCCGCCGGCGTGGGATGCCGCGCATTCCCCAGCGGCCTCCCCTCCGCGTCGACGACCACCGCTTCAATCTTCGTCCCGCCCAGGTCGACGCCTCCCCAAGCACTTCCCTTCATCTCGGACGACCGCATCCCGCGACTGGACTCTCCCCCTCGACGAGCTTCGTCCATCCCGTGCCTCCGGCAGCGCGTGCAGACTTCCCCTGGGAGGAAGATGCACAGCACCCCGCGAGACACAGGAGCCCGCCTGATACACGGACAAGGAGTCAGGCCCGCGATGAGCCCGGCTGGTTTCGGTGAACGCTCTGGAGCAGCCCTCGCACGGCCATCTTCGGCAGGAACCCGAGCAGGTACCGCCAGCGAGGAACCTCCAGATGATACGGCAGGCTCCGTCGATACAAGTCCAGCGCGAGGTCCATCCGGCCGTGGTCCACCATCACGTGTGAGACGTGCCGGCTCGCATACAGCAGCATCTGCAACCGCTCGCGCCTCCGCTCCGTCCCACCCGGGTAGCGCGACAAGCGCTCCTGCATCAACTGGTACGCCATCCCCCGGTGGGCCGACTCCAGCATCGTGGACTCGGAGCCCTCGTGCTTCCGGTAGCCCACCGCGAGCGGCGCACGCACCCAGGCAAACCCAGGCTCGGTCCCCAGCCGGTACAGCAAATCGTAGTCCTCGGCGACGATGCGCAACGGCGTGAAGCCCTCCACGCGCCGCAGCGCCTCCGTCCTCACCGCCAGGACACACGCCGTGCGCGGCGTCGTGTCCCCCGCGCTCGCCAGATAGTCCCGGAAGGGCACCACGTTCAGGGGCTCTCGCGCCACCCGCGCCAGCTCGTCCTCCTTCTGGAACGTCACCGACGAGCCCATCACCACCGCGGGCATCCCCTGCTCTCGCAACACCTGCCGGTACACCGCGAGCGTCCACGGGAACCACAGGTCATCGCTGTCCAGGAACACCACGTACTCGCCCCGGGCCTCCTGGATGCCCAGGTTGCGCGCCGCGCCCGGGCCCGCGTTGGCCTGCTGGAGCACTCGCACCTTCTCGCCGAGCCGCCCCAGCACCTCCAGCGTGTCGTCCGAGGAGCCGTCATCCACGACGAGCACCTCGTAATCCCGCTCCTCCTGCGCGAACACCGACGCGAGCGTCCGCTCCAACAGCCGCGCCCGGTTGTACGTCGGGATGACGACCGAGAAGAACGGCATGTCAGACCCGCGCCCGCAGGCCCATCTCGGAGATGCGCAGGAACGTGGAGAGCTGCCTGCGGAACTCCGGCAGCGCCATCCGCCCTCGCAACAACGTCTGCGTCAGCACCATCGAGTTGTACGGCAACGTCCCCACCAGGATGGCGCGCAGCATCCACTCCTGCAGCCGGCCATGGTGCTTGCGGAAGTACGCCACCCGCGTGCGCCACAACTCCACCCGCACCTTGTCCGGCCCTGTCGCGGAAGGACGGAACGAGCGGCTCGACAGGTGCGTAATCACCGCCTCCGGGCAGAACGCCACCTCCCAGCCCGCCTTCCACGCCCGCACACACCAGTCCGTGTCTTCCGTGTTCCCCAACGGCGACATCGCCTCGTCGAGCAGCCCCACCTCCGCCAGCGTCTCATCCCGCACGACGATGCAGGCACCCAGCACCCAGTTCACCCGGGCCTCCTCATGCCCGTACTGCGCCGGGTCGATCTCCATCTGCTTCAGGAAGTGCAGCGGGCGCGGCAGGAAGACCAGGTCGAACAACTGCCCCGACAAGGACATGGGGCGGAAGGTGCAGTTCTGCACCGTGCCATCCGCGTTCAACAGCCGCGCCCCCGCCATCCCCACGCGCGGGTTCTCATCCATGAAGCGCACGAGCGCGTCGAACGCGCCCTCGTGCACGATGGTGTCGTCGTTGAAGATGCAGATGTAGCGCCCGTGCGCCTGCCTCAGCACCTGGTTGTGATTGGCCGAGAATCCCTTGCGCTCCGTGTTGAACAACCAGCGCACCTGCGGGAAGTCGCGGCGCATCGCCTCCACGCCTCGCCCATCCGTCGCGTTGTCCACCACCCACACCTCGAAGGTGCAGTCCCGCGTCGTCGCGAACAGCGTGCGCAGGCAGTCGTGCAGCAGCTCGGGGTTGCTGTGATTGACAATGGAGATGATCAGGTCTGCCTTCGCCATCGAATGCCTCACATCCCTGTTGTGGCGGCTCGCCGCGAACGGACGAACGCCAGGATGTCGCGCAGCACGCCCAGGAGCGACAGCGTCCCGGGAACCCGCTCGCGAACCAGCAGCAACAACGTGAACACCCCCACCCCCGCCACCCAGCGCACCAGCGCGCCTTCCATCACCCACGCCTCCACCGCCACGAAGGTCCCCGCCAGCAACAACCCCACGAAGACCACGGGCTCCACCACCTGGAACACCAACCCGCGCAGCGCCGGGTTCAGCCGGGACACCAGCCACGCCGTCACCCACACCTCCGCCAGCGAGACCGTCACCCCCATGGGCCCGATGCCCGCCAGCCCGAAGCGGTGGATGGCCCACGTCCCCAGGCCCCACTTCGCCACGCCCACGCCCACCACCACCACCAGCCGCTCCCAGGGCCGACCTCCCGCGTTCTGCGCCGTCGCGAGCAGCCCCGTCAGCGTGACGAGCAGGCACTCCAGGCTGAACCACTGCACCAGCGGCACCGCCGCGCTCCACCGGTCCCCGAAGAACAGCGGCACCACCACCGGCATCCCCATCACCGCCACCGGGAGCGCCAGGAGCAGCACCGTGGACAGCCGCCGCAGCGAGGTCGCCAGGTACTCCGCGAACCCCGCCGGGTCATCCTGCAAGCGGCAGTAGGCGGGGAACGCCACGCGGTTGAGCACCGCGCTCAACATCATCGGCGTGGAGGCCAGCGCCCAGGCCCAGTTCACCAGGCCCACGCTCTCCTTGCCCAGCACGTGCCCCACCACCAGCGGCACCCACCCCGCCACCAGCGCCGCCACCAGCGGCGGGAGCTGGAACGCCAACCCGAAGCCCAGCAGGCGCCGCAACACCTCCAGCCGGAACACCCCGCGCGGACGCCAGGGCGACGCCCACCAGATGCACACGAGGCCCACGACGCCTCGGACCAGCGCGCCCAGGGCCAGCGCCCACGCGCCCATCCCCGCCCAGGCGAACGCCAGCGTGCAGGCCACCTGCGCCAGGTTCTCCACCAGCTCCGCGCGGGCGATCGCCGGGAAGGCCAGCTTCCGCTCCAGCGCCATCAGCGGAATCACTCGCAACGAGGACAGGAACAGCCCCAGCGCCAGCGCACACACCATGGGCACCGCGCCAGGACCCAGCGCGTACCCTTCCGTGAGCCGCGGAGCCAACGCACACACCGCCGCGACGATGACGGCCGTGAGCGCCTGGTGGCACCAGAAGATGGTGAAGGTCTCGTCCTGCGTGGGCTCGTGCGGCTGGCGCACCAGCGCCGCGCTCAGGCCCAGGTCGCCCAGGAACACGCCCAGGGAGGCCGCGTACGAGACAATTCCAAACAGGCCATAGTCGGACGGGAACAACAGACGGGAGAGCACCAGGGCGCTCACGACGCGCAGCCCTTGCGAGGCCAGCGTGCGCGCCACCAGCACGATCATGCCCTTCAGGGCACGGGCCCTCACCTCACCGGTGTCCACCTCGGGTGCCGCGGTCGCGTTCATCGCAAGAGTGAGGCCCGCTCCCGGCCTCCGCTCGCGCTCCAGCGCGCGAAAGGTGGCCGGATGGTACGAGGCCCACCCCGGCCTCACAAGCAACGAGAGCAGCGCACCGCGTCCCACCAGCCGCCAGGGCTCGGCTGTTCGCTCGCCCCTTCACCACGAAGGTTGCTCCTCACGGAGCCGCGAGGCTACGGTCCGTCGGCCATGTCACCGAGCCAGACCCTCCTCCAGTTCCTCAAGCGCGAGGTGCTCGTCGACGAGCACGAAGTCTTCCACCGCACCTTGCGAGAAGCCCTGGTCGGCTCCTGCGACAGCGTGCTCGACATCGGCTGTGGGTCGGGCTCGCCCCTTCGCCACATCTCCCAGCACTTCTCCCGCTCGGTGGGCGTGGATGGGTATTCGGTGAGCATCGAGCGCAGCCGCGCCGCGGGCATCCATCAGGAGTACCACTGCATGGACCTGCTCGAGGCGGGCAAGCACTTCGCCCCCAAGAGCTTCGACGCCGTCGTCGCGCTGGACGTCATCGAGCACTTCGAGAAGCCCCAGGGCTACCAGTTGCTGGAGATGATGGAATCCCTCGCGCGCAAGCGCGTGGTCATCTTCACGCCCAATGGCTTTCTTCCCCAGGATGAGTGGGACAACAACGTCCACCAGGTCCACCGCTCGGGTTGGGAGGTCTATGACTTCGAGCTGCGAGGCTATCGCGTCAAGGGAATGAGCGGCTGGAAGCCCTTGCGTGGGGACTTCGCGCACCCGCGCATCAAGCCCGCGCGCCTGGGCAGCCGGCTGTCCATCCTCACCGAGCCCTTCGCCACGCGCTTCCCCCAGCACGCCTTCCAGCTCCTCGCCGTCCGCGACATGGAAGCCTCCTGAGCCGTGGGGGACTCGCCTCGCTCCTGGCACCTGCTCACCGGTGAGTATCCTCCCCAGCCGGGCGGCGTCAGCGACTACACCCGGCTCGTCGCACAGGCGCTCGCACGCGAGGGGCAGGAGGTCCATGTCTGGACTCCGGGCGAGCCAGGCACCTTCGAGGAGCACGGTGTCACCGTCCACCGTGCGCCCGGCCTCTTCCTGCCGCTGGGCTTGCGCTGGCTGTCGCGCGAGCTGAACCGCTGCCGCGCGCCGCGCAGGCTGCTGCTCCAGTACGTTCCCCACGCCTTCGGGATGAAGGCGATGAACGTGCCCTTCTGCACGTGGTTCGCCTCGCGCCGCCAGGATGAGCGCTGGGTCTTCTTCCACGAAATCGTCTACCCCTGGAGTCTGTCCGCCAGACCTCGGCACCAGGTGCTCGCGGGTGTCACGCGCGTGATGGCGCGACTGGCAGGCGGCGCGGCGGACCGCGCCTTCGTGTCCATCCCCTCGTGGGCGGAGCACCTCCCCTCGCCCATCCGCCAGCGCGCGGAGTGGCGGCCCGTGCCCAGCACGCTCCCCACTTCGGTGCCCGCGCAGGCGCTCGCGACCGTGCGCGCGGCGCTGGGCACGGGGCCGTGGCTCGGCCACTTCGGGACGTACGGCTCCGCCCTCCGCGCGCCGCTCGAAGCGGCCTTGGTTCCGCTGCTGGACAAGGACTCCAAGCGCCAGGTGCTGCTGCTCGGGCGCGGCAGCCAGCCGTTCGCGGAGGAGGTGGGGACTCGTCATCCGGGGCTGCGCTCTCGCCTCCACTCGCGCGACTCGCTCGCCCCCGAGGAGCTGGTGGCCCACCTCGCGGCCATGGACCTCCTGGTGCAGCCGTATCCCGATGGCGTGAGCACCCGCCGCACGACGGCCATGGCGGGGCTCGCGCTGGGACTGCCGCTCGTCACCCAGACGGGGCACCTCACGGAGCCCTTGTGGAAGAACTCGGGCGCGGTCGCCCTCGCGGATGGGAGCACGCCTCGCGCGCTCATCGACACCGCCGAGCGGCTCCTCTCGCGCCCCGAGGAGCTCGCCGCGCTGGGGGCTCGCGCGGCCCAGGTCTATCGCGAACGCTTCGCGCTGGAGCGCACGGTGGAGACACTGCTGCGGCCATCGCCGTGAGCCCCACCTCATCTCGGAGCCTTCCTTGACGTCCTCCTCGCCGCTCCGGCTCGCGCTGCTCATGGACCCTCGCGAAGAGGGCTGGCCCAGCATGGACCTGGTGGGCGAGGCCCTCCTCGACGGCCTCACCGCGCATCCTCGCGAGGTGTCCGTCCGAGGACTGCGACCGTCGCTGCCCACCGTGGTCCGCCGGTTGCCTCGCGTGGGTGAGCGACGGTCCGCGTTCAACGCGGACCGCATCCTCGGCCGGTTCGGGCGCTATCCCGCGCAGGCGCTCCTCGCGCGACAGCGGTTCGACGCGTTCCACATCGTGGACCACACCTACGCGCAGCTGGCGCACGTGCTCCCCGCCTCGCGCACCGGCGTCTATTGCTTCGACCTGGACGCGTTCCGCTCCGTCGTGGAGCCACACCGGGACCCTCGCCCCACCTGGTTCCGGCTCATGGCGAAGGCCCAGCTCCGGGGCCTCGAGCGCGCCGCCCTCGTCTTCCATCCCACGCAGGCCATCCGCGACGAGCTGCTCGCGCATGGACTGGTGGACCCATCCCGGCTCGTCTCGGCGCCGCTGGGCGTCTCTCCCGAGTACCGCCTGGAGCCCGTCCCGGGCGACCAGAGCCAGCAGGTGCTCTCCGCGCTGGGAGGACGGCCCTATCTCCTGCATGTCGGCAGCGCGATTCCTCGCAAGCGCCTGGAGGTCCTCTTCGAGGTCTTCGCCGCGCTGCGCGCTCGACACCCCGACCTGCGACTGGTGCAGCAAGGCGGCGCGCTGAACGCCTCTCAGCGTGAGCAGGTGGCGCGTCTGGGGATTGGCGAGGCGCTGCTCCAGCCGCCGTTCCAGCAGCGCGCGACACTCGCGGGCCTGTACCGGAACGCGAAGGCCGTGCTCATCCCCAGCGAAGCCGAGGGCTTCGGGCTCCCGCTCGTCGAGGCCCTCGCGTGTGGTGCTCCCGTCATCGCCAGCGACCTGCCCGTGCTCCGGGAGGTCGGCGAGGAGACCTGTCTGTACTGCCCCGTGGGTGACGTGCCCGCCTGGACTCGGACGCTGGACGCGGTGCTCACCGGAGCCACGCCGGTTCCGGCGCTCGACCGGCGGCTGGCTCGGGCCGCTCGCTTCACCTGGGCCGCGCACTCGCGCACCGTGCTGGACGCCTATCTGCGGCTCATGCGCTGAGCGGGCACAGCTCCACTCACGAAGCCAGGACGGCCCAGCCGCCCGCCATGACGAGCAGGGTGGCCATGCCCACCGCCCACCACCACTTGCGCGGCCACGCCAGACGTCCCCCCGGTGCATCGAAGGTCGTCTGCTCCAGCATCATCGTAGCCGTCGGCGTCCAGCTCACCGGAGCCATCACCACGGGACGCGCTCCCGGGCGGACGTCCCTCCCCCGCCGCTCGCGACGCGCCTGCCGGGGCGTCATCACCTGCGTCTCCTCCGAGGGATGCCGCGCGTCCACCTTGACCGGGGACAGCCGCGTGACGCCTTCGGTGAGCGACGCGAGGATGAGCTTCAGTTCGCGGCGCACGGCCTCGGCGGAGGTGGGGCGCTGCGAGGGCTCCTTCGCGAGCAGGCGCAACACCAGCGCCTCCAGCGCGGGATTCAGCTCCACGAAGGTGGAGGGCTTCGGCGGTGGCGTGCGGACGTGCTGCACGACGATGGCCATGGGCGACGTCCCCTCGAAGGGCAGCCGGCGCGTGAGCATCTCGTAGGCGATGATGCCCACCGAATACAGGTCCGTCTGAGGACTCACCTGCTGGCCCAGCGCCTGCTCCGGCGCGATGTACTCCGGCGTGCCGACCATCGAGTTCGCGTGGGTCTGCGGCGTGCTCCCATGAGGCGCTTCGCTGCGCTTGGCGATGCCGAAGTCGAGGACCTTCACCGTCTCCGCGCCATCCTCATCACGCACGATGAAGACATTGCCGGGCTTGAGGTCCCGGTGGATGACGCCCGCCGCGTGCGCCGCGCCCAGCGCGCTGAGCAGCGCATCCAGGATGCGGAGGGCATCCGAGTCCGGCAGCGGCGCGCGCTGGTGGATGACCTCATCCAGCGGCGTGCCCTCCAGGTACTCCATCACCAGGTACTGCCCGACGTCTGGAATGACGCCAAAGCCGAAGATGTCGATGATGCCTCGGTGACGGATGGCCGACGCCGCGCGAGCCTCCGTCGCCAGGTCCCTGGCCCGCCGGCCTTCCACGACGTCGGGGCGGAGGACCTTGATGGCCACACGCTGCCCGATGACCGCGTGCTCACCCTCGTAGACGATGCCCATTCCGCCGCTGCCGATGCGGCGCTTGAGCACGTAGTCGCCCACCTTCGAGCCCAACAGCATGTCGCGGGTGACGGACTCCTCCCACTTCAACATCCGAGCCGCGTTCACCACGGGCGCATTGGGCACCACGGGCTTCGCGCTCGCGGGAGGCGGCAGCGCGCTTCGCACACTCTTGTGTGTGTCTCCGTCCGTGTCCTCCTCGACGTCGCCCGCGCGATATGGCCCGCCCGACGCGACGACGTCCGCTCGAAACACCTCTTTCGGGCAGACCGTCACACCCTGGCGGTGCTTCACCCCACAGCGGGGGCACTTGCGCGAAGGACTCATCGTCCGACTCATCATCCCCTGGCCTGATGGCCAGACGCCATCACCGACGACGTCGTGCCCTCTCGCACGACTCAGCGAACACAGCTCCATCTCGAATTCCAGCTCTATTTCCTGTCGAGGCTGTCACCCGGATTGCGGGGAGCAGGATTGACGGGTCCACAGGGGTCTGATTCGGTCCCGGGTGCGTGCGAGTCCTGTTCCTCAACCCGGTAGGTGTCGTCGGCGGGGCCGAGCGTGCGCTGCTGGATTTGATGGCGTGCCTGCGCCACCTGGACCCTCGGCTGTCGCTGCACCTGCTCGCGGGGACGCCGGGGCCGCTGCTCGACGAAGCCCGCGCGCTGGGAGTCGACGCGAAGCTCCTCGCGCTCCCGCCCGCGCTGTCCGCCCTGGGAGACAGCGCGCTGCGAGGCCGCGGTCCGCGCGAGGCCCTGCGCTTCGCACGGAGCCTCGCGCCCGCGCCCCTGCTCCTCGCGGACTACGGCCGCACCCTTCGCCGCGAGGTCGCGAACGTCCAGCCGGACGTCGTGCACTCCAACGGCATCAAGACGCACCTGCTCAGCGCCGCCACCACGGGGCTTCGCGTGAAGCGCGTCTGGCACATCCACGACTTTCTCGGCGAGCGGCCGCTGGTGCGACGCGCGCTGAAGACGCTGGCGCCACTCGCCTCCGTGGCCATCGCCAACTCGGGCGCGGTGGGCGAGGACGCCCGAGCCGTGCTCCGGGGTGTTCCCATCCAGGTCGTCTACAACGGGGTGGATGTGGAGCGCTTCGCTCCGGCGCCACAGGCGTGCGTGGACCTGGATGCCCTCGCGGGCCTGCCTCGTGCTCCCGATGGAACGCTGCGGGTGGGGCTGGTCGCCACCTACGCGCGTTGGAAGGGACACGACGTCTTCCTGGACGCGGCGGCGGAGCTGACACGTCTGGAGCCGTCGCTCCCGGTCCGCTTCTATCTGGTGGGCGGTCCGCTGTACCAGACACCGGGCTCGCAGTTCTCCGAGGACGAGCTTCGTCAACGCATCGACCTGCTCGAGCTCTCCGGGCGCGTGGGACTCGTTCCGTTCCAGTCCGAGCCCGCGTCCATCTACCGGGCCCTGGATGTCTTCGTGCACGCGAGCACGCGGCGAGAGCCCTTCGGCCTCACCATCGCGGAGGCCCTCGCGTGTGCGCGGCCCGCCATCGTCTCGAGCGAGAGCGGCGCGGCCGAAGCGCTCACCCACGGGGTGGACGTCCTCGCCATTCCTCCGGGGGACTCCCGCTCCCTGGGGGATGCGCTCCGCACGCTGCTGCGAGACGAGCCCTTGCGCACGCGACTGGCGCAGGCCGCGCGGCACACCGCCGTGGAGCGCTTCTCTCGCGAGCGCTACGCCCGCGAGATGCTCACCGTGTACCGCTCCCTCATGAACGGCGGCTGACTCGAGGACACCGCACCCTTTGGTTGACCCCTCCAGGCGCGTCTGCTGGGGTCCACCGAACATCGGAGCAGCCCCATGCAGCGGCCTCGCAGACTCGTCACCGTGTCGCACTCATACGTCGTCACGCTCAACCGGCGCCTCGCCAACGAGCTGGCGCGCGTCGGGAGCGGCAACTGGGACGTGAGCGTGGTGGCGCCTCGATTCTTCCGAGGCGAGCTTCGTCCCATCCAGCTCCAGTCGGAGCCCGGTGAGCCCGCCAAGGTGCGCGCGGTGCGCGGCTTCTTCAGCCGCTTCCCGCATGCCTTCCTCTACGGCCCCGAGCTGCGCGATGCGCTCCGGAGCAACGTGGACCTGGTGCACGCGTGGGAGGAGCCCTTCGTCTTCGCGGGCGCGGAGGTGGCGATGCTCACGCCCCGCCGCGTGCCCCTGGTCTTCAGCACGTACCAGAACCTGTCCAAGCGCTACCCGCCGCCCTTCGCGCAGGCGGAGCGCTACGTCGTCGGAAGCTGCGCGGGCTGGATTGCCGGCGGCGAGACGGTGAAGGAGAACCTGCTGGGCAGGCCCGGCTATGTGTCTCGCCCCTCCTGCATCATCCCCATGGGTGTGGACACGGAGGTGTTCCAGCCCGACCGCGCGGCGGGAGACTCCGTGCTGCGCGAGGTGGGCTGGACGCGCGAGGGCCCTCCGGTCATCGGCTACCTGGGGCGCTTCGTGCCGGAGAAGGGCCTGCCCCTCCTGATGGGTGCGCTGGAGCACCTCCAGACTCCGTGGCGCGCGCTCTTCGCGGGAGGCGGCGCGATGGAGCCGGAGCTTCGTGCGTGGGCCGCGCGCCAGGGCGACCGGGTGCGCATCCTCACCGGCGTCTCGCACGAGCGAGTCCCCCAGGTGCTCAACGCCATGGACCTGCTCTGCGCGCCCAGCCAGACGACGCCCCAGTGGAAGGAGCAGTTCGGTCGGATGATTTCGGAGGCCTTCGCGTGCGGCGTGCCCGTGCTCGCGAGCAACTCCGGCGAGATTCCTCACACCATGGGCGACGCGGGACTCGTGCTCCCGGAAGCGGACACCGCCGCGTGGACGCGGGCCCTCGCGGAGCTGCTGGAGAGCCCCGAGCGCCGACGTGAGCTGGCCACCCGCAGCCGAGAGCGCGCCATCCTGCGGTTCTCGTGGCCCGTCATCGCCCGCGCGCACCTGGACTTCTTCGACACCGTGCTCGCCCGGCGCTGACCGCGCTCAGCCTTCGCGCTCCATCACCTGCACGAGCGACTCCGCCATGTGGTCCCAGGTCCATGCGCGCAGGCGCTCGGACAGCGCGGCCACGTGCGGCGCCTGGGTCGCTTCGTGGGCTCGCCAGGACTCCAGCGCGCGGACGAGCCCGTCCACATCATCCGGGTCGTCCAGCAACAGCGCTCGTAGCGCCTCGGGATAGCGCTCCGCCACTCCGGCCGAGCGACTCACCAGCGCGGGCAGGCCCGTGCACAGGGCCTCGTGCACACCCAGTCCGTAGGCTTCGTATCGCGTGGGCGCGACCAGCAGGTCCGCGGCCGACAGCAGCTTGGGCACATCGCGACGGAAGCCGAGGAACTCGACTCGGTCCGTCAGCCCTCGGACTCGCGCCTCCTGCTCCCACAGCTCTCGCTGCGCGCCCACGCCGACCACCTTGAGGTCCACGCCCCAATCCGCGCCCGCATGCAGCCGGGCCCACGCGTGGAACAGCGTATCGAAGCCCTTGCGACGGTCTCCCAGCGCCCCGATGAAGAGGGCCACGCGGCGACCTTCCGGCCACCCCAGCTCCGCTCGCGCCGCGCGCCGCTCCTCGGGCGACACGGGATGGAAACGCTCCGGGTCGCTGCCGTAGTAGACGACGTGGACCCTTGCCTCGGGAACGCCCGTCGCCGCCACCAGGTCCGCCTTCGTCCGCTCCGAGTTCGCCAGGATGACGCGCGAGCGCAGCAGCGCCTTGCGCTCGTCATTCACATAGCGGTGGTGGCTCACCCGCCCCTTGAGGCGACGAAGCACTCCGCCCACCGGCTCGGAGACATACGCCCCATGGACGTAGTGCACCCAGTTCGCGCCCGGCACCGGGCAGTTGCCACCGTTGGCCAGGACGCGCCCCCCTTCGGCCCGCGTGCGCAGCGCCCACGCGCGACCCAGGACGTTCAGGAGCGGCTCGCCGAGGAGGTAGGCGTTCGCGGGCTTGGGCACACGCACGAAGCGCACGTTGGGAAAGACGCGCAGCTCGTCCGCGATGCGATGGGCCACCAACCGCACGGGGCCGCCCTGCTTCGCCAGCCACAGCGCCAGCGCCAGGTTGGCCCGGTCCATGCCACCAGTCGCTACGAAGTCACCGGCGATGAGCGTGTAGGGTCTTCGCATGATTCCAGGCGCCAAAGAGCGCCGCGTTGAGCAGCCAGAACTCCATGCCCACCTGGCTCATGAAGAACGGGTAGCTGAAGGTCAGCGCCAGTGCCCCCAGGTTGTACGCGAAGATGACGCTGCCCCACAGCCAGAACTCTTCGCCCGAGTCCTCGCGCTTCCGAGCCGCCTGGAACACCCACGCCATCGACACCAGGACCCCCAGCGGGTACAGCAACATCACCAAGGCTCCGCCGTCGTAGACCCACGCGGTCCACTGAATCTCCGCCCACAGCGGCGGGTGCTCCGGGTCGGAGTTGTCACCGAAGTACGCGTTGGCCATGCCGTAGCGGCCCAGCCCCGCGCCCAGCGGGTACTCCGGCAACAGGTGCTCGAACGTCCCCTCCAGGAAGTGGCCCCGGTTGCTGCGGTAGACGTCCTCGGGCTTCGCCTCGAACAGGCTGTTCCAGCGCGACTGCACCGCGTCCCCGCCCACCGCGACGGCCCACCCGAAGGCAAACACAGCCGCCGTCCCCACCACCGCGACCAGCTTCACCAGTCGCGCCAGGCGTCCGCTCAGCATGAGCACGAAGGACATCGCGGCCAGACAGACGCCCAACGTCAAGGCGATCGCTCGCACCTGGCAGAGGTAGAGGCTGACCAGTCCCACCAGGATGCCGCCCGCACTCACCCAGCGCGCCGCCCCTTGGCGCGAGGACAGCAGGAAGCCACTGCCCAGCAGCACCGCGTAGAAAGCGCCCGTCGCCGCGCCACCGGGCATGTCCGTCAGGCCCATGGGACGGAAGACCCGCGCGCCGCTGGCGGTCTCGAACTCCAGGCTGCGCAGGTAGGAGTCGCCCTGCGACTGCACCGCGGACGAGATGACGGGCTGGAAGCGGCCGGGGAAGTAGACCTGGAGCACCCCCACCGCCGCGCTGGCCGTGTTGAAGAAGAACAGCAGCGCCAGCGTGAGCCGGAACGTCTTCGAGTCGATGGACAGCCGCGTCACCCAGAACAGCGGCGCCATGATGGAGAGCTGGATGCCGAGCTGCGCGGCGCCTCCCAGCGGGCTCACCGTCCCCGGGTGGAAGAAGTTGAGCGCCGTGACGCCCATCGCCCCCAACACGAAGGGCAGCGCCGGGTGCTTCAGCGCACGCCCCGGCACGAGCACCAACAAGGCGAGGCTCAAGCCGAACGCCAGGATGCGCACCACCATGCGCAGCGGCGCGATGGCATTCACCAACAGCACCAACTGACAGCCGATGAGCAGCGCGACGAACAGCGGCACCAGCTTGCTCGACGACAGCAGGCCCTGCCTGGCGGCGGGCCGCTGCTTCTGGCCCGACGCCGCATCGGGCTCGCCGACCACCTCCAGCGGAGCATCCGGGGCCCGGCGCACGTACTTTCGCCCGAGCACCCCGGGGCCCTGAAGCCCGGGTCTCGCCGCGAGGGGCGAGCGCGGCGGACTCACGAGGCCGCTCCGGCGACGACGGTGCGGAGGTCCTCATCCAGGCCGCGCAGGAAGGACTCCGCGCCACAGAGCATCGCCGCGCGAGCTGGCCCCGCCGCGCCCAGCCTGCGCCGAGCCTCCGCATCCACCACCAGCCGCAAGAGCGCGGACGACAGCGCCCCCGCATCGGGCGCGACGAGCTTCCCGCACGTCGCGTCCACGATCTCCAAGGGCCCCCCCAGCGCGGTCGTCACCACCGGAAGGCCCGCTTGGAGCGCCTCGATGAACGCGAGGCCAAAGGGCTCCGGCGACGTGTTGGGCTGACAGTGCAGGTCCGCCGCGCGCATCAGCCGAGGCACATCCGAGCGCTGTCCCAGGAACCGCACCCGGCCCTCCAACCCCAGGGCCTTGGACTGGGCCACGAGCCCGTCGAGATACCGCACCTCCTCCTCGCGCTGGGCACCGCCCACCATCCACAGCCGCCAGCCTCGCGCCTCGCGCATGCGGCCCAGGGCCTCCAGCAGCAGCCGGTGCCCCTTCCACTCCTGCATCCGGCTGGCGTGGATGATGACCACGTCATCGTCGCTCGCGCCGAAGTCGGCCCGCAGGAGGTTCCGCTCCGACGACTCCGGGACCCGCGCCGCCTGGGGCGCGAGCGGATGGCGCACGCGGTACTGCGCGCGCGGATAGACATTCACCAGCGAGCGCGCGGTGTAGTGGCTGTTGGCCAGCACCAGCTCCGGCGAGGTGACACTCGCCCAGCGCTCCAGCCAATGCGTGCCCATCAGCGCGTCATGCTGGAAGAACACCAGCGGCACACCGGCGGAGCGGACCACCGGGCCGAACAGGGCCTGCGGCCAGGCCGCGTGACAGATGGCCGCGTCGTAGCCCCCTGCCTTCAACACGGCGCCGAGCGCCCGGCGCGCGGTCCACACCGTCCAGGGACGCCCCACCCTCGCGGCGCCCAGGGAGTGCACCATCTGGTTCGCGGCGCGAAGCTCATCGGCCAGCCGCCCCTCGAAGCACAGCGCGAACTCATGCACCGTGTCCGACGGAGACCGCGCCGACTCGCGCGCGAGCGAGACGAGGAACGACTCGATGCCCCCGTAGAGGTTGCCGCTGTAGACGTGCAGCACGCGCATCATGACGCGCCCCGGACACTCTCGTCCGAGACTCCTCGAGGAGCGTCCTCGACCACCACCGGCGCGGGGCGCCCGAGCGCCTCCGAGTACAGCTTGAGGCAGCGCGTGGCCATGACGTCATCCCGGAACTCGGCCTCCGCGCGAGCCCGAGCCCCCTGGCCCAACTGCTCCGCCAGCCCCGGCGTCTCGAGCAACCGCCGCGCCGCTCGCGCGAGCGCGTTCGAGTCCCCCACCGGCACCGTCAGCCCCGTCTCCTCGTGCTTGCTCACCCACGGCACGCCCGAGTGCGGAATCGCCGTGTTCAGCACGGGGAGCCCGCTCGCCATGGCCTCCACCTGCGACAGGCCATAGGCCTCGCTGCGGGCGTTGCTCGGGAACCACAGCGCGGTCGCCGCGCGGAAGGCCCCCATCAGCGAGTCCGGCGGCAGATAGCCCGCCCACGTCACTCGCGACTCCACGCCCAGCGCCTTCGCCCGCGCGCGGCCCTCCTCCTCCAGCGGCCCCACGCCCACCACCACCAGGCGCCCCGGCACGCGCGCCAGCGCCTCCAGCGCGGTGAACAAGCCCTTGTAGTAGACGAGCCGCCCCACCATCAGCCACAGCGGCACGCCCGCGTGCTCCTCGCGCCAGCGAGCCTCCTCCCGCAGCACCTCGGCCGAGGGCTTCAGGTACGGCTCCAGGTCGATGCCCAGCGGCAGCGCCCGCACCTTCTGCCGGAACATCTTCAGCAGCGAGGAGCCATGCACATACGCCTCGCTGTCCGACAGAATCCGGTTCGCGCGCGCATACAGCATCAGCTCGAGGGGGCGGAAGAGCGCGCCCGCCACCTTCTGCCGGATGATGTCGCTGTGGTGCGTGATGAAGACCGTGGGCAGCCGAGGCACCAGGTCCAGCGCCAGCAACATGGTGGGGTTCGGCGTGTGCAGGTGCACCACGTCCACGCCCCGCTCCAACATCCGCCGCAGCACGCCGGGCAACTCCGGCAGCACATCCATGCGCGCGACGGAGGCACGACGCCCCAGCCGCACCACGCGCACCAGCCCGTCCCAGCTCTCGTGCGTGGGGCTGCGGCCATGGAACTCGTGGCTCGTGTTCCCCGAGTCCGACGAGTGGTTGGCGCACAGCACCTCGACTTGCGCCCCCTGCGCCGCCTGCGCGCGGGCCAGCGTCTGGACATGGCTCTCGATGCCACCCGACGCGGGCGGATAGAACTTGCCCAGGTGAAGCACCCGGAGACCTGCTCCCACCGTGGACGTGCTCACGACTGCGCCACCCTGTCCTTCGTCTCCTCGGCGCCGTACTGGCCATAGGCCAGGTACGTGTCCCCATAGCGCGGCGCCCGCAGGTCCACGTCGTTGAGGATGGCCCCGTACATGCGCGCCTGCACATCCGCCAGCGAGCGCAACGCACGCCGCGCCGCCTCGCGGTTCGTCTTGCCGGCCTTCAGCACCAACACCACGCCGTCACTCTGCGTGGCCAGCACCGCCGCGTCCGCCACCGCGTTGAGCGGCGGGCTGTCCAGGAGCACGCGGTCGAACTTCCCCGCCACCGTCTTGAGCAGCTCCGTGAAGGCGCGCGTGTGCAGCAGCTCCGCCGGGTTGGGCGGCAGCGGGCCGCACGGCAACACGAAGAGGCCGGGCACCTCCGTGCTCTTCACGGCCGCGTCGAGCGAGCCCTCGCCCACCACCAGCGAGGAGATGCCCAGCTCGTTGGGCACGCCGAAGGCGCGGTGCAGCCGCGGCCTGCGCATGTCCGTGTCCAGCAGCAGCACGCGGTTGCCGCTCTGGGCCATCGCCACGCCCAGGCTGATGGCCGTGGTGGACTTGCCCTCCTGCGGACCGCTGGACGTCACCACCAGCGTCTTGAACGGCGTGTCCGGCGACATGAACAACAGGTTCGTCCGGATGGCGCGGCAGCACTCCGCCACGGAGGACTTGGGCTCGCGGTGGACGAAGAGGTCGCGGTCCTTCGGCGCCCGGTTGCCCTCGATGCGCGGCATGACGCCGAGGAAGGCCAACCCCAGCCGCTCCTCGATGTCCGTCTGCGTGGCCACGCTGTTCTCCAAGAGGTCCAGCAGCAGCGCCACGCCCACGCCCGCGAGCAGGCCCATCACCAGGCCCACCAGCAGGTTGCGCTTCACGTTGGGCTTCACGGGCACGAAGACGGGCCGCGCCAGGTCCAGCACGCGCACGTTGCTGGTGCGCAACAGGCCCGACAGCTCGATGTCCTTGAGCCGCTTGAGCACCAGCTCGTAGAGGCGCTGGTTGTTGTCCGACTCGCGCTTGAGGCGGTCGTACTCGATGGACTTCTTGTTCACGAGGAAGGCCTCCGCCTTGGCCTCGTCCAACAGCTTCACCAGGTTCTTGCGCTGCGCCTCCGCCTCCGACAGCTCCGTCTCCGCCGAGCGCACCACGTTGCGCAGGCTCTTGAGGAAGTCGGCCTGGATCACCGCCAGCTTGCCCTGGCACTCCTGGAGCTTGGGGTGCTCGGGGAAGTAGCGCTCGGACAGCTCCGCGCACGCCACGCGCACTTCGGTGTAGCTCTTCTTGAGGTCCTGGATGGGGCCATCCTTCGCGCCCGGCAGGGCCTCCGCCCACGTCTCGTCGTCTGGTGACGCCTTGCGCAGCTTCTCGATGGCCTCCACGCGCGCCTGCAATGCGGCGATGCGCGCGCTCACCTCGGTGAGGCTCAGGTTGTAGCTGTTGATGCGGTCGCTGACGATGCTCATCCGCGACTCGAGCGACGTGGACAACATGTCCGCGTCCTTCTTGAAGTCGTAGACGGCCAGCTCGCTCACCTTCGACTGGCTCTCCAGCTCCTCCAGCCGCCCCTCCAGCCAGGTGCGCGCGTCCTCCGTCATGCGCAGCTTGAGCGCCAGGTTCTCCGCCATGTACGCGGCGGCCACCTCGTTCGCGAGCAGCGCCGCGCGCGCCGCGTCCACGTCATCCACCGCGATGTTCATCACCCGCGAGTCCTTCGCGGGAATCACCCGGATGCGGCCCTGGAGCATCCCCACCGCGTCCGCGCCCTGCATCGCCTGCACGCGCGTCTTCTCGTCCGACACGCCGGAGAGGCCCAGGAAGGCCGCGTCCGTGGACAGCCCCACCTTGTCCACCACCCGGCCCGCCACCGCGCGCGAGGTGATGATTTCGCTCTGGGTCGCGTAGTACTCCTTGTTGAACCAGTAGTTGCCGCGCTCCTCCCCCATGACCTCCTTCACCTCGCCGTCCAGGAAGCGAGGCGCCATCACGTCGATGATGAGCGAGGTGCTGGCGGAGAAGACCTTGGGCTGGCGCAGCGTGTAGACGGCCCCCAGCACCGCGACCACCGCCGCGACGCCGAGCACGACCCACTTGCGTCGCCACAGCGCCCGCACGCGGAGCATCAAGCCCGCGGGCGTCAGGCCACTGGTGCCACCGGCCGGGTCGAACACGGTTCCATCCACGACTTGTCTCTCCTGGAGCCTGCGAGCGCCTGGGTGCGGCGGCGACCCGGCGTCCGCCGGCCCCGACCTTCACCCACACCCGCGAAAACCAGCTTCGAGCGTGCCGTGTCCGGTGCGGGTTGTCCATCGTTCCGCCACTGCTTGGAAGCCCTCCGGACACCCTTCTTGGAGGCCGGAACGCGCGCATCCCAGGCGCCTGTGCTAGTGAGCCCGCCGTGAGCTTCCAGCATTCGGTCATCATCCCCTTCGACTCCTCCACCGTGGATGCCGCTGCCCACTTCGCCCGAGAGCTCGCCGGACGCGCGGAAGTCGTCCTCGCCGGCGACGGCCAGCCCGATGTCGCCTCGCGGCCGGGCCTCCAGGTTCTCAGCGTCCAAGGAGGCAAGGGCGCGGCCATCCGCGCGGCGCTGTCCCATGTGACGAGCGCCGTGACGGTGCTCCAGGACCCGGACGCCGCCTACTCGCCGGACGCACATCAGGCGCTGATGGGGCCGTTGAAGGACGACACCGCGGACGCCGTCTTCGGACGCCGGGGCACCGCGGGGCTCGACCCCGAGGCGTGGGCCGAGCGCGCGCTGGGCCACGTCACCCGCTTCGTCACGGACGTGGCGGTGAAGGACCCGCTCAGCGGCGTGCGCGCGTTCCGCACGGAGGCCCTGCGCTCCGTCACGCTCACCAGCGATGACGACGCGGTGGACGCGGAGCTGGTGGTGAAGCTGGCCGCGCAGCTCTTCCGGCTCACCGAAGTCACCCTGCCGCCGCTCCAGGCCGTGCCTCGCCGCCCCCGCGCGGCGCGCCTGTCGCAGCTGCGCACGCTGATGCGCTACGCCACCGTGCGCGACGACGCCGACAACCAGCACGAGGGCTACACCACGCTGGAGCGCATGGACGGCGCCGTCCACTACAACCAGTGGCTGGGCCGCCGCTTCCGCGCGCACCTGGGCCGCCGCGTGCTGGAGATTGGCGCGGGCATCGGCACGATCACCCGCGAGCTGGAGTCCGGCGCGGAGCTGCTCATCGCGCTGGAGGTGGACCGCTTCTACGTGGACCGGCTGAAGAACCTCTTCCGAGGCCGGCCGCACGTGCGCCCCTACCTGTCCGATGTGGCGCTCGCGGATTGGGAGTCGCTCAAGGGCGAGCAGCTGGACACCATCGTCCTCTCCAACGTGCTGGAGCACATCCCCGACGACGCGTCTGCGGTGCGCCGCTTCCGCCAGATTCTTGCCCCGGGCGGGCGCGTGCTCATCCTGGTGCCCGCGCTGGAGCAGCTGTTCGGCAGCATCGACGAGGCCGTGGGCCACCACCGCCGCTACACGCCGGCCACGCTGCGCGCCGTGCTGGAGGAGAACGGCTTCGAGGTGGAGAAGCTGGAGTGGATGAACCTGGTGGGCATGCCCGGCTGGTTCGTCAACAGCCGCCTCTTGCGCCGCCGCTCGGTGCCCAAGCTCCAGCTCAAGCTCTACGACACGCTGGCCCCGCTGTTCGCCCGCGCCGAGGCCCACGTGAAGCTGCCCGTGGGCATGAGCCTCTTCGCCGTGGCCCGCGTCACGGGGTCCGACGCGTGACGGCCCGCCGCAGCGCCCCGGGGAGCACTTCACCGTGAGCCTGGCGCCAGGGCCCACCACTCCCTCGCCCGCTCCGTCCGAGCCCTCCGCACCGGCGCCCGGGGCAACCCCGGCGACGTCCGCGCGAGGCGCCCCGCGCGCGGTGTGGGCCGCCCTGGCCGCGCTGTACCTGCTGCTGTTCCCGTATCACCCGGGCCTGCGCTCGCCCAACGAGTTGTGCCGGCTGTGGCAGAGCATCTCGCTGGTGGAGCACGGCACGCTCGACATCAACGCCGTGCTGCGCGAGCGCGGCTACGTCGGCGACCTGTCCGTGAAGGATGGGAAGTACTACCCCAGCAAGGCGCCGCTGCTGTCGTTCGCCGCCGTGCCGGTCTACGCGGTGCTGCGCGCGGTGGCCCGCCCGGGCCCCGTGCCCGAGGTGCCGCTCGTCTTCTTCTCGCGCCTGTTCCTCACCGTGCTGCCCACGCTGGGCCTGCTGTGGCTGGTGCGGAAGTACCTGCACGCGAACCTGTCCGCGCGGGTCGCCGACGCGCTCACCGTGACGTACGGACTGGGCTCGCTGGCGTTCAGCTACTCGCTGCTGTTCATGAGCCACCAGACCACCGCGGTGCTGCTCTTCGCGGGCTTCCATGCGCTGTGGCGCTGCGCGCGCGGCGAGTGGCGGGAGCGCGGCTACGTCCTCGCGGGTGCGTTCGCGGGAGCCACCGTGGCGGCGGAGTACACGGGGGCGCTCGGAGTGCTCGGGCTGGTGTTGTATGCCGCGCTCACGTTCCTCTTCCGCGAGGCGCCCCTGCGCGAGCGGCTGGAGGGCCTGGGCCGCGCCGCGGGGCTCGCGACGTTGGGCGCGCTGCCCTTCGTGGTGGCGCTCATGCTCTACCACCAGGCCACCTTCGGCCACCCGCTGACCAGCGGCTACAAGTACCTCAACGACTCCGGCTATCAGCCGTGGCACCTGGGCGGCTTCCTCGGCATCCGCACGCCGGACCCGCGCGCCTTCACGCTGTCGCTCATCTCCCCGCTGCGCGGACTCTTCACGCTCGCCCCGTTCCTGCTGCTCGCGGTTCCCGGCCTGACGCGGCTCTCCTTCCGCGGGGGGAGCGCTTCGGCCGAGGCGCGCGCCTGCGCCTGGATGACGGCGGCGCTCGGCGTGGGCTACCTCTACTTCACGTCGTCGTTCTCGTATGACTCGTGGGGCTGGACGACGGGGCCTCGCCACCTCACGGGGCTGGTGCCCTTCCTCCTCCTGCCCGCGGGACTCTGGCTGGAGCGGCTGCGCGAGCGCGGCCACGCGGTGGGCCTGGGCATCGGCGCGATGCTGTGCGCGGCGGCCATCCTCACCACGGGCCTGGCCACCTTCGTCAACTACATCCCCGACGACGTCTCCAACGTCCTGGGAGGGCTGACGGAGCCCCTGCTGCGCGAGGGCTTCTTCCCGCCCTCCGTGCTGTCCTTCCTGGGGCTGCCCCAGCCATTCGCGGGCAAGGTGCTGCTCGCCCTCCTCGTCGCCGTGGCGGGTTGGGTCCTCACCGCCCTGGCCACGCGGCCGGAGCAACAGGGCCCGGAGCGGGCCTCCCTCGTCGCCAGCTTCGTGACGCTCCTGGTGCTCACCACCGCGCACGTCCTCACCACGCAGGGCGACGACGCGGACCACAACGCCACGCGCTTCCTCCAGTCCGTCTGGCTGGCACCGCCCGGGAGCACCGCGCCGTTCTGGCCCCGCTCGGGCCCCTGAGCGTCGGGGACTTCACCCGCGCGGGCACCGCCGTCCGGTGTACTCCCGGCGCACGGCGTTCCATGCGACAGTCTCCGTCCACCCAAGGAGGCAGTAGCGATGATGAAGCGGCTTGTCGTGGTGCTGAGCCTGTGTCTGGCCCCGAACGCCTTCGCGGCGGACGACGTGGTGGACGTGTGGAAGGCCAAGTGCAAGTCCTGTCATGGCGATGACGGCAAGGCGAAGACCAAGATGGGCCAGAAGGAGTCTCTCGCCGACATGAGCCAGCCCGCCTGGCAGGCGGCCGTGACGGACACGGACATCCGCCAGATGATTGCCGACGGCTCTCCTCGCAACACGAAGATGAAGCCCTTCAAGGAGAAGCTCACCGCCGCGCAGATTGACGCGCTGGTGGGATACATCCGCACCCTGAAGGCGAAGTAGCGCCCCGTCTCGAGGGGCGCACTGAATAACCCCGCGCGCGGCGCGTCAGGCCAGGGGAGAAACGGAGCCCCCTCATGAAGACCTTCTCCACCGCGCTGCTGTTCTGCCTGGCCATCGCCGGCCTGTTGGCCTCCCTGCGAGCCGAAGCGCTGTCCACTCCCCGCATCGAGCCGGGGCTGTCCCGGCCGGAGCCCCTGTCCCTGCGCCCCGACGACGGCAAGGGCGGCGGGGATGGGGATGACAAGGGCGACGACAAGGACGACGAAGAGGACGAGGAGGACTACCGCGCCCGCTACACCGGCCTCTCCGGTGCCGCGGCGCTGGAGCTGGTGGACCCGGGCGCGCTCGATGACCTGATGCGCCTGCGCGCCGCGGCTCGCTACGCCCGCGACTGAAGTCGAAGCCTCAGGCCCAGCGCGGCGGCGGAGACTCCTCCGACGCCTGGGCGATGCGAGGCAGCGTCACCGCGAAGCACGTCCCCGCATCCAGCGAGGACGCGACGTCCACCCACCCACCGTGGGCCGTGACGATTTGCGAGACGATGTAGAGCCCCAACCCCAGCCCGTGACGATGAGGCCGAGGCCCTCCGGGGTCCGGCGCCGCGCGGTGGAAGGGCGCGAACAGGCGCGGGCGCAGGGAGTCCGGAATCGGCGGCCCCAGGTTGTGGACCTCCACCCGCTGGAACAACGGGTCGTTCGCCGCCAGCCGCACGCGCACCGAGGTGCCTCGGGGGCTGTGTTGCAGCGCATTGCCCACCAGGTTCGAGAGCACCTGCCCCAGCCGCTCCTCGTCCCACACACCGCGGCACTCGCCGTCCACTTCCAGGTCCACGCGCTGCTCGGGGTGCGCGGGCTCCAGCTCCGAGATGATGCGGCGACACACCGACGCCATGCACACCTCGCGCGGACGCAAGGGAATGCCTCCCGCCATCCGCGCCCGCGTGAAATCAAGCAACTGTTTCACCAGCCGCGCCATGCGCTCGGCGCTCCCGTCGATGCGCTGGGCCACGCGGCGCACCTCGGGCGTCAGCGTGGGCTGCGCCAGGAGCGCCGCGGCGGACAGCCTCACGGCGGCCAGCGGGTTTCCCAGGTCATGCCCCAGCACCCCGATGAAGCGCTCCTGGAACCGGGCCTCCTCGTCGCGCTCGTGCTCCTGGCGGCGGCGCGCGGTGACGTCGCGGCTGATGCCGAACAAGCCGTAGACGGTGCCATCCCCCCGGCGCAGCACGCCCTTGGTCGTCTGCCATATCTGGTCGCTGCCGGGTCCACCGTCCGCGTCCTCGTACGTCGCGGTGACGCCGGACTCGATGACCTCGCGATCATTCGTCACCGCGGGCGCCGCCGTGTCCCCCAGGAGCTCCAGGTCGGTGCGCCCGAGGATGTCCTGCGGCGCCCGGTTGAAGGCCCGCGCGGTGGCCGGGTTGATGAGCACGTAGCGCGCGTCCAGGTCCTTCACGTAGATGGCGTCCGTGGCGCTCTCGATGACCGCATGCAGCAGGTCATGGTCCCGGCGCAGCGCCTCCTCCGACGCCATCCGCTCCGTCAAATCCTCCAGGAAGACGACGACGCCGTCCTCCCACGGGGAGACGCGCGCCAGCATCCACACCGTGCCCACGGAGGACTGGCGCGACACACGCACCACTTCCGGCTCCCGGCGCACCGCCACGCGGACACAAGAGGCGAACAGGCCACATTCGCCCACCCAGGGGGCTTCTTCCAGCAGCCGCTGACGCACCAGGGAGCGCTCTTCCCGTCCCAGCCAGCGCTCGGCATGCGCATTCGCGGAGACGCACTCGAAGTCCAGGATGCCGTGCCCAGCGGAGCGAACGCTGCGCAACACGACCACAGCCTCGGAGGGGGGCGCGCCCGCCCCGTTGTTCATCACCCTGTTGCAACGGCCGGATTGCATGGCTGGCGTGTGGCACCCCCCAGCGATGCCTTGGTGGAGAGTAATTCTTGCCCCGGGCGGGCGGCCAACCCACCCCCGGTACGGCTGATACGTGGCGGACACAGCACTCACGCCCGCGTCGCCTCCGACACACGACACGCAATGCGCTCTGTCGTTGACCTGTCAGGGGCTCGCCCCTAATTACCCTGCGGCCCTCAGGGGTCCACTCATGGACACTCCTTTCACTCAGAGGCTGGATGGCGAGGCGGCGGCGCAGCATGGCGGCGTGCCTCTCGTGGCAGGTGACACCCTCACCCGGTTGCTGGCGGAGCTGCGCCCAGGTCACCGCGTGCGCACGCAGGGGCTCAAGGGCTCCGCCCGAGGCCACGTGCTGGCCCGGCTGCACCGCGAGGCCCGCGCCCCGCTGGTGTGCGTCGCGGCGGACGAGGAGGCGGCGGACGCGCTGGCCTCCGACCTGGCGTTCTTCCTGGGCGGAACGGGCACCCTGCTGAAGCCGAGCGTGCTGCGCCTGCCCGCCGACGAGGTGCTCCCGTACGACGAGCTCTCGCCGGACGCGGCCCCCGTCACGGAACGACTGGGCGCGCTGTATCACCTGTCTCGAGGCACCCGCTTCCCGGTGCTGGTGATATCCCTGCGCGCGCTGCACCGCCGCGTGCTGCGCCCGGACGTCATGGACGCGCTCACGGACCGCGTCGTCGTGGGTCAGGATTACGACCGCGACACGCTGGCGCGGAAGCTGGCGCGGATGGGCTACCAGAACAGCCCGCTGGTGGAGGACGTGGGCACGTTCTCCGTGCGCGGCGGCCTGCTGGATGTCTTCAGCCCGCTCTACGACAAGCCGGTGCGTCTGGAGTTCTTCGGCGACACCATCGACTCCATCCGCGTGTTCGACCCGGAGTCGCAGCGCACGGTGGACGCGCTGAAGGAAGTGGACCTGGTCCCCGCGCGCGAGTTGCTGCTCACGGAGGACACGCGTCCCCGCGCCGAGGCCGCCGCCCGCGCGGTGGCCGACCGCATCAACCTGCCCACCATCCAGCTGCGCGAGCGACTGGACGCCCTGCGCGAGGGCCTGCCCGGCTTCGGCCTGGAGGGACTGCTCCCCGGACTCTTCGAGGGGGGCCTGGCCACGCTGTTCGACTTCCTGGGCCCGTGGAGCACGCAGCCGCCCATCTTCTACCTGGACGACCCGCTGGAGCTGGGCCGCGCCGCGGACGCGCTGTGGGATGAGCTGGAGCTCACGTTCGCCGCGGCCGAGGAGCGCAAGGACCTCATCTGCCCTCCGGCCGAGCACTTCCTCTCGCGCGAGGCGGTGGCGGAGAAGCTCGCCGCGTTCCGCGTCGTCGAGGGCGGTGGCCTGTCGCTGACCCAGTCGGAGAAGCCGCCGGTCCTCTTCCAGTTCGGCGGCACGCAGGACCTTCGCGAGGCCATCCTCGCGCACCACGGCGAGGAGGGCGCGCTGTCGCCGCTGGTGGAGCGCCTGCAGCGCTGGCGCGACTCGCGCGTGGCGTGCGCGGTGGCGTGCGGGACGCTGAGCCAGGCGGACCGGCTCAAGCGCCTGCTGCTGGACCGCAACGTCATGGTGAAGGTGCACACCGAGCCCATGACGGATGCCTCGGCGCTGTATGAGCCGTCCGTCTGGGCGCACCTCTTCACGGGAGAGGTGAGCCAGGGCTTCGTGGATGGCTCGGGCGGGCTGGCGGTGCTGTCGGACGAGGAGATCTTCGGCGTCCGCGCGCGTCGCCGCGTCAAGCGCAGCAAGAAGCTGGATGCGTTCGCCGCGGGCTTCAAGGACCTGAAGGAAGGCGACCTCATCGTCCACACCGACTTCGGCATCGGCCGGTACTCGGGCCTGACGAAGATGCAGGTGAACGGCGTGCCCGGGGACTTCCTCGTCCTCGAGTACGCGGGCCGCGACAAGATCTATCTGCCGGTGGGCCGCATGCGGCTCATCCAGAAGTTCACCGGCGGCAATCCGGAGTCGGTCCAGCTGGACAAGCTGGGCACGGCGAGCTGGGAGAAGACGAAGAAGCGCGTCAAGGAACAGCTGCTCAAGATGGCGGCGGAGCTCCTGCAAATCGCCGCTTCGCGCAAGGCGCACCCGGGCCATGCCTTCAGCGCGCCGGACCGCTACTTCGCCCAGTTCGAGGCGGACTTCGAGTTCGAGGAGACGCCGGACCAGGCGAAGGCCATCGACGACGTGCTGTCGGACATGCAGAAGCCGGAGCCCATGGACCGGCTCGTCTGCGGCGACGTGGGCTACGGCAAGACGGAGGTCGCCATGCGCGCGGCCTTCAAGGCCACGCTGGACCGCAAGCAGGTGGCGGTGCTGGTGCCGACGACGGTGCTGGCGCAGCAGCACTTCCTCTCGTTCAAGAAGCGCTTCAAGGACTACCCCGTCACGGTGGAGGTCATCTCCGGCATGAAGAAGCCGCCGGAGGTGCGCGACATCCTCAAGCGCGCGAAGGAAGGCAAGGTCGACATCCTCATCGGCACGCACAAGCTGCTGGGCGGCGAGGTGGCCTTCAAGGACCTGGGCCTGATGATTGTCGACGAGGAGCAGCGCTTCGGCGTGAAGCAGAAGGAGTCGCTCAAGAAGTGGCGCTCCCAGATTGACGTGCTGACGCTGACGGCCACGCCCATCCCTCGCACGCTGCACATGAGCATGTCGGGCGTGCGCGACATGAGCATCATCGCCACGCCGCCGCAGGACCGGCGCGCCATCCGCACCTTCGTGATGAAGTTCGACGCGCAGGTGGTGAAGGAGGCCATCGAGCGGGAGATTGCGCGCGGCGGGCAGGTGTTCTTCGTGCACAACCGCGTCGAGTCACTCCCCTCCATGGAGCAGCAGCTCCGGGAGCTGGTGCCGCAGCTCTCCATCGGCGTCGCGCACGGACAGATGGGCGAGGGGCAGCTGGAGAAGGTGATGCTCGAGTTCACCGAGCGCAAGCACCAGGTCCTCCTCTGCACCGCCATCATCGAGAGCGGCATCGACATCTCCAGCGCCAACACGATGATCGTGAACCGCGCGGACCAGTTCGGCCTGGCGCAGCTCTACCAGCTCCGAGGACGCGTGGGCCGCTCGAGGGAGCGCGCGTATGCCTATCTGCTGGTGCCCACGCGCCGGGCGGTGACGCGCGACGCGCAGCGACGGCTGGAGGTACTCCAGAACTTCACCGAGCTGGGCGCGGGCTTCTCCATCGCCAGCCATGACCTGGAGATTCGCGGCGCGGGCAACCTCCTGGGCGAGAAGCAGTCGGGCGCCATCGCGGAGATTGGCTTCGACATGTACGCGCAGCTCCTGGAAGAGGCCGTCGCGGAGCTCCAGGGCCAGCCGCCCAAGGTTCAAATCGAGCCGGACGTCACGCTGCCCATGCCCGCGCTCATCCCCGACGACTACGTCGCGGACGTGCACCAGCGGCTCGTCTTCTACAAGCGCTTCAGCCAGGCCAGCCACCCCGACGAAGTCACGGACCTGCGCGCGGAGCTGGTGGACCGCTACGGCGAGGCCCCCGACGAGGTGGACCACCTCTCCGAGCTCACGCTGCTGAAGATCGACATGCGCGAGCTGCGGCTGCGCGGCCTGGAAGTGGGCCCGCAGCGGCTGGTGGTGACACTGGGCGCGGATGCGCTGCTGGACGGCCCCAAGGTCGCGGCCCTGGTGCAGCGCTCCAAGGGCTACTACCGCCTCACGCCGGACATGAAGCTCATCGGCCGCGTGGCCCAAGGTGTCCAGGGCCACGACCTCATCTCCGAGGCGCGCAAGGTGCTTCGCGACCTGGGCCACTGCTCGCTGCCCCGGAGCTGAGCAGGTGGAATGAAAAGAGGCCCGGGACGAGATGTCCCGGGCCTCTTCTCTTCAGCGTCCGATGAGTGACTACGGCGTGCCGTCGCTGTTGCCGCCGCGCTTGAACAGCTTGCCCAGCGCGACGACCAGGACCGCGAGGCCCGCGAAGATGGCCTTCTTGCCCGCCACCAGCACCGCGAGCAGACCCTTGAAGAGGCCCGCCTTCGCGGCGACCTTGCCGGCCACCAGACCGCCGATGCCGTACGCCGCCACGCGACCCGTGCTGGGGTCGAAGTCCTCGTAACGGTGACCCGGCATGAAGTGCGTGAAGCCCAGCACCTGCTGCATGTCCTTCTCCACCTGGGGCAGCGCCACCATGCTGGAGACGGCGTTGAGCACCAGCACGCCCTCCTTGCCCAGCACGCGGACGTTGTAGTTCAGCGTGTGCTCCTTCGAGTCACCGAAGGCCAGCTCCTGCGCCCAGTACAGCTTGCGCGAGCTCGCGTCGTAGTGCGGCTGCGCGGCCCAACCCACCAGGTCCACCGTCCCGTAGCCGGCGCTCGCGCGCTCCTTGTTCTCCTCGCGGGTGCCCTCCTGCATGTCCTTGAGCAGGTCCCCGTAGTCGATGCCCGCCGCGTCCTCGTCCTCCACGTGGCCATCGTCGTCATACGAGATGACGACGCCCCAGCCCGCGGGCGAGTCCACCGCCACATCCGACGGCACCAGCATGCCCAGCGTCGTGGAGCCCGGAGGATTGCCCCAGACCTCCACCAGGACCTTCTCCGCCTCTTCGGGCGAGAGGTAGCCGAAGTTGGCGGGCACCACCATCTTCGCCATGCCGTTGCCCAGCACCACCTCGCCCGTCTTCGGGTGCAGCTCGGGCAGCGACGGGAGCGCGGCCTCCTCCTGCTCGGCGCCTTGCTCGGGCGCCTGCGCCCACGCGTTCATCGCCACCAACGACAACACCACGAACAACCATCGCCCACGCTGCATGTGTTCTCCCCTCCAGGGATTCTCAGACACGGAACGGGAGGGGGACGAGACACGCCACAGGGGCTGACGGCACGGCGTGCGCCGAAGCGCACCGCGAGGCCCCCCGGTTCCGAAGGCGCGGCAACCTAGTGGCGTGCGGGAGCGCGCGTCAAATCAGCGGGCATCAGGGGGTGGAACTCAGGCAGCCTCGACTTTTGCGACAGACAGGGGACGCACGAGAAACTCACGGGCAGCAGAGAGAGCACGCGTGTCCTGCAACACCTCGCCCGGCCGGTTGCCATGGCCGATGAGGCCACCGCGCCACCGCATCTCCAGGTAGTCGGCGCTCATCCGGAGGCTCATCAGGCTCGGGGTGGCGACGGAGTCGTCCTCCTCGGAGGAGTGGGCGGTCACCAGCGACAGGACCTTGCCCCGCATGCGCTCGGCGAAGCGCAGCTCCGGCACGCGCATCCACCAGGACCAGTGCTCCAGGTAGGCCAGCGCGGTCGAGGGCAGGTTGTACCAGTACACGGGGGCGACGATGACCACCTCGTCGGCGGCCAGGGTGCGCTCGGCGAGCGCCAGGAGCTCCGGCGGGGGAGGACGCGTGTAACCCCCTGGCGCGTGGCGCAGGTCCCGGAAGGGCTCCACCAGGGAATCCTCCAGCCGGAGCCAGTCCGTCACCGTGCCCGGGGGAAGTGCCTCCGCGGCCTTGCGTGCGAGCTGCTCGGCATTGCCCCCTTCACGCGAGCTGGCGAGCAGGAACAGGACGTTGCGTGGCGTCACGGAGGAAGGGCTCATCTTGTTCACCCAGGGGAAGCGCCCGCGCGAGGGCACAAGGCCGCGCGGCACGGTTTCTTAATAACCAGTGCCGTTCGCGCCGCACGGCGCTTCCCTCACAAAGGAGGAATGCGCCCGGCACGTGTCCTCGCTACAGCACCCCAGCGCACTCCGGAGGGCATTCCAACCCGCGTCAGGGCGGTCGCGCCAGGCTCGCGCAATCGAGTCGTCCACCTCGTCCGCCAGGCTCAGCACCGCCTCGAGCGCCTCCACGTCAAAGCGCGGCTTCCCCACCTCGAGAAACCAGACATTGAATCGCGCATCGAGGGCCATCAGCTCGCCTGCCACCGCGATGGACTCCCACGGCGCGGAAGGGTGGGTGATGACCTGCGCGAGGACGTTGCGCGGGTCCGAGCTTGCCTCATGAATCAGCACGGCCCTGCTCACGCACGACCTCCCACGCGCTGACGTCTTGGTCGACGCCGATGGACGTCAGGCGCCCTGCCAGGACACACGGGCAGGGGGCGCGGCCGCACCCACTCATGGAGGGTGCGACCCCACCCTCGGTCACGGCTCAGCGTCCGCTACAGAAGTGCGCGACGGCACGAGCCAGGATGGCCTCACAGCGCACCAGGTCTTCGACCGGCACGTACTCGCCCGTCTGGTGCGCCACGCGGATGTCTCCGGGCCCGAACACCACGGCCTCCGCGCCCAGCTCCGTCATCTGCGGAGCCTCCGTGCCGAAGGGCACCGTCGTGGACTCGTTGCCACTGGCCTCGGACAGGAAGCGCACCACCTCCGCGTCGGCGCGCGTATTCACGCCCCGGTCCGTCCGCAGCACGCGGATGTGCGCCTCGTAGGCGGGCTCGTCTCGCACCAGCTCCTGCCGGATGGACTCCAGAATCTCCGCCACCCGCTGCGTCGACTGGCCCGGAATCGGCCGCCACTCCACGGTGAAGCGGCACGAGCCCGGCAGGATGTTCTTCGCCTTGCCACCCTGGATGACGCCCACGTTCACCGTGGTGAACGGCGGCTGGAAGCCCTCGTCCCGCTCCTCGCGCAGCACCGTCGTCGCGAGCTGCTCCAACCGCTGCAGGAACCGCCCCGCGCGGAAGATGGCGGACGCGCCCGTCTCCGGATACGCGCTGTGCCCTTCCTTGCCCAGCACCTCCACCTCCGCCAGGCAGTAGCCCTTGTTCGCGCGCACGGGCGTGAGCTTCGTGGGCTCGCCGACGATGGCGTGCCGCGCACGGCCCAGCCCCGCGGCCACCAGCTTCTTGGCGCCCACCAGCCCCACTTCCTCGTCCGCGGTGAGGACCACCATCAGCGGAGCCTGGAGCCGCTCGGCGCGCTCCGCGGCGTGCAGCGCACAGGCGATGAAGCCCTTCGTGTCACACGCGCCGCGCCCGTAGAGCTTGCCGTCCCGCTCCGTCAGCTTCAGCGCGTCCGTCCACTCCGCGTCGAAGGGCACGCAGTCGGAGTGCCCCACCAACGCGAGCGCCGCGCGCCCGGAGCCGCCCTTCACGGCCACCAGGTTCACCTTCTCCGTCCCCGCGTCATCGGTGTACCGCTGTCGCTCCGCGCTGAAGCCCGCGGCCTCCAGCCGCGCCTGCGCATAGTCGATGAGCGGAGCATTGGGTCGCGAGGACGTGGTGTCCATCGCCACCAGCTCCGTCAGGGTGGCCCGCAGCGCGGGCAGCGTGTCGCTCATGGGACAGCCTCCAGTGGCCGCGTCATGCCACCGCGCGGCGCCCCGCGCCAGCCCCCTGTCCTTTCACGGGTACAGCGCACGCGCGAGCGTCTGGAACGCGCGCCCGCTCTCCTCCGCGAGCGGATGGCGCCCGTCTCGCACCACCAGCCGTCCATCCACCGCCACCTCGCGCACCGCCGACTTCTCCGCGCCCAGGACGATGGAGGCCAGGAGCGACGACGGGCTCGCCCCCACGAGCGACGGATGCCCCACGTCCACCGTGAAGAAGTCCGCCGGTGCCCCCGGCTCGAGCGCCCCCGTGGACAGCCCCAGGCTGCGAGCCCCCTCCACGGTCGCCATGCCGAGCAGCCGAGCCCCCAGCCCCGACACCTCGCCCCCGCCCGGGTCCAGCACCGCGCGCCGCAGGCGTGACAGCCGCAGGTGCCCCTCCAGCTGACGCGCCTCGTCCAGCAGGTCCACATGCGCCTGGCTGTCCGAGCCCAGGCTGATGCCCGCGCCCGCCCTCACCAGCGCGTCCGCCGGGACGATGCCATCTCCCAGGTTCCGCTCGGTGGACGGGCACGCGCACACCGTCGCGCGGCCGGTGCCCAGCATGGACACCTCCTCCTCCGTCAGGTGGACGCCGTGCACGGCGGTGAAGTCCGGACGCAGGAGCCCCAGGTCCGACAACAGCTCCACCGGGCGCCGGCCATGCTCCGCCAGACATGCCTCGATTTCCTTCGGCTGCTCCGCCACGTGCATGTGCACGGGGAAGCCACGCACGCCCGCGATGACCTTCAGCCACTCCTTCGTCACCGCGCGGACGCTGTGCGGCGCCAGGCCCACGCTCACCGCCGAGTCGCCTCGCACCTCGCGGGCCAGCGACTCCGCGGAGGCGAGGAACGTGTCCACGTCCGGGTCGATGAAGCGGCGCTGACGCGGATTCGGCGCCACCTGGAAGCCCGCGCGCGCATAGCCCACGCGCAACAGGCAGATGCGCAGGCCCGCGTCGCGAGCGGCCCGGATGACCGCGTGCGCCAGCGCGTTGCGGTCCGCGTACGGCGTGCCCTCCTGCTGGTGGTGCACGTAGTGGAACTCGCCCACCGTGGTGATGCCCGCCAGGGCCATCTCCACGAAGACCTGCCGGGAGGCGACGTAGAGGTCCTCGGGCCCCAGCGACTCGGCGGCGCGGTACATCGCCTCGCGCCAGCTCCAGAAGTCATCCGCCTCGCGCCCGGAGGCCACGTACTCCGTGCGCCCGCGGATGAGCCGCTGGAAGGCATGCGAGTGGCCATTGACCAGGCCCGGCAGGAGCACCCGGCCCGGCAGGCGCACGACGCTCGCTCCGGCGGGCACGGACGACGCAGGGAGGATTCGGCCATCGGCGCCCACGGCCAGGGGGCGCCCTTCGAGGAGCCGGCCTCCCTCGTACAGGAAGTCCGGCTGGTAGACAGTCGTGTCGCTCACGCGCGGCAGCGTACGTCAGCGGGCCGAGTCTCGCAGCAGCCTCGACACAGCCCGCCCGTCCCTGCTGTCACCGCGTCGACGCCAGCGACTTCTCCCCCTCCCGAGCGGGGTGCGCCGAGTTGTCGTTCGACCCAGGCCGCCCCAGCCCTCGCTGGACCGCCGGCAAGGACGCATTCACCGGGCCGACGTAGAAGACGCCCTGGTAGCCCTCCCCGTTCGTCGACTCCCAGAGGTGCACGAAGTACCGCTCGCCGTTGTTGCGCCCCTTGGTGTCCCGCACCCCGCAGTCCAGCTTGTCCTGGACGCCCTTGCTGTCCACCGAGCAGATCCACGCCGTGCCGCTGTCGTACGCCATGTCCAGCGCCACCACGTCGTCCAGCCTGTCTTTGACCAGGTAGCCCATCGGCTTGCGCTCCGGGTCCCAGGGCAGCCCCTTCTTCGTCCGCGAGTGGACGTTGCCGGAGAGAATCAGGTGGAAGCGCGTGGGCGACGACTCCACCTGGTGGACCACCGTCGCCGCCATCGCGTCCTCGCGCTCCTGCCCGTTCGCCTTCGGGTGGTCGAACACGAAGACCTCCACATCCAGCCCCAGCGCGCGCAGCAGGCGCAGCTGCTCCAGCAGGTTCGCCATGCCCTCGCTGCCACGGCCATCCGGATACGGGCTGCGCCAGAACGGCGACTCCATCAGCTTCAGCCAGTCGTCATCGGTCCCCGGGCTCTCCAGGAAGGCATCCACGCGCGTCTGGTTCTCCAGCGGCAGCTCCAGCCCCACTGTCACCGGAACACCGGCCACCAGGGCCTGACACGCGGACTGGGCCACGAAGCGCGGGACCTCGCGCGTGCCGTGCAGCTCCCCCAGCAACATCACCGCGCCGGGCTTCGCTTGCTTGCCCAGGCCCAGGATGGGCAGGCCACACTCCACCGCCATCTGAGAAGGCGCGCTCGTCGCCTTCGCGGCACGGGCCACCTTCACCGGCTTCGGCGCGCTCTCGTCCTTCGCCATCCGAGAGTCCACGTCGCGGAACACCCGCCACTCCATCACCATGTCTCGCTGCGTCTGGCCCGACCCCGCGGCGACGGCGACCTCTCCCTGAGGGGCACCGAAGTTGCCATCGTCCTCCGGAGAGAGGCCCTCGGTCCTTCCCGCCGTCTGGCCCCAGCCCAGTTCGCTGCCGGGGGCGGACAGCGTCCTGCCAGTGCTCTTGGTGATGCGGAAGATCTGCAGCTTGCACGACGTCGGCGTCTCGCGGCGCCCCACCACCATGTACCGGTGGAAGAAGCCCGCGATGCGCGAGCCGCCGAACTCCTGCCGCCACTCCGTCTCCAGCACCATGCTGCCCCGGTCCTCGCGGAACGGCAGCTCATTGCGCGTGAAGAACTCCCGGACCTCCGGCCACACCATCTCGAGGGGCTGCTCGTAGATGGCCTCCCGGTCCGGAATCTCCAGGTCGCTGCGCCAGGTCGCGCAGCCGGTCACCACGAATGCACCCGCCAGAACCGCGAGGACAGACCATCGCATCATGCCACCTCCAGGAGACTCACCGCAGGACGCCAGAACGAAGGGAACTTCCCGACATATCGTCACGCACCGAGGCCATCCTGCGCGCCTCGTCGCTCGCGGGATGCACGGAGTTGTCGTTGGCGCCGGGTCGCCCCAGTCCTCGATGCACCGCGGGCTCCGAGGCCTTCACCGGCCCCACGTAGAAGACCCCGTGGTAGCCCTCCGCGTTCGCAGAACCCCAGAGGTGCATGAAGTACCGGTCGCCGTTGTTGCGGCCCTTGGTGTCCCGCACCCCGCAGTCCAGCCTGTCGCGAATGCCCTTGCCGTCCACCGAGCAGATCCACGCCGTGCCGCTGTCATACGCCATGTCCAGCGCCACCACGTCATCCAGCTTCTCGCTGACCAGGTACCCCATCGGCTTGCGCTGCTCATCCCAGGGCAGCCCCTTCTTCGTCCGAGAGTGGATGTTGCCGGAGAGAATCATGTGGAAGCGCGTGGGGGACGACTCCACCTGGTGCACCACCGTCGCCGCCATCGCGTTCTCGCGCTCCTGCCCGTTCGCCTTCGGGTGGTCGAACACGAAGACCTCCACGTCCAGCCCGCGCGAGCGCAGCAGCCGCAGTTGCTCCATCAGGTTCGCCATCGCCTCGCTGCCGCGGCCATCCGGATACGGGCTGCGCCAGAACGGTGACTCCATCAGCTTCAGCCAGTCCTGCTCCGCCCCCGCGCTCTCCAGGAAGGCATCCACGCGCGTCTGGTTCTCCAGCGGCAGCTCCAGTCCCACCGTCACCGGGATTCCCGCCACCACGGCCTGACACGCGGACTGGGCCACGAAGCGAGGAACCTCCTCGGTGCCGTGCAGCTCGCCCAACAGCAGCACCGCGCCAGGCTTCGCCTGCTTGCCCAATCCCAGGATGGGCAGGCCACACTCCATCGCCATCTGGGACGGCGCGCTCGTCGCCGACGGCGCCTTGGCCACCCTCACCGGCTTCGGCGCGCTCTCCTCCTTCGCCAGCCGAGGCGACACGTCGCGGAACACCCGCCACTCCATCACCAGGTCCCGCTGGCCCTGGCCCGACTCCGCGAAGAAGGAGTTCTCGCCACGCGGCGCCGCGATGACCTCCTCCCAGTCCTCGGGGCTGGTCTCCTGCGCTCCACTGCCGCCACCGGCGCTCCCCGCTCCCGCGAACAGGGTGCGCGAGGTGCCCCAGTCCAGCTCCTTGCCAGCGATGGACATCGCCTTGTTCAGGCTCTTGGTGATGCGGAAGATCTGGAGCTTGCTCGCGGTCGGCGTCTCCCGCCGCCCCACGACCATGTAGCGATGGAAGAAGCCGGCGATCTTCGAGCCGCCGAACTCCTGCCGCCACTCCGTCTCCAGCACCATGCTGCCCCGGTCCTCGCGGAACGGCAGCTCATTGCGCGTGAAGAACTCCCGGACCTCCGGCCACATCTCGTCGAGGGGCCGGTCGTAGATGGCCTCCCGGTCCGGAATCTCCAGGTCGCTGCGCAACGTCGCACAGCCCGTTGCTACAACCGCCATCGCCGCGAGTATGACCCACCGCTTCATGCCGCCTCCAGGCAACCCATGTCGTGAGGCTAGAACGACAGGGCTCCCTGGATATATCTGCGCGCGGCTCAGGCCTGGACTTCGGAGCCCTCCTCACCCACGGAGGCCCGCTCCTTCTCCCAGGGCCGGGTCCGGACCGCCTCACGAATCCACAGGATGTGACGCCGCTCGTCCTCGCGGTGGCGCTCGATGAGTCCCTGGACATCCGGGCTCCAGTCGAAGCGCAGCGCCAGGTCATAGGCCCGGTTGGAGAACTCCTCGTTGCCCATCATCGCGACCAGCGCCGCCTCGGTGCCCATCATGCAGGACATCGCGGTCAGCCCCTTCATCGCCGCGCCCTTCAGGTCCGGCCGCAGCTCCAGCGGCACGCCGCCGAAGAGGTGGATGAAGGCATTGAGCTCCCGCACATGGCGCAGGTGGTCGGCGCGAAACTCGCCCAACCGCTCTCGGACCAACGGCTCCGGGATGCGGGAGAGCGCCGTGTCGTAGGCCCCCACCGCGTCCGCGTCGAGCTGCGCCAGGCTGCGCAGCCGTGCCACCTCGGACTTCTCGGCCATGTCGACTTCCTCCGCACCAGGGACGCATGCAATGTGAGAAGCCTCCCCTCGAAGTCCAACCCGCCCCGCGAGGCCCTGGACCGGTCGCCCTTCCGGCGGGCGAGCGGACGAGACCTCGCGCCCTCGGGCATGCCCTCACGCTCACCTCATGACATTGCGATGGCCTCGCGGGATGCCAACCGTTGGCCCGTGAAACGCCCCGACCCACGACTCCACACCGACCGGCGCCAGCGGCCCCCACGCCGCGCTCCCCAGCCCGCACCCGCCACCGGCGAGCGCCGCGCCCCCAGGGCCCCCGCCGCGCGCACCGCGTCGCCCGAGTCCTCCGCCCCACGTCCAGGGCGCGCGAAGCTCACGCACGCAGACCGCGTCCTCTTCCCCGGGAGCGGACTGACGAAGGCGGACGTCTTCGCGTACTACCGCGACGTGGCGCCGCTGCTCGTCCCCGTCCTCGAGGACAGGCCCATCGCCGTGCAGCAGTGGCCCCGGGGAATCGAGGCCCCCGGCTTCTTCCGCCACTCGCTGTCGGGCATGCCCGCCTGGCTCCCGTTCCTGAGCGTGCGCCATGTGCACAAGACGCTGCGGCACGTGAATGTGACGGGCGAGGAGCCCCTGCTCTGGCTCGCCAACCAATCCGCGCTCACGCTGCACATGTGGCTGAGCCGAGCCCCCCAGCTCTCGCGGCCGGACTTCCTCGTCATGGACCTGGACCCGGGTGACGGAGGCTGGCCGGACGTCGTCGCGGCGGCGCTCGCGCTGCGGGAGCTTCTGGAGCAGCAGGGCCTGGAGGGCTTCCCCAAGACCTCCGGCAAGCGCGGGCTGCATGTCCTGGTGCCGCTGGCCCCGGGCCACACCTACGCGCGGGTACGGGCCCACGCCAATGCCCTGGCGAAGGAACTCGAGCGCCGGCTGGGGACACGCGCCACCACGGTCCGCGAGGTGCGCGCGCGTCACGGGCGGCTCTACCTGGACGCGGGACAGAACGCGCGGGGCAAGACGGTGGTGGCGCCCTACTCCCTCCGAGCGCGCGAGCCCGCGACCTTCTCGGCGCCCCTGCGCTGGAGCGAGGTGAGTCCGACCCTGGACCCCTCGCGCTTCAACCTCCGCACGCTGCGCGCGCGCCTGGACGCCGTGGGGGACCTGTTCGCGCCCGCACGGAAGAACCCACAGCGGCTGCCGGGTTGACGCCCGGCCGGCCGCCTCCCGCGTGCAACGCACCGTGCATGGCCTCGAGGCGGATGTTATGGCGACGCCCGCATGGATTCCGCCACCGCGACTGGCACCCCCGTGAAGACCGCCAGTCCCCTGAAGATTGCCCTCGCCTACTGCACCTGCTTCCTCTTGTGGGGCTCCACGTGGTCCGTGGTGAAGGTGGGGCTCGAGGACCTGCCTCCGCTGCGCTTCCTGGGCTCGCGCCTGCTGCTCACCGCGCTGGTGATGCTGCCCTTCACCCAGCTGAAGGGACATTTGGACGCGCGCACCGCGAAGCGCATCGCGGGGCTGGGCATGCTCCAGCTCGCCTTCCCCTTCGGGCTGCTCTTCTTCGCGCAGCAGTGGATTCCCTCCAGCTGGGCGGCGCTGCTGTTCTCCACCTTCCCCGTGTGGCTCCTGTTCGTGGGCCGCGTGCTGCTGCCGGACCAGCCGCTGACGCCGGGCAAGCTGCTGGCGGCGGGCATGGGCGTCGGGGGCGTGGTGATCCTCCAGTCCTCCAACCTCCAGGGACTGGCGCTCTCCGGCAAGGTGCTGCTGGGCGTGGGGCTGGCGCTCCTGTCCGTGGCCATCATCGCGGTGGCCAACGTGCTCATCAAACGCTTCATGACGAACGTGCCGCCGCGGACGCTCGTCTTCGGCCAGTCGCTCAGCAGCGCGGTGCCGCTGGTGGCCCTGTCGTTCCTGCTGGAGCCGCACTCCGCCGCGCAGTGGACGCCTCGCGCGATGGGCGCCGTCTTCTACCTCGCGGTGTTCGGCACGGCCTTCACGTACCTGTGTCTCTACTGGCTCCTGCCGCGCATCTCGCTCACGGCGCTGGGCGCCATGGCGCTGCTCGACACGCTGGTGGCGGTGGTGCTGGGCGTCGTGTTCCTCGACGAGCCCTTCACGCTGTCACTCGTCGTGGGCGGCGCGCTCATCCTGGGAGGCGCGGCGCTGGCCAACAAGCTGCCGCAGCAGGGCGCGCCCAAGCCCCCACGGAGCGCTCCGAGCTGAAGCGCGGGTCAGCGCTCGGAGGACTTCGCGCGGTGGCCGGCAATCCACGCGCGAGCCTCCTCGAGCGAGTCCGCGTAGCGCACGTCCAGCGGCCGGCCGCCGCCCAGCATGGAGCCCACCATCAAGCTCTTGGTGGTGGCCTTCTGCTCCAGCGCCGCGCCGATGTAGACGATGCCCAGGAACCACTCCGCCTTCGCGTGGGTCACCAGGTAGCGGCGCGACTCCGGGCTGAGCTGCGACTCGGCGATGTCGGCCGCCAGGTAGAAGCGCCCTCGCGCCGCGAGCGTCTCGTAGAGGCCACAGGACCAGCGCGAGGTGTCCTCGGTGATGGCGCCTCGGAAACGGGCGCAGAGGATATCCGGTGCGTCCAGCCACGCGCGCTGCTCGCCGTGGCTCCACTCCTGCTCCCAATCCCTTGCCATGAAACTCCCACGGTGAGGCCGGGCCCAGGATAGGCCCGACATCCGCCGTTCCCAATGGCCCCCCGCGAGTTTCGCTAGAAGCGCAGCGGCAGCACGTACGCCGTCCCGTTCCGCGTCCCCGTCCGGTAGCTCGCCGGCGCGCCAATCACCAGCGTTGGAGGTGTTCCTCCCTTTCCAGGGGTTACCGCGACTTCCATCCCCACCTGGCTGCGCTCCGAGACATCCCCCGCCACGGTGAGGAAGGGCGACAGCGCGCCTCCCATGTTGGGAGTGCCCGCGTAGATGAACACGGCGCCGCCGCCATCCGAGGCCACCGAAGCGCCATACGCGCCGACGACCAGGTCCTCCACGCCATCGCCCGACAGGTCCAGGTTCCCCGCCAGCGAGGAGCCGAAGAACACCGCGCGCGTCTGGTGCACCACCACCACGGGGGTGAGCCCGTCGCCCAGGGCCCCCGCGACGAGGGGCAGGCTGTCGGTCTGCTTGTTGGCCATCACCGTGCGCAGCTGCGCCAGGTCGAAGAGGAGCACCACGGGCTGCGTGACGCTGTTGAAGACGACGGCGCTGGCGCTGACGGCGAGGAAGTCGCGCGTGTCCCCGGTGCCGTTGGGGTTGCGCATGAGCTTGCCCGCGCGGGCGATGGCCACGCCCAGGCCCATGTTGTTGAGCTGCGCCTCGCTGTCTCCCGCGATGCGCCACACGGTGGGCGTCGTGCGTCCACCGCACTTGGCGCCTCCCGCGTCGTAGCCCAGGAGGATGGCCACGCCGGAGCGGGCCCCTTCCGCGTACCGCCACGCCAGGTCGGCGCAGCCATCCGCGTTGATGTCTCCCAGGTTCGTGGGGGCGAAGGTGTTGAGGCCGATGGAGGGCCACGAGTAGACGGGGTTGCACCCCAGGGTGAGCTTCGAGAGCGACGCGTCATCCGGCGCGCGGCCCAGGAAGACCTCCATGCCCCGGTCGCGCAGCACGCCCAGGTCTTCCTTCCCGTCGCCGTTGAAGTCGAAGCCGCCCACGACTCCGCGGCCCATGTTCGTGCGCTTGCAGCGCGCGTCCGTGTCCGGCACGCAGCCCGTGATTTGGTTGGGCGCCCACAGCCGGTAGGCGGGCTTGTACGTGCCGTCCGCCTGTCCCAGCGAGACCAACACGCCGCCCACGGTCTGCGTCCCGGTGGTGAAGCACTCCGCGCGGTTCGTGTGGTAGGTCGCGGCAATCTCCGCGCTGTTGCTGGCGGGTGCGAAGAAGGTCTGCGCGCCCACGGCGGTGTCCGGGATGCCGTCCCCGTTGAAGTCCGTGAAGGCCACGTCCGTGCCCACCATGCGCCCCGCCTTGTGCGGAGTGGGGGCACCCTCCTCCACCACCAGGGCCGTCGCGCCTCGGGCCACGTCGCGCACATAGGCGCGGCCAATGCCCATCGCGTCGCCATCCGCGTTGACGCCTGGACCGGACCACCCCTGCGCGCCCAGCAGCGCCACGCTCCCGCGAGGCCCCACCGCCACGGCCACCTGGTTGCCCACCAGCTCCGTGCTGGGCATCGCCGGGACGTTGGAGGTGCTGCGCGTCCACTCCGCCAGCGACGCGCCCGCCCTGCGGAACAGCTCCACCCGGCCGGTGAAGACACCCTGGTCCGTGGAGGCGCGGCCCGCGACGACCGCCAGCGACTCCCCATCCGAGAAGCGCCACGCCGCGAGCCCCGCGCCCAGCGTCTCCGACTTCGCCACGCCGTTGAGCGCCGTCAGCGGCTTGTTGATGAGGGCGCCCTTCGTCAGCGTCGCCAGCGGGTACACCAGCACCTTGCCGCCGAAGCGCAGCGTCGTGTTGCCCGGAGCGGGCGGCGCGGCGTACGGCGCGCCCAGCAGCAGCTCCGGCCCCGGAGCGCCGTCCACGTCCAGCACCGCGAAGCTGCGCCCCGCGACGATGCCGGACGCATCGCCATAGATGCGCGCGAAGGCCTCCTCGCGCTTCACCTGGGGAGGCGTGGCCACCGGGTCCCCCGTGGGCGTGAAGCCGCTCAGGTCGAACAGCAGCACCCCGCCCGCGTCTCCACCGGACTTCACGCCGCCACTGGTGCTCAGGTCCGGCGAGTCCGCGCGGTCCGCCACCGCCATCAACAGCGGGGGCCGCGTCCCGTCACCCGCGACGGAGGACAGACGCCACGTCCCCTCGTTCGCGTCCGCCAGGTTGGCGGGCAGCACATAGACATCCGGCGTCGCGCGGAAGCGCTGTCCCTCGGCGCGCGCGAAGAAGACGGAGATGGTCACCTGCATCCCCGGGATGCTGCCGTCCGCCGCGTAGCGACTCACCCGGCTGAGCGCCGCGATATCCAGGCGCCCGTCCTTGTTGAAGTCCGCCGCCACCAGCGCGCGCCCCAGGTCCGTGCTCGAGCGCGCCATGGGGGCCCCCTCACGCGAGAGGTCCGAGCCTCCCAGGCGGATGCTGGGCAGGTCCGGCACGGGCGCGCTGGGCGTCGACAGGTAGATGTCCACCGTGCCGCGCGCGCGGATGGCGCTGGTGGGCGCCAGGTCCCCCGCGGGAGTCCCCACCACCAGGTCCATCCGTCCGTCCCCATTCACGTCCGCCACGGACAGGCCCGCGCCGAACGCGGAGCTGGCCAGCAGTCCGGCGAGCGGCGAGCGCAGCGGCGCGGGCGAGCCGCCCTTGAACGTATACAGATACACCGCGCCGGCGTTGTTGATGGCGACGTCGGCGCCGGGCGAGGACACCACCAGCTCCGCGCGGCCATCACCGTCCAGGTCCCCCGCGGCCAGCACCTCACCGAAGAACGCGGACTCGGTGGTCCCCTCGAGCACCCACAGCGGCTTCGCATCCAGTCCGCCGCTGCCGCCCTTGTAGATGAACACGGCCCCGCCGCTCACCGGCGCGCCCATGTCGCTCTCGCGCTGTCCCACCGCGAGGTCCTGGATGCCGTCGCCGTCGAAGTCCGCCGTCACCAGCGAGGCCACATCGCTGAGCCGGCCGTGCGCCTGCGTCGGCCGCGTCAGCTCGTCCATCACCACCACCGTCACCGCCGCCTTGTCCCCGGTGAACGGGTCCGCCGCCTCCAGCACGGCCACGCCCGTGTCCCCGGGCTGGAAGCCGATGCGTCCGGGCGCGAGCGTCCCGGGCCCCGACACCTTCGTCCACACCACCGCGTCGCTGCCACCGCGCGTGCCCAGCGGCACGGAGGAGCCCGACGGCACCGCGAGGTACGCGGGCGCTCCGGCGAGCCGCGCCGTCCGGCTCACGTTGTACTGGAGCACCGCCTCGTCCCCCGTCTGCGAGTCGCGCACGGTGATGAGGTCCAGGCCCTCGCCGGTGCCCGCCGTGTAGCGGCCCTCCGGAGAGAGCGTGGCGCCGGAGCCACTCTGCGTCAGGCTGAACGTCGCCGGTCCCAGCAGGCCCCGCGCCGCCACCTGGAAGGTCGTCTGGGGCCGCACGTCCGCGCGAGCCGGAGCGATGTCGAAGGGCGCCAGCACCTCCACCGTGACGCGCGCGTCCCCGGGGCAGCGCGCATCCTCCACCACCAGCGTGTCCCTGCCCGGCGTGTGTCCCGCGACGAAGCGGTCCGCGCGCAGCTCTCCGGACGAGCCTCCCTCCTGGAGCACGTAGCGGTACTGGCCGCTGCCTCCGGAGGCCACCAGCGCCACGGGGTTGCCCACGCGCACGCGGACGGGCTCGGCGCGCAGGGCGACCGGAGGCAGCCCCGTGCACTGGTCCACGGGAGGCGGCAGGGGGACTTCACGCGCCGGGTCCAGCTCATCCGAGCAGGCGCCGGCGAGGAGCGCGAGGAGGGGGGCCGCGCGAACGATTCGATTCATGGACGTGACTCGGTCAGGGCTTCGCGCCGGACGCGGCCCAGCGCTGGATGAGGGAGGTGAGCTGCGAGTCCAAGGGTCCGTCGGCGGGCATGCGCTGGTCTCTCACCGCGGCGGTGATGAGCGTCGCGTTCTCCCGCCACAGCTCGTAGGTGTTCAGCGTGCGGCCCGGGCCGGTGGCGTGGCACTTCTCACAGCGCGCCAGGTGGATGGGGCGGATGTCCGTCGCCCAGCTCAGCGCCACGGTGCTCACCGGCTGGTAGTCGAAGGGCACCCGGCGCCGGGCCTCCGTGCCATCCAGGAAGCGCGCCACCACGCTCAACGACTGGCGTCCCGAGGGCAGGCCCACGAAGGAGTACGGCTTCGGCGTGCCGTCCGCCTCCTGGCCTCCCAGGCTGTACACGGGGCCCTCGCCGCTGGCGGGGAACTCCGCGCCGCCCACCTGGAACACCACCTCCTCCGGGTCCACGCCGGGCGGCATCACCGCGCGCACGACCAACCCGTCCTCCACCACCTGCATGCCCTGGTGGAGTCCCGACACGCGCGGCGCCGGAGCGCGGCTCACCGCCACCGTCTCGCCCCCCACCTGCACCCACGCACAGCCGCTCTCGTCCGCGGACAGGAAGCGGAACTCCCGCGTGTCCAGGCCCTGCGCGAGCCCCCACTCGTCGGAGTCCGCGTCGAACAGCAGCAGCGCGTCGCTCGACTTCACCCACAGGAAGCGCCCCGACGCGAGCAGCTGCACGGGCCGCTGCGGCAAGGACACCCGCCGCCAGCCCTCGCGCGGCCTGCGCAGCAAGCCCTGGTTGGTGAGCAGCCACAGCTCCCCCGCCGTGCCCACGCCCGCGCCCAGACCCGCCAGGGACTCCACCACCTCGCCCTTCTCCAGGGGCGGCCGCTCCTCGTGCACCTCGAAGTTCATCAGGCTGGTGGCCACCGCGACGTTCAGCTTCCCGTCGCGCAGGAACCACACCCCGGCGGACCCATCCTCCGTGGGCGCCGCGGCCAGCGCGGTGATGCCGGTGAGCGCCTCGCCCTTCACCTTCAGCGCGGAGAGCGCGCCACCGCGCAGCTGGAAGAGCCCCGTGGGATGCGCCAGCCACACCGCGCCATCCGCGGACTGCGTGGTGGCGGTGATGCCCAGGCCCAGCGCGTCGCGCCACGGCGGGGAGATGAGCCACCCCGACTCCGCGAGGAAGAGGCCGTTCTCCGCCTCCACCAGCGCGCTGTGAGGCCCCATCCGGAAGACGGCGTTCACCCGGCCCAGCGCGGCGCTGTTGCCAGGGTGTGGCGCCAGCGCGGCGAGCGAGCCGTCCAATCGCAGACGCACCACGCCGCCCGCCGTGTTGGCGAAGATGCCGCCACCGGACTGGTCCGCGAAGCCCGGCGCGGACGCCAACGTCGTCTTCGCCCGGACCTCGGTGGGCCGGAAGGAGGTGGGCCGAGGCCGGTCCAGCGGAAGCGAGTCATCGCCGCACGCGGAGAGGACGACGGCGGCGCAGAGGGGGAGGAGGAAGACGAGGGAGGCACGCCGCCCCCCGTCGGTCCTACGGGGGGCTCGGGGATGGGTGCTCATGCGATTCAGGCGAGGATGGGACGGAGGGGCTCCACGCGGGTGATGCTGTAGTCCAGGCCCGCCGACGCCAACACCGTGGCGATGACGTGCTCGGGGAAGATGTTCTCGCCGTTGGGGTCCGACGCGCCGTTGCGCAGGTCGAACGTGCCCGGCGACATGCCGATGTCACCGCTGCGGCCGAAGACGTAGTTGTGCTTCACGCCCGCGCCCATGATCATGCAGGAGTTGCACAGGTGGTGGTCGCGGCCGCCGGCGCTGTTGATGAGCGGCGTGCGGGAGAACTCGGAGAACACCATGATGGTGGTGTGGTCCATGAACTTCCCGCCGCTCGGGTGGTCGGACTTGCGCAGGTCGTCCACCAGGCTGGCGAGCGCGTCGAAGCCTCGGCGCTGGTTGGAGGCATGGACGAGCTGCGAGCCGAAGTGCGTGTCCAGGCCGCCCGTGAGGTTGATGGTGACACACTGGGCGATGCCCTTCTTGAGCGCGGTGGCCACCATCGCGGCGCGGCCCGCCTCGGTGTCGTAGCGCCCGCCCTGGTCCAGCCCGTAGCGGCGGCGGACCTCCTCCATCTCCTCGTTGTTCGCCTCGAAGCGGAACGACGACTCCATCTGCTGCGCCATCACCTGGTGCATCTGGTCGCGGCTGTTCTGGTACGTGGTGCCCACGCCGCGCGCGCCGTAGGCGGCCTGCTCGCAGGTGATGGGCTGACCGCGGAAGTCGGTGAGCTGCTTCTCGATGTCGCTGTCCAGCAGCTGCGAGCTGGGCTTGAGCGTGAGCAGCAGGTCATCCTTGCGGCTGACGCGCAGGGCGTTGGCGTAGCCGGGGTAGCGGTCGTTGTACGACTCCACGTTGAAGGCGATGTTGGAGATGGGCACGCGGGGCTTCATCTGCCCCACGATTTCCGTCGCCGTGGAGGAGCCACGCGCCGCGCTGCCGATGGGCATCTTCCCGGTGAGGAAGTAGCGGTAGCCCACCTCGTGGCCCAGCGTGTTCATGTTGATGCCGCGCACCACCGTCATCAGGTCGAAGTGGTTCGCCAGGCGACCCACCGCGGGACCGAAGTCGATGTTGGAGCGACCCACGCCCGGCAGCTCCGGGCGCAGGGGAATCGTGGAGAAGCGCGCCGGGTCGTTGATGAGGTTGTAGCCCGGGAGGATGCGCGTCTCGGCCGCGCGGTCCGGGGTGAACTCATCCGGGTCCTTCGGGTCGAAGGCGAGCAGCTGGTCCCAGCCGCCGTTGAAGTACACGAAGACGAAGCAACGGTCGGCCGGCGCCAGCGTGGCCGCCTGCGCGAAGGCACGGAAGGGCACGCCACCGAACAGCGTGGAGCCCATGAATCCCGCCGCGGCCTTGAGGAAGGTGCGGCGCTCTGGACGGTGATTCTCGTCGAGGCGATTCTTCTTCATCGGAGTCACTCCGCGCTTCAGTAGGTGATGAACCGCGAATCGGTCAGCATGGCGATGCACATCACCGCCAACACATCCGACCGCCGCTTGGCCGTCTCCGCCCGGGCAGCCGCCTGGGTGAAGAAACGGGCCCACTTCGTCAGTTCCTCGCCCTCCAGAGGAGCACCCCAGAAGCGCAACGAGTTGTAGACCAGGAACTCATTGACCTGCGCACTCGACAGCTTGCGCAGGTCATCCCATGTGCCAGGGAGCGTGCGGGACAGCGTCCGCTTGGACGCGTCCGTCAGCTTCACCTCGTCCGCGGCCTGGCCGATACACACGACACGCGCGCCGTCCTCCAGGAACTTGGCGAACACCAGGTTCGGCTCGGTGTTCTCGCTGGCCACCAGCGCGAAGTCAGCGCGGCCCAGCGACGTGGCGCGAGCATCGATGCCGTCACTTCCGCCCCAGCGGCGGCCCACGGCTTCCTGAATGGCGGCGTCGAGCTGCGCGACGGTGAGCCGGCGCGGCGCGCGGCCCACGCTGCCACCCTGGGCTTCCGGGTCCGGCAGCGGCTCGAAGTCCCCGGGCTGGTGGGGGTTGGCCACCGGCTCGAGCGTCCCGTCCTGCGTGGGGCCGGACTTCGCTTCCTCGGACTTGCTGCAGCCGGCGCTCAGGACGACGAGCGCGGCGGTCAAGAGCAGGCGGCGCATCAGTCAATCCTCCGGTAGGCGTCGGTGGACACCACGCGCTCCACGAGCGTCTTGAAGCGATGGCCGCTCTTGGCGAAGTCGCTGGCGAGCGGGGCCAGGTACATGCGCTGCTCCTCCGCCGTCATCGGCCGGCCGAGGAACTCGTTCCAGACGCGCTTCACCGTGCAGCGCTCCAGCTCACCCGACTGGTACATGCGCTCCACCAGGAGCCGCGGGCCCGCCTCGATGTTCTGCTCCTCGTCGGACGTGCGGTACAGGTACGTCTTGAGCAGGCCCAGGCTGCTGGCGCCGTCGCCGTCGTACGCCTGCATGATGTACTGGCTACACTCGCCGCCGCAGTTGGTGTCGCCGTTGATGGCGCAGTCGCGGCACTTCGGGTCGAACCGGGGGAACTGCGTGGGCGGCAGGAACTGCGCGGCGCGCTCGGCGTAGCGGCCCCAGTGCGCGCCCGTGGGCTCGATGGTGGCGTGGCAGTAGTTGCAGCCGCAGCGCCTGGCCAGGTTGTTCTCGCGGTTGCACGCATCCTCGGGCGCGGGCAGGGACGCCTCCGGGCCGGGCACGAAGGTCTTGCAGAGGAAGGCCTCGTAGAACTCGGCGACGCGGGCGCGGTGCGTGGGGAAGCGGTAGAGGAACGACGGCGTCGTGAGGACCCCGGAGTGCGCCTCGTCGCGGATGTATTCCTTCCACGTGGTGTTGTCGTTGTACGGAACCGCGGGGATGGCCTCCACCGGCGCGGGGGCGGTGATGCTGAAGACGCCCACGCCCTGGCGCTGCCGGAAGTACTCCGCCAGCGTGCCGTTCACGTAGGAGCGGCGCGTGGTGAGGATGTTGTAGTAGGGCTCGTCCAGGCGGACGACCGACTCGGCGATGCGCAGCGGCTCCTCGTTGATGGCGGCCACGCGCAGGTCATGCACGTTGCGCACGTACAGCGGGTCCGTCGCCACCGTGCCGATGTTGGGGACCTCGCAGCGGCGCATGCCCACGCCGCACCCGCAGCTGCGGTCATTGACGAAGCGGGCCGTCTCACACGAGTCGCGCGTCCAGGGGTTGAAGTCCCGCTCCTGGGCCTCGATGGCGCACACCTTCACGGTCGTCGGCGCGCCCGGAGGCGCCCAATAACCCGCGGGCTTCGTCACGTAGCCCTCGCGCTGGATGCAGCCCCGCGAGGAGGAGACGTAGGAGCCCCGGATGTTGTTGTTCAGGTTCAGGTCCAGCGTGCAGCGCTTCAGCGTCGTGAGTGCGGGCTTCGATGCGGGGTCCGGGTGGTCGAAGGACACCACGTACTTGTTGGCGTCCTCGACCTCCTTCGACAGCGCGGCTGTGGTGCTCTTGGTCTTGTCCGGCAGGCACAGATAGGACTTGGTGACACCGCTCACCTGGCGCTTGTCACAGAAGTAGCGGTAGCGGGGCCACTTGTTCGCGTCCGTGGGGGCTACCTTCAGCTCGGAGCAGTCCGTCGCCACGTTCCCCGTCGCGGCGCCCAACTCCGTGCACGTGTAGAAGTTGGTGTCGTAGTCGAAGCTGACCGGCATGGGCACGCCCATGTCGTCATGGCACTTGCGCCCCGGCACCGGGAACTCGTCGAAGATGTGCGGGTCCTGCGTCGTCGCCTGGCACGCGCTCTGCTCGATTTCAGCGTTGCACGTCTGGTTGTTGGTTCCACGCAGCGACACGGTGGGGTTGTTCGCGAAGCCGAACGGGGCGGTGGTGCCGTTGCCTCCCAGCCGCGAGTTGCCGTTGTTGAAGACGCTGGCGCTGATGTTCGAGCGCAAGAGCGCGCGGTGGAAGTTGCGCACGCGCGTGTAGAAGGCCTCGGTGCCCAGCATCGCGCGGATGTCTTCTTGCGACACCGCCCCCTTCGCCTGGACCGCCTTGTACTCCTCCCAGGTGGGAGGTCGACCCAGCAGGTCAAGCGTCAACTGCCTCAAATGTCGTTCGGGGCGGACCTTCGCGACAGGCGCACAAACCGCCGCCTCTTGGGCAGAGACGGGTTGGGCCAGTAACAAGGCGACGCCAGCCATGATGGCGAGGCAACGCTCGGCGAGCACGGGGGACCTCCGTGGAGGGGATGTCGGGGGCGACTGGAACGGAGTATGCAAGAATTACAGGGTGAGAATCCAGTCAGGCTAATTTTTTCGTTCATCCGACATGTCGGTTTCATTGGAAGATGAGACGGCGTTGGTTGCATCGAGGGGCGCGACGCGAGAGATAGGCCCCCATGTCGAACGCCCCGTCCGCTTCGCTCGAACCCCGCGTCACTGACCGGGCTTTCTACGTTTTCACTGGCGTTATCTCCGTAGCCGCACTCGCATTCATTGCGTGGATCCTCCTGGGGCAGCGCGCGGGGGTGGAGGGCGTGGATCTGCGCTTCCTTCCGTCCGTCAACGCGAGCCTCAACGCGACGGCGGCGGCGCTGCTCATCGCGGGCTGGGTGGCCATCAAGAAGGGCGCGCGGCGTGTGCACCAGTACTTGATGGTGGCGGCCTTCGCGGCGTCGGCGCTCTTCCTGGTCTGCTACCTCGCCTACCACTACGTGCACGGCGACACGCGCTACGCGGGTGACTGGCGCGGGCTGTACCTGTGCATCCTGGCCAGCCACGTGCTGCTGTCCATGGGCGTGGTGCCGCTGGCGCTGGTGGCGTTCTACTTCGCGTGGCGCAAGGAGTTCACCCGGCACCGCAAGGTGACGCGGTGGCTGGCGCCCATCTGGGTGTACGTGTCGGTGACGGGCGTGGTGGTGTTCTTCATGCTGCGTGGGAGCGCGCCCAGCATTCTCTGAGCGGACTGCTGGTGTCAGGAACGCGGAGAGGCGCCCGACCTGGGCGCTCATGCGAATCCTGACTTTGGATGACTCACCCAGCCAACGCTGGCCCTACCTCGAGGCCGCGCCGCGCGGTGGAACCCGCACCGCGTGGTTCCCGCTGCTGCGCGGCACGGTGGACGTGCTCCCCGACGACGTCTCCGCGCTGCTCGTGCTCTCCGACCTCCAGGGCGTCGCGCCCCATCGGGTCTTCGATGGAGAGATGACCCTGCTCGGAGAGATGCTGGCCGACGAGGTCGCGCTGCTCGGCGAGCTGGGAGAGCTGCCGCCCCCGGGGAGCGTGGGCGTGGTGCTCGCGGGGGACCTGTACTCGGCCCCTGGCGCGAATGTGCGCGGGGCCTCCGGCGATGTGCGGTCCGTCTGGCAGGCCTTCGCCCGGTACTTCCGCTGGGTGGTGGGCGTGGCGGGCAATCACGACTCGTTCGGCGGGCCGCGCGAGCAGACCCGCTTCCAGCAGCGGCCGGGCATCCACCTGCTCGATGGCGAAGTGGTGGAGCTGGAGGGACTGCGCTTCGCGGGCGTGGGCTCCATCATCGGCAACTCCGACAAGCCCGGGCGGCGAGAGGAGGCCACTCATCTGCGGCTGCTCCGCGACACCCTGCGCGAGCGCCCCGAGCTGCTGGTGCTGCACCAGGGTCCCAACGTCGAGGGCACCGACCTGCGCGGCAGTCCCCTCATCCGCGAATGTGTCCAGAAGTGCACGGGACTGCTGGTCGTCTGCGGCCACGCCCACTGGGACTCCCCGCTCGCCACGCTCGCGAGCGGAGTCCAGGTGCTCAACGTGGACAGCCGGGCCGTGCTGCTCGAGCGCGCGGCCCCGCAACCGAAGGCCTCCGCCTGACGCGTGTCACGCGAGCCCCGCCCGCCTTCAGCTCGGCTGGGCCACGCCGCCCTCTGAATCCTCGCCCGCGTCCTCCTCGTCGTCATCCGCCTGGGCATCCACGCCCCCGGGGACACCGTCGACGTAGGTGACGACGTTGTTCGGCATGGCGGGCACGCGCGGCCCCGGAGTCACCACGCCCGTGAGGTTGAGCGGGTCCACCCCGGAGATTTGAATCCGCACGCCGGACGGAGGCTGCCGCCGCACCGCGCGCGCCATGTCCACCGCCTCCGGCAGCGCGAACTGCTCTCCGACGAAGCCCGCGACGAAGCGCCCGCCCCGCACCTCGCCTCGCGCCTCCATCCGCCGATAGACGAACAGCAGCTCACGCCACGTGGGCGCCAGCGCCTCGCGCATCACCAGGTCGCGCCAGACGATGCCGTAGCGCTGGAGGAACAGGCGCGCCAGGCCATCCATCACCTCGTCCGGCGTCTTCGGCTCCGCGGGCGCGAGCAGGCTCCAGCGTCCCGGGCCTCCGCGCTGCAACAGCTTCTGCCGCTTGCGGTGCGCGGGGCTCTGGAGGATGCGCAGGTTCTGCACCGCGTCCGCTGTCACCAGTCCCCGGGCGACGAGCTCCCACAGCGCGTCCTCGATTTCCGACGGCAGGCGCCGCGCGCGCGACACCAGGTCCTGGAAGAAGCACGCGCCGCGCCGCTCCAGCACCGACACCACGTCCTTCGCGGCGACGCTGAGGTCCGGCGGCGTCCATACATCGCCATCCGCGAGCACCGCATGGGGCCGCGCCGCCACGAGCATCCACTCCAGGTCCTCTCGCAGCGCGAAGGTCAGCGGCGCATTGCGAGTGGGCGAGGCCCGTGAGCGCGTGGGCGCGGGAGTCTCCGGCTCCGGAGGCGTCACCGGCGCACCCCGGCGAGGTCCCGCCACGGGCTTCGGCTCCTTCATCGTGAGGCGGCCCCAGGCCACCTCGCCTCCGTAGCAGGCCCGCTCCAGCAGGTCCGGCGTGTAACCCCGCATGCGCGCGGGCAACAAGAAGCGCTCCCACGCGGAGGCCGGTGCCTCATAGCCCTGGAGCAACCGCACCGCCTTGAGGAACCCCGTGGAGCCCCGCAGCGCCTCCACGTCCTCCATGTGGTGCCAGCGGAAGAGGAAGCGCATGAAGTCGCGCCCGCTCAGCGGCTCGATTTCGCGCCGCAGCCGCCCCACCGTCATCCGGTGGATGCGCTGGAGCAGACGCCGGTCGCACCACTCCAGCGCGGGAGCTTCTCCCGGCGCGAGCGGCACCTCCAGCGGACGGAACTGTCCGCGCAGCACCGTGCCCTGCATCTCCAGTTGGTACATCGCCGCGTTGACGTCGTCCTCGCTCAGCACACACCGCCGAGCCAGCTCCGCCACCGTCGTCGGGCCCACGTTCTCCATGCGCCCGCGCACCACCATGAGCACCGCGGCCTCACGGTCCACGGGCCGGTCATGCGCCAGCACTGGCAGCGGCGGCACCAGCACCGCGTCCGGGAAGAGCACCCGCACCGCGTTGCCCCGCTCCGCCGCGACGAGGAAGCGTCCACCGGGCAGCTCCAGCCACGCCACCCGGCCCTGCTGGAACAGCGGCTCCGCGAGGCCCCGAGGCACCTCCGTGTCCCGCACCAGCACCCACTGGAGGAGGAGGTCGTGCAGCTCGTCCTCGTCGCGCATGGGCGGCGAGGCGTCCTCCACGACGGTGGCGATGGCGGCGGCGTCCAGCGCGCCGAAGGCCGCGGCGTCCTCGGCCGGCATCGCGCGGCGCAGGGCCACGTTGCGCACGCGGCGCTCCTCGGCGGGCGCATCGTCGAGGAAGGTGTACGGCTGGCTGTGAATCATCGCGTGCGAGAGGACGCTCGGCTCCGGCACGTCGCGGGCCTCCAACCGGATGCGGCCATCCTTCATGCGCCGCAGCACCTCACGCAGCCCCTCCACGTCCATGGACTCGTGGAGGCAGTCGTCCATCGTCTGCTTCACCAGCGGATGGTCCGGCAGCTCGACATCGCCGCCGCCGTGGTTGTCCTGACAGCCCACCTGCGCCGGGAAGACAGCGGCCAGCAGGTCCTCGCTGCGCGCGCGCTGGAGGTTGGGCGGCACGCGCTTGCCGCTCATCATCCGGTTCAGCGCCAGCGCCCGCGTGGCCACCCAGCGGAAGCGCGTGCCGAACAGCGGAGACTGGAGCACCGCCTGCACCAGCACCTCCTCCACGTTGTCCGGGTGCAGGAAGTCGAAGATGTCCGCCAGCGGGAACGAGTGCTGCTCGCCCAGCGACAGGAGGATGCCGTCCTCCGTCGCCGCGGCCTGGAGCTCGAAGTCGAACGAGCGGCAGAAGCGCTTGCGCAGCGCCATGCCCCAGGCCCGGTTGATGCGGCTGCCGAAGGGGGCGTGGATGATGAGCTGCATGCCGCCCGCTTCATCGAAGAAGCGCTCGGCCACCACGAGGTTCTGGCTGGGCATCGCGTCCAGCATCTTCCGCCCCAGCCGCAGGTAGCCCAGGAGCGCGTCCACCGCGGGCTGCGGCATGCGCAGCTCCTTCTCCAGGAAGCCGGCCGCGTCGTCGCGCGCGAGCAGGTCCTCGCGCAGCCGGCCCACCTGGAGCGACAGCTCGTCGGTGCGGCCGGGGGCCTCGCCCCGCCAGAAGGGGACGTTGGGCGCCGCGCCTCGCGCGTCCTCCACGACCACGGTGCTCCCCATCACCCGCTGAATCCGCCACGCGGTGCTGCCCAGGAGGAAGACGTCTCCGGGCGATGACTCCACCGCGAAGTCCTCATCCAGCGTGCCCACCACCTTGCCCTCCGGCTCGGCGGTGACGCTGAAGGTGAAGGTGTCGGGAATCGCGCCGCCGTTGGTCAGCGCGGTGATGCGCACGCCGCGCCGGCCCTTGAGCCGCTGATTCACGCGGTCCCGGTGCAGGTGGATGCCCGCACGTCCGCGCCGGTCGGCGACGCCTTCCGACAGCACCTCCAGCACGGACTGGTACTCCTCCCACGTCAGGTCCCGATACGGGTGCGCCCGCTTGAAGAGGCTGAACAGCGCGCGCTCGTCCCACTCTTCACAGGCGCACGCCGCCACCACCTGCTGTGCCAGCACGTCCAGCGGCTTCTGCGGAATGATGACCCGGTCCAGGTCCCCCTCTCGCACGGCGTTGAGGAGCGCGGCGCACTCCACCAATTCGTCGCGCGTCATCGCGAAGAGGATGCCCTTGGAGATGGCCGCCTTGTGGTGGCCCGCGCGGCCCACGCGCTGGAGCAGCACGGAGATGGCCTTCGTGGTGCCCAGCTGGACGACGAGGTCCACGTTGCCCACGTCGATGCCCAGCTCCAGCGACGCGGTGGCCACCATGACGCGCAGCCGCCCGTCCTTCAGCTTCTCCTCCGCGGCCAACCGGATTTCGCGCGCCATGCTGCCGTGGTGCGCCGCGACCAGCCCCTCGCCCAGGCGCTCACCCAAGTCATGCGCCACGCGCTCCGCCATCTTCCGCGTGTTGACGAAGATGAGCGTGGTGCGGTGCGCGCCCGACAGCGCCACCAGCCGGTCATAGACCTGGCCCCACATCTCGTGGCTCGCGAGCGAGGACAGCTCCGCGTCTGGAATCTCCAGCGTCATGTCCCACGGACGCAGGTGGCCCACCTCCACCTTGCGGCACTCGAGGTGCGACGCGCCCGTGAGGAAGCCCGCGATGGCGTCCAGCGGCTTCTGCGTGGCGGACAGGCCGATGAGCTGCGGACGCACCTCCGTCAGGGCCTTGAGCCGCTCCATCGACAGCGTGAAGTGGCTGCCGCGCTTGTCGCGTGCGAGCGCGTGGATTTCGTCGACGATGACGGTGCGCACCCCGCGCAGCGTCGCCCGCGCGCGCTCGGCGGTGAGGTAGAGGTAGAACGACTCCGGCGTGGTGATGAGGATGTGCGGAGGCCGGCGCACCATCTGCGAGCGCTCCGACGCGGGCGTGTCCCCGCTGCGCACCTGCACGCGCAGGTCCTTCGGGGTGTAGCCCTCCGCGCGCGCCCGGGTGAGCAATTCCTCCAGCGGCTGGAGCAAGTTCTTCTGCACGTCGTTGCCCAGCGCCTTGAGCGGCGACACGTAGAGCACCTGCGTGCGGTCCTCCAGCCCGCCCTCCAGCGCCAGGCGGAACAGCGAGTCCAGCGCCGCGAGGAACGCGGTGAGTGTCTTGCCACTGCCCGTCGGCGCGGCGATGAGCACGTCGTGCCCCGCCTGGATGAGCGGCCACCCCTCGACCTGCGGACGCGTGGGTTCCCCCAGGCGCTCGGCGAACCACCTGCGGACCACGGGATGGAAGCTCGCCAGCGCTGGATGCGCCTCACATTCGGCGGCGAAGTCGAGGCTGATTTGCGGGGGCATGCGCACCTCTCCGGACCGAGCCTGAACACAGGTACAGGCCGTCGTCAACGCGCACGTCTCGCGGGAGGACGGCGTGCCCACACGGGCTGCTCGGGTACTCCCCACCCGGGCGGCCTGCCCCGGTGGAGCTCAGCCTCGGGGCAGTCGCACCGTGAACGTCGTCCCGCCCGACAGGCTGGACTCCACCGACACCTCGCCGCCGTGGGCCAGCAGGATCTGCCGCGTGATGTAGAGCCCCAACCCCAGGCCCGAAGGAGCGCTCGACTCGTGCTGCACGGCGCGCGTCCCTCGGCGCCAGGCGGCGAAGACGTGCGGCACATCCTCGGGAGGAATCGGGGGGCCTCCGTTGTGGACGCGCAGCACCACGTCCCGCTCCCGCGCTTCGCCCCACATCCGCACGGGGCTGTCCTCGGGGCTGTACTTGAGCGCGTTCGCCAGCAGGTTGCTGAACGCCTGCTCCAGCCGGTCCCCATCCCACGCGCCCGCTCCCTGGCCGAGCACCTCCAGCACCAGCTTCCGCCCCGGGTGACTGGCGCGCATCTCGTCCACCGTGCGGTGCGCGATGTCGAACACGTCGCACGCCGACGGCACCACCGGGACACCGCCGCCCAGCCTCGCGCGAGCGAAGTCGAGGAGCTGGCGGATCATCCGGTTCATCCGGTCCGCGCTGGTGAGGATGCGCTCGGTGAGCGCCGTCTGGCGCTCGTCCAGGTTGCCCTTGCGCTTGAGCTGCTGCGCGGACATGGACAGCGCGTTGAGCGGGTTGCGCAGGTCATGCCCCAGCATGCCGATGAACTGCTCGCGGAACTCCTCCTCGCCTCGCGCCTGGGTGACGTCGCGCGCGGTGGCCATCAGCGCGGCCACGCGCCCGTCCGCGCCCGACGTCGGCGACAGCGTGAAGTCGAAGTGACGCGGGCCCGGAGCCGTCGGCACGGTGAAGGCGCCGCGCTGCACCTCGCCCGTGCGCAGCGCCACCTCCATCAACCGGAAGAAGGGCGCCAGGGACGGGTCCTTCGCCTCCTGCTCCTCCAGCGAGAGGACCGGCGCCAGGACGTCATGCGCCCCACGCGCCGCGAACACGAGCGCCGCCTGGTTCGCGAAGAGCAGCCGGCCGGTGGCGTCGTAGAGGGCAATGGGGTCCGCGGCGGAGGCCATCGCCATGTCCAGCAACTGGCGCTGCCGCGCCACCTCCATGGACAGCGTGTGCACCTCCTGCTCGGCCCGCCGCAGCCGCAGCAGGGCCTGGACCTGCGCGACCAGCTCCTCCGGGTCCACCGGCGTCGCCAGGTAGCCGTCCGCGCCGTGCCGCACATCGAGCGCCTGGTCGCCCGGCGCCACGGCCTGCGCGGACAACTGGAGGACGAGCACCCCTCGGGTGCGAGGCGAGGCCTTCAGCTCGCGGCACACCTCCCGGCCTCGGATGTCCGGGAGGCGGACCTCGAGGATGACCAGGTCCGTGCGCTCGTCCGCCAGCGCCAGGGCCTCCGCGCCGGAGCCCGCCTCCCTCACCTGGAAGCCCGCGAGCCCCAGGATGCGGCTCGTCAGCGCGCGCGTGCTCGCGTCGGCGTCGACATTGAGGATGAGCGGAGGAGCAGGACTCATGGTGTGCGGGGCCAGGCGCCCTTCGTAGCCGTAGGGCCCAGGGCTCGCCACATCCATCTCCATTCCAGGACTGCTTCCTTCCAGGACAAGCAGACAACTCATGGAATGAGAAAGGACAGGGCGTTCAGGACGCTGACGGACGGAGGCGTTTCGCGATAGGGAAGTCCCATGCGTCCGCCCTGTCGCCCGCTGCCCGCGGATGGCCGCTTCCTGCAAGCCATCGCCCCCACCCCCCTCGTTCCCGTCCGCTTGGAGGCGGATGGCCCCACCATCTGGTGCAAGCTGGAGTTCCTCAACCCCAGCGGCTCCACCAAGGACCGCATCGCGCGCTACATGCTGGAGAAGGCGTGGCGACTGGGCGAGCTGAGCCCGGGTGGCGAGGTGGTGGAGGCGTCCAGCGGCTCGACGAGCATCGCGCTGGCGCTGGCCAGCGCGCAGATGGGCGTGCGCTTCACGGCCGTGATGCCCGAGGGTGTCACCGGCGAGCGCGTGCTCACCATCCGCGCGTACGGCGGCAACGTGGTGCTGGTGCCGAAGGAAGCCGGCGTGCGCGGCGCCATCCTCAAGGCGGAGGAGATTGCCCGCGAGCGCAAGGCCTTCGCGCCGCGCCAGTTCGAGAACCCGGACAATGCCGAGGCCCACCGCGTGTGGACGGGCCAGGAAGTGCTCTCGCAGATTCCCGGCGGCCTGGTGCACGGCGTGGTGAGCGGCGTGGGCACGGGCGGCACCGTGGTCGGCCTGTATCAAGCCTTCGCGGAAGCGGGCTGCCCGGTGACGGCGTTCATCGCGCGCCCCATCGCGGGCCTGGGCTGCGACATCGAGTGCTGCAGCTTCAGCCCTCGCGTCCCCGGCGTGGTGGACGGCATGTCCAAGCTCTACCGCGAGGCGGACATGCCGGGCCGCGTGGAGCTGGACGTGTCGGACGACGAGGCCATGCGCACCGCGCGCGCCCTCATCCGCCGAGGCTTCCCCGTCGGCCCCTCCTCCGGCCTCAACTACGTGGCCGCGGTGGAAGCGGCGCGTCGGCTGGGCCCGGGCGCGCAGGTGGTGACGGTGTTCCCGGACCGCATGGAGCGCTACTTCTCCACCGAGCTGATTCAGCACTCGCAGCCCACGACTCCGGGCGGCGCCGCCTGAGCTGAAGCGCGCGAGCACGGGCGCGGGTCCTCTCGCGTCGGGGCTTCCACTTCACGCGGAGAGCACGACCCCGTGCGCGATGTGCGGGGCCGTGCTAGAAGCCGAGGCCGTGCTGGCGCGCGTCTGGCTGTGCCTCTGCCTGCTGCTGTTCGCCCCGATGGAGAGTGGCCTGAGCCTGGCCCTCTTCGACAGGGCGGACGCGGTCTGCGAGCTGGGTTGTCCAGATGACAACGAGCGTGGCCAGTGCGACTCGGACTGCGCTGACTGTACCTGTTGTGGACATGTACGCGCGGTGGCGGCCCCCACCGCGCACCCTCTCTTCTGGCTGGAGGCCTACAGGCCCCCGCTCATCGCCCAGGACGAGGACGCGCCCGCGTCGGCGGACCCGGACGGCATCCTTCACGTGCCCAGAGACGGACGCGCCTGAGGAACCGTCCCCTTCATCGCGCGAACGCCTCCAGGTGACGTGTGCCCGCCGGGCACCTCCTGCCTGACGCTCGCTTTCCTTTCGCGAGGTCATCTCCGTGCCCAACCTCTCCGCGACGGCGGCCTGTGTGCTCGCCGCGGCCCTCGTCTGGCCACGCGCCAGCGCCGCCCTTCCCTCCGAGTTGTCCTTCCAAGACGCCCTGGCCCTGGCCCGAGCGCGAGCCCCCGCGTTGCGGGAAGCGGAGGACCTTGTCGCCGAAGCCCAAGGCCCCGTCGCTGGCGCCAGCCCCCTCTTGCGCGAGAACCCCACGCTCAGCGCCGAGGTGGGGCCTCGCAAGCTGGACGCCGGCAGGCGTGGCACCCAGTTCTCCGTGGGGCTCAGTCAGCCCTTCGAGTTGGGGGGCAAGCAAGGCGCGCGACGTGAGTCCGCGCGCGCGGGCCTCGCGAGGCAGAGCGCCGAGAAGAGCGACACCGAGCGCCGCGTGCTCGGCGAAGTGGGCGCGGCCTTCCTCCGCGCACTCCACGCCCGCGAGCTGTCGCGGTTGCTGCACGAGACGCAAGAGGCCGCGAAGCACCTGGCCGAGTCCACGAAGAAGCGCCTCGAGGCGGGAGATGTCCCCGTCGTCGACGCCAACGTGACGCGGGTGGCGCTCGCCAGGACCCACGCCGCGGTGGCCGTGGCGGAGGGCGAGGAGAGCATCTCGCTCGGTGAGCTGCGCGTGCTGCTGGGCCTCCCGCTCGAGGAGCCGCTCACGGTGCGCGGCAGCCTCCGCGAGCTCGCGTCGCTCCCGGTGCCCGCGCCTTCGTCTCACGAGCGCGCGGACATCGTCGCGCTGGAGTCAGGGCTCGCGCAGGCGGAGGCGGAGCTGCGCCTGGGCAAGAGCCAGCGCTGGCCCGACGTCAGCCTGGGCGTGCGCTACGAGAGCGAGGTGGATGAGTCCGCGGTGCTCGGCACCCTCAGCGTGCCGCTGCCTGTCTTCTCGCGAGGACAGGAGGACACCGTGACGCAGGATGCGCGGGTGCGGCGACTGCGCACGGCGCTGGAGACCGCTCGCAGGGCGCGCGACATCCAGGTGGAGGCCGCGCGCATCCGCGACACGAAGCGCCAGCAGTCGCTCCAGGTCCTCGAGCGCGACGCCCTGCCCCTCCTCGACGAGAACGAAGCCCTGGCGCGCAAGTCCTACGAGGCCGGGGAGATGGACCTCGCGGAGCTCCTCCTCGTCCGCCGTGAAACCCTCGAGACGCGCATCGCGCTGCTCGACAGCCACCTCCAGGCCGCGCTCGCCCGCGTGCAGCTCGCCGTCGAGACAGGAGTCCTGCCATGAAGCCCTCGTCCCTCCTCCTGTCCACCCTCCTCCTCCTCGCCGCGTGCAAGCGCGAGTCAGCCGGCAAGGAGGACGAACACGCGCACGATGAACACGCCCAGGCCCAGGGCCATGACGAGGACCACGACGAGTCCCACGTCCACATCGCGCCGGAGATGCTGCGGGACTTGCGCGTCACCACCGCGCCCGCGTCCGCGCGCCCGGGAGGCGACAACGTCACCGCGCTCGGGGAGCTGACCTTCAGCGAGGACGCCTACGCGGAGGTGGCCTCCCCCATCTCCGCCCGCGTGGGCACCGTCTTCGTCACCACCGGTCAGCAGGTGAAGCAGGGAGAGAAGCTCGCCGAGCTGCGCAGTCCGGAGCTGGGCAAGGCGCGCGCGGCCCTCCAAGCCGCCCAGGCGCAGGCCGCCGCCTCGCGGCAGACGGCGGAGCGCAAGCGCACCCTCGCCGCCGAGCGCATCGTGGCGCAGAAGGACGTGCAGGCCGCGGACGCGGAGGCCGCCAGCGCCGAGGCGCAGGTCGCCGCCGCCCGCGCGGAGCTGGTGGCCCTGGGCGCGAGCGAGGACGAGCTGCGAGGAGGCGCGGGCACTCCGGGCTTCATCCTGCGCGCCCCCATCCACGGCACCGTCATCGAGCGCGACGCGAGGATGGGACAGATGGCGGACGCGGAGCATCCCCTCTTCCGCATCGGAGACCTGGGCTCGCTGTGGCTCATCGTCCACGCGTTCGAGCGCGACGCCGTGCGCATCCAGAAGGACACCGAGGCCCGCGTCACCTTCGCGGCCTTCCCGGGCAAGGAGCTCACCGCGAAGGTGGGCCACGTGGGGCAGCGCGTGGATGCGTCCTCGCGCACCATCCCCGTGCGGCTGGTGCTGGACAACGCCGAGGGCCTGCTCAAGCCCGGCATGTCCGCCACCGCGTCCATTCCCCTGGGCAGCCCCGACGGCACCATCACCACCGTCCCCGCCGCGTCGCTCCAGCGGTTGGAGAACGGCTGGGTCGTCTTCCTGCCCACCCAGGAGCGCGGCTCCTTCGAGCGGCGCGAAGTGGGACGGGGCCGCACGCTCGGAGACCACGTGGAGATTCTCTCCGGGCTGAAGGTCGGCGAGCAGGTGGTGGTGGACGGGGCGTTCCTCCTCAAGGCGGAGGTGGAGAAGTCCGCGGGCGGAGGTGACCACCATGGCCACTGAGCCCCAGAGCTCGATGGTGGCGAAGGTGCTGCGCACGTCCTTCGCGCGGCCCGGCCTCACCGTGGTGCTGGCCCTGGCGCTGTCGGCCTTCGGCGCGGTGGCGTTGCATGGGCTGCGTCGCGACGTCTTCCCGGACCTGTCCGCGCCCATCTTCAACGTCATCGTCCAGAACGCCGCCATGGGCGCGGAGGAGCTGGAGACGGCGGTGGCCATTCCCATGGAGGTGGCGCTCGCGGGCCTGCCCGAGGTGCGCCGCATCCGCTCCACCTCCCAGCTGGGCGTCACCCAGGTGACGGTGGAGTTCGAGCCCGACGCGGACTACTTCCGCAGCCGCCAGTACGTCGCCGAGCGCGTGTCCCAGGCCCAGGGCGAGCTGCCCCCCGGCACCGATGCACCGCTCGTCTCCAGCCTCACGGGACGCCTCAACGAGGTGTTCGAGTTCACCCTCGAGGCGGAGCCTGGCGCCGCGGACCTGATGGCCCTCAGGGACCTGGCCGAGTTCGAGGTGAAGAACCGGCTGCTCGCGGTGCCCGGTGTCGCGGGCGTGGAGCGGCTGGGCGGCTACCTGCGCCAGTTCCAGGTGCTGCTGGACCCCGACCAGATGGTGGCGCGAGGCATCACCCTGGACGAAGTGGAGCACGCGCTGGAGGGCGCCAACCTCAATGCCTCCGGCGGCTTCGTGGTGCAGGGCCCCATGGAGTGGACCGTGCGCGCGGTGGGGCGCGCGCAGACGGTGGAGGACCTGAACTCGACGGTGGTCGCCTTGCGCGCGGGAACCCCCGTGCTGCTGGCGGACGTGGCCGACGTGCGCGAAGGCCCCGCGGTGCGCCGAGGCATCGCGCACCGGCTCAAGGGCGAAGTCGTGAGCTGTCGGGTCATCAAGCAGTTCGGCTCGGACACGCAGCTCGTGGCGAAGGGTGTGCGGGAGGCCATCCGGGAGCTCTCGGGGGCCATGCCGCAGGGCGTGCAACTGCGCGTCGTGTATGACCAGTCGGAGCTGGTGGATGCCTCGCTCGGCGGAGTCAGCCGCGCCATCCTGCTGGGCGCGCTGCTGGTGGTGCTCGTCCTCTTCGGGCTGCTCGGGGACTGGCGCGCGGCGCTCATCGTCACGCTCACCCTGCCTCTGTCCCTGGCGCTCGCGGGGATTCTCCTGAAGCTCGGCGGCATCGGCATCAACACCATGACGCTGGGCGGCCTGGCCATCGCAGTGGGCCTGCTGGTGGACGCGGCCATCATCGTCACGGAGAACATCATCCACGACCTGCGCGAGGGCTCCGGCCGCAAGTCCGTGCGCGAGGAGGCGCTCTCCGCCTCGCTGGAGGTGGGACGCCCCATCGCCTTCGCCACGCTCATCGTCGTGTCCGTCTTCATCCCGCTGTTCGCGATGACGGGCATCGAGGGGCGCATGTACCAGCCGCTCGCCGCCGCGGTGGTGGCCTGCCTCGCCGCGTCGCTGGCCCTGGCCCTCACGCTGGTGCCCGTCGCCTCCGCGCTGCTGCTCGAGGCGCCTCGGCCCGGGGCACCCGAGGACGTGTGGCTCATCCGCAAGGTCAAGGAGGTCTACGCCCCGCTGCTGGAGCGCTGCATGCACCGTGCGGGGCTGGTGCGGCTGGTGGCCCTGGTCATCACGATTCCCGCGCTGGGCCTCGCCTTCGCGGTGGGCAGCGACTTCATGCCCCGCCTGGACGAAGGCGCGTTCCTGCTCCAGACGGTGCTGCCTCCCGAGGCCTCGCTCGAGGAGGTGGACCGGCTCAACCACCTGGTGGAGGACGTGCTGCTGGGCTTCCCCGAGGTGGAGGACGTCGTGCGCCGCACCGGTCGCGCGGAGCGCACCGAGGACCCGATGCCGCACACCGTGTCGGACGTGCTCGTGGTGCTCAAGAAGGAGCGCGGCCGAGGACTGGAGGAGCTGGAGGACGCGATGCGCGTGGCGGTGGCGAAGGTGCCCGGCGTCAACGTGCTCTTCACCACGCCGTTGGGCATGCGCATCGACGAGGGCCTGGGCGGCAGCCCCGCGGACCTGTCCGTGCGCATCTTCGGCCCGGAGATGGAGACGCTCGCCGCGCTGGGAGAGAAGGCACGCGCCGTCCTCGCGCAGGTGGACGGCGTGGAGGACCTGCGCGTCGAGAAGCTCAGCGGCCTGCCGCAGCTTCGCATCACCGTGAATCGCGCCGCGGTGGCGCGTGTGGGACTGACGCCGGGAGACGTCATCCGCGCGGTGCGCGTGGGGCTGGTGGGCGAGGAGTCCTCACAGGTGTGGCAGGGGCAGCGGCGGCATGACCTGGTGTTGCGCCTGGCCGACCACCGCCGAGGCGACCTCCAGGCGCTGCGCAACCTGCTGGTGGATGGACACGACGGCACGCGCATCCCGCTCAGCCAATTGGCCACCATCGAGGAGACCTTCGGTGCGGGCAGCATCCGGCGCGAGGCGGGCAGTCGCCGGCTGGCGGTGGAGGCCAGCGTGTCCGGACGCGACCTGGGCAGCACCGCGGCCGAGGTGCGGGAGCGACTGGCGGCGGAGCTGACGCTGCCCACCGGCTACTTCATCGACGTGGGCGGCCGCGTGGAGAGCCAGCAGCGCGCCGCGCAGTCGCTGGCCATGGCCATCGCCGTCGCCATCCTCGCGGTGTTCATCCTGCTCTACCTCGCGCTGGACTCCGTGGCGGAGGCGCTCGTCATCCTCGCCACGCTCCCGGACGCCTTCGTCGGAGGCATCCTCGCGCTGCTCATCGCAGGCGAGACGTGGAACGTCTCCAGCCTCGTGGGCCTCATCGGGTTGTTTGGCATCGCGGTGCAGAACGGCCTGGTGCTCGTGTCACAGACCAAGGACCTGCTCGCGCGTGGCAAACCCTTTGAGCAGGCCATCCGTGAAGCCAGCCTGGGCCGCGTGCGCCCCAAGCTGATGACCGCGGCCACCGCCATCCTGGGCCTGCTGCCCCTGCTTGTGTTGCCTTTGCACGGGACGGAGATTGAGCGGCCCCTCGCGGTGGTCATGGTCGGTGGACTCGTCACCTCCACGCTCTTCACGCTGCTGGTGTTGCCCACTTTTTACGCATTTGTGCATGGCGTCAAAGACAGGCTCACGAGAAATGTGGCCGATGAACGGAATGGGGTGTCTTGAGAGGTAGGCACAACACTTCAAAGCGTGCCTTCGGCAACTTTCACCCCAAAGGTTCGACAATTTCGTGTCTTCACATCCTCTACCCACCGGGGCCCCGACATGAGCATCCGTCTTTCCACTGCCACTACGGCGCGCACGACGGCCACGGCCACCAGCAGCACTGTCTCCGCTCCTCCGGCGGGCCTGCGCAAGGGCGACAGCGGCCCGAAGGTGAAGCAACTTCAAGATGCCTTCGTTCAGTTGGGCTACATGACGAAGGCCCAGGTGGCCTCGGGCCCCGGCATCTTTGGTTCGCAGACTGAAGCTGCGTTGAAAAAGTTCCAGGGTGACAAAAACCTGCCCACCACCGGCTACTACGGTGAGCAGAGCCAGGCGGCGCTGAAGAAGGCGCTGACGAAGCCCACCACGCCGACGACGCCCACCACGCCGGGCAGCAAGCCCGCCGTCATCAGCGCGCCCTCGCCGAACTCCGACTCGCGCAACGGGACGGACATCGACTCCATCGTGATGCACCACACCGCCTCCAACGACGGCAAGGCGGACCTGTCGTGGATGCGCAACCCGAAGAGCGGCGTGTCGGCGCACTACATGGTGGACCGCGACGGGAAGATCTATCAGCTCGTCGGTGACGAGAAGCGCGCGTGGCATGCCGGCAAGAGCCAGCTCCACGGCGTCCCCACCGACATGAACGCCCGCTCCATCGGCATCGAAATCGTCAACGATGGCAGCGGCAAGACGCCCTTCACCGAAGCGCAGTACAAGGCCCTCACGCAGCTCACCAGCCACCTGAAGCAGAAGTACGACGTGCCCATGAAGAACATCGTGGGCCACGCCGACGTGGCGGTGCCCAAGGGCCGCAAGAACGACCCGGCCCCCAACTTCGACTGGGCCCGGCTGCGCAAGGGCATCTCCTGAACTCAGGCGGCTGAAGCCTCCGCCGGGACTCGCGCGGGTCGAGGACTTTCCAAGGAGTCCTCTCCCGCGCGTCGTCTTTCCGGGGCCTGTGCCCGGGCATCTTGGCGGGGTGACGCGCGGACAGGGACAGCACCTGCTGGTGGACACAACACCGGCCGGCTCGTGCGTCGGTGAACAGCCGGGCATCACTCCGCTCATCACAGTGTGATGACCCCAGTTACAGGGATGCGGGGCCCGACACAGCTCCCCTGACGTGGGTCCGCCGTCAGTTCAGGGAGTTGTGCGTTCAGCGATGTGGCCTGGGGCTTGCTGAACGGGACTTCGATTCGTGGCGGCCCTCATCGCGCCACGCCGAGGTCCAACATGCGTCCCTTCTTGTGTGTACTCGCGAGCGTTTTCACGCTCGCCGCCTGTGCTTCCGAGCCCAGGCGCCTCGCCCCATCGGTGGACCCCTCGAGCCCCGACGCGCCCGAGGCCCCGCCCGCCTCCCTCCCGAGCGCGCTCGCGGCCCCGCCGTCCACGCCGCCGCCCGCGGCGCCGTCACAGCCACACGCGCATCATCCGGAAGGCAACACTTCCTCCGGCCAGGACGCGGGCACGGCCGCCTACGCCTGCCCGATGCACCCCGAGGTCCAGTCCAACAAGCCCGGTGAGACGTGCCCCAAGTGCGGCATGAAGCTGACGCCGACGAAGGACGCGGGCACGGACGGGGGACACGGCGGGCACGGAGGGCATCCGTGAGGCTCGTCATCACCGCGGGCGCGCTGCTGTTCGCCAGCGGCTGCGCCACGGTCCAGAAGGAGCGCGGGCACACGGAGGTGGCGGCGCTCGTCGAGGAGCGCATCGGTCGCAAGACGCGCTGGAACCAAGGCACTCCCGAGGACGCGCAGGTCGAGCGCGGTCTCGACGAGCTGCTGAAGGGGCCGCTCACGTCCGACAGCGCGGTGGAGGTCGCCCTGCTCAACAACCCCGCGCTCCAGGCGACCTACGAGGACCTGGGGGTCTCCCAGGCGGACCTGGTGCAGGCGGGGCTGTTGACCAATCCGTCGCTGGGCATCGGCCTGGGCGTTCCGCTCACCCAGGATGGAGAGCTGGAGACGGAGTTCTCGCTGGTGCAGGGCTTCCTCGAGCTGTTCACGATGCCGCTGCGCAAGAAGGTCGCCCGGGAGCAGTTCGACGCGGAGACGTTGCGCGTCGCGCACCAGGCGCTCTTCGTCGCCGCGGACGTGCGCAAGGCGTACCGCGAGGTGCAGGCACGGCAGCAGCTCGTGGAGCTGCGCGGCATGGTGCTCGTGGCCGCCGACGCCGCGGCGGAGCTGGCGACGCTCCAGTACGGGCAGGGCAACATCAACGACCTGGCGCTCGTCACCGAGAAGGCGTTCGCCGAGGAGACGCGGCTCGACCTCGCGAGGGAGGAGCTCGCGCTCGTGGAGGAGCGGGAGCACCTCAACCAGCTCATGGGGTTGTGGGGTGCGCGGACGGGCTGGCGCATCGAGGAGAAGCTGCCCGCGCCTCCGTCCGAGGAGGTGTCGCTGGAGAGGCTGGAGTCGCGCGCCGTGAAGCAGCGGCTGGACATCGACGCGGCTCGCAAGCAGGTCAGCGCGCTGTGGAACGCGCTCGAGCTGGCGCGGAGCACGCGCTACATCGGCCGCGTGGACGTGGGCGCCAGCCTTCATGGAGACCCGGACGGCCCCAAGCTCCTGGGGCCTTCCTTGAGCGTGGACCTGCCCATCTTCGACCAGCGACAGGCGCTCATCGCGAGGCTGGAGGCACAGCATCGGCAAGGCGAGCGCCGGCTGGCGGAGCTGTCCATCAACGCCCGCTCGGAGGTGCGCACGGCGAGGGCTCGGGTGATGACGCTGCGAGGTGTCGCCGAGCGCTACCAGCGCGGCATCCTCCCGCTGCGGGAGCAGGTCGTCGAGCAGTCCCAGCTTCAATACAACGCGATGCAGATTGGCCTGTACGTGCTGCTCGAGGCGAAGCGCGAGCAGATTGGCGCGTACCGCACGTACATCGAGACCATCCGCGACTACTGGATGGCGCGCGCGGACCTGGAGCAACTCGTGGGCGGGCGGCTCCCCGGCGCGGAGGGCGCTCCGGAGGAACCAGCGCCCTCGCGAGAGCCAGCCCCTTCCGACCACCCCCCTCCCGCGAATGGCCACCCGCCCTCGCATGGCGGCCACGGAGCGACACCATGAACCGACTTCCTCCTGACTCCTCCCTCGCTCCGAGGGAGACCGACGACACGCGGGAGACGACGTCGCCCGAGCAGACGCCACCGGCGGGGATGACCCGGCGGAGCATGTTGGCGAGCGCGGGGGCCACGCTCGCGGGCGGAGCATTGCTCCTGCGTGGGAACGCGGCACAGGCGCAGCAGGCCGCACCAGGCACGCCCGTGCGCCGAGCCTCCGCGCCCGTGCGCAAGGACTGGCTGTCGCCTGGGATGCCGGGCCGCGACTACCGGCCAGTCATCGTGCCGAACGGGACGAAGCTGCCGTGGAAGATTGTCGACGGCGTGAAGGTCTTCCACATGGTGGCCGAGGAGGTCGAGCACGAGTTCGCGCCGGGCATCCAGGCGAACTGCTGGGGCTACAACGGCCAGGTGCACGGCCCCACCATCGAGGTGGTGGAGGGAGACCGGGTGCGCTTCTACGTCACCAACCGGCTGCCGGCGCCGACCACGGTGCACTGGCACGGGTTGATTCTCCCCAACGGGATGGATGGCGTGGGGGGGCTCAACCAGAAGTCCATCGCGCCGGGGGAGACGTACCGGTACGAGTTCACCATCCGCCAGCACGGCACGGGCATGTATCACTCGCACCATGACGAGATGACGCAGATGGCGCTCGGCATGGTGGGGTTGTTCATCATGCATCCGCGTCGGCCGGTGGGTCCGCGTGTGGACCGGGACTTCGCGCTGTTGATGCATGAGTGGAAGGTGGAGCCCGGGGCTCGGCGGCCGGACCCGAACGAGATGACGGACTTCAACCTGCTGACGTTCAACGCCAAGGCGTTCCCGGGGACGGAGCCGCTGGTGGTGCGGCAGGGGGAGCGGGTGCGCATCCGGATGGGCAACCTGAGCGCGATGGACCATCACCCCATCCACCTGCACGGCTATCACTTCCGAATCACGGAGACGGATGCGGGCCCGATTCCCGCGTCCGCGCAGTGGCCGGAGACGACGGTGCTGGTGCCGGTGGGAAGTACACGGTCCATCGAGTTCGTCGCGGATGCGCCTGGGGACTGGGCGATGCACTGCCACATGACGCACCACCTGATGAACCAGATGGGGCATGACCTGCCGGTGGTCATCGGCGTGAATCCGGGAGGGCTGGACGCGAAGGTGCGGACGCTGCTGCCGGGCTACATGACGATGGGTCAGACGGGCATGGGCGACATGGCGGAGATGGGCATGCCGGTGCCGAAGAACTCCATCCCGATGGTGGGCGCGAAGGGCAAGTACGACTACATCACGATGGGGGGCATGTTCACGGTGCTGAAGGTGAGAGAGCGGCTCACGGGGGATGGAGACCCGGGCTGGTATGACAACCCACCCGGGACGTTGTCCGTGGCGGCGACGTCGGAGGAGCTGAGTCGGGATGGCATCGACGTGAACACGGTGCCCCGAGCGGAGCCCGCCTCGCCCGGAGGAGACAGACACGGCTGATGCGCCGCGACCGGGCCGTCCAGCTTCGGTGACACCTGGACAACCCGAGGAGACAGCGCGCAGCCACCGATGTCAGCGACGCGAGCATCCAGCCCGAGGCGTCGCGGGTTTCGGACTTCGCGGCGGGCGGAAGGGGCTCGAAGCAACACCGCGCTCGACCTGGCGCAAGTCCACATCCTCCGCCGACCGCGCCGGGCTTCTCGCGCTCGGCAGCGCGCCCAAGGCACTCGAGCCGGGCTCCTCGTCCGGTCGTACTCAGGTCCGCATCTTCAGCCGGGTCTCATGCACGGCGTCGCCGACCGCGCCGGGCTTCTCGCGCTCGGCGGCACGCAGCAGGCGGAGGATGCCGGGGCCGAGGACATCAATCTCGGTGGAGGCATAGGTCTCCGTCCCGAAGCGGCGGATGGCCTCCGTCTGCGTCTTCAGGATGCGTGCGTCCTGGCCGAAGATGTGGAGGGCGACGGGCATGGCGATGGGCAGCACGGCGCGCAGCAGCCACCGAGGCAGCGGGAGGCGGAACGTCACCACGGCGTAGACCAGGGTGTCCCAGTCGGACACGGGCGTCATCGCCGAGGTCACCATGATGTGGCTGGCATCACCGATGCGGTACTCGACCTGCGCGATGGACGGCATGAGGAAGCGGTCGAAGTGCTGCACCACGCCACCGCCCGGAGCCAGCAGTCGGCCCACGACACCACTGGGCCGAGGCTCGCCGATGTACTCGGCCTCCACGCGGTCCGCGCTCCGGCGCACGACGACTTCAATCTCGTTGCGCTTCTCCTCGGTGCGGAAGAGGCCGCCGTGGAGGTAGGCGGTGTGCGGCACATCGAGCGTGTTCTCGAGCGTGGCGTGCAGCGAGCCCGGCGCGCGCAGGATGCGCCGCACGGTGGTGTACTCGCGAGCATCCAGGAGAGGGAAGCGGTAGGGCTCGGTCGCCGGCTCCACGCCGGGAGTGGAGTAGACCCAGATGAAGCCGTCCTGTTCGCGCGTCGCGTAGGACGTCACGCAACGGGAGCGGGCCTCGGGCTCGCCGAGGAAGCCGGGGATGGCGCGGCACTGGCCGCCGGTGTCGAAGCGCCAGCCGTGATAGCCGCACTGAAGCTGTCCTTGCATCACGCGCCCCAGGGACAGGGGAACGTTGCGATGAGGACAGCGGTCCATCAAGGCTCCGGGCTTGCCGCCCTCGCCGCGGAAGAGGACGAGCGGCGTGCCCTGGAGCGTGCGGGAGAGCGGTTTGTCGCCCAATTCTCGCGACGTACACAGGATGAACCAGGCATTCGGCAGGTGGACGACGGAGACATGGCCAGCGGCCGCACCAGGGGTGCGCGCCTCCTCGCGGGAGCTCATGCCCCCACTCTAATCCCCTCACCGCGAGTCCGGCAGCCCAAGCCCCCCAGAGATTCCATCCTCCCCAGGGGGCTCGCCGCCCGGCCCCGAAGAACTACAGCTTCAGCCGCTTCAGCCGGAGCGCGTTGACGATGACGGACACCGACGACAGGCTCATCGCGGCGCTGGCGAAGATGGGGCTCAGCAGCAGGCCGAACACCGGGTACAGCACACCGGCCGCCAGTGGGACGCCCAGCATGTTGTAGATGAAGGCGAAGAACAGGTTCTGCCGGATGTTGCTCAGCGCCCCCTGACTCAGCCTCCGCGCCCGAGCGATGCCGCGCAGGTCGCCCTTCACCAGCGTCACTCCCGCGCTCTCCATCGCGATGTCCGTGCCCGTCCCCATCGCGATGCCCACATCCGCCTGGGCCAGCGCTGGCGCGTCATTGACACCGTCCCCCGCCATCGCCACCACGCGGCCTTCCTTCTGCAACCGCTTCACCGCGTCGCCCTTCGCGTCCGGCAACACCCCCGCGATGACCTCCGTGATGCCCAGCTTGCGCGCCACCGCCTCCGCCGTGGTGCGGCTGTCACCCGTCAGCATCACCACCCGCAGGCCCTCCGCCCGCAACAGCGCCAGCGCCTCCGGCGTCGAGTCCTTCACCGGATCCGCGACACCCAACAGGCCCGCCGCCTTCCCCGACACCGCCACCAACACCACCGTCTGACCTTCACCCCGGAGCGACTCGGCCCGAGCCGTCAGCGCCCCCGCGTCCACGCCCCGCGACGTCATCAGCGCCGCGTTGCCCAGCGCCACCTCCACGCCATCCACCCGCCCCACCACGCCCTTGCCCGTCTCCGAGCGGAAGTCCTCCACCGCCGTCAGCACCGCGCCCCGCGCCTGTGCGCCGGAGACGATCGCCTCCGCCAGCGGGTGCTCGCTTCCGCGCTCCAGGCTCGCCGTCAACCGCAGCAGCGTCGCCTCGTCGAAGCCCTCCGCGGCCTCCACCGCCACCAGACGCGGCTTGCCCTCGGTGAGCGTGCCCGTCTTGTCCACCACCAGCGTGTCCACCTTCTCCAGCCGCTCCAGCGCCGCCGCATCCCGGATGAGCACACCCGCCTGCGCCCCTCGCCCCGTCGCCACCATGATGGACATGGGCGTGGCCAATCCCAGCGCACACGGGCAGGCGATGATGAGCACCGCCACCGCGTTCACCAGCGCATGGATGCCCTTGGGCTCCGGCCCCCACACGCCCCACACCACCGCCGTCAGCACCGCCACCACGATGACCACCGGCACGAAGACACTCGCCACCTGGTCGGCCAGCCGCTGAATCGGCGCACGCGTCCGCTGCGCTTCACTCACCCGCTGCACGATGCGCGACAGCAGCGTGTCCTTGCCCACGCGCTCGGCCCGCATCACCAGCGAGCCCGTCCCGTTCACCGTGCCGCCCGTCACCTTCTCGCCCCGAGTCTTCTCCACCGGCAGCGACTCGCCCGTCACCATGGACTCGTCCACGGCGCTCGCGCCCTCCAACACCTCGCCATCCACCGGCACCTTCTCGCCGGGCCGCACGCGCAGCTTGTCCCCTGGATGCACATGCGCCAGCGGGATGTCCTCCTCGTGCCCGTCCTCGCGAATCCGCCGAGCCACCGGCGGCGCCAGGCTCAACAGCGCCCGCAGCGCCCCCGACGTCGCGTGCCGAGCCCGCAGCTCCAGCACCTGCCCCAACGCCACCAGCGTGACAATGACGGCGGCGGCCTCGAAGTACAGCGGCGCCGAGCCTCCATGCCCCGTCCGCAACGCCTCCGGCAACACATGCGGGAAGAGCGTCGCGAAGACGCTGAAGACATACGCCGCGCCCGTCCCCAGGGCGATGAGCGTGAACATGTTGAGGTGCCGGTTGACCAGCGACGTCCAGCCGCGCTGGAAGAAGGGCCAGCCGCCCCACAGCACCACGGGCGTGGCGAGCACCAGCTGCGCCCAGGCCAGCACGGACGCGGGCACCGCGTGCTGCACCGGCTGCCCCGGAATCATGTCCGACATGGCCAGCACCAGCAGCGGCACCGTGAGCGCCATGCCCACGCGGAAGCGCAGCCACATGGACTTCAGCTCCGGGTCCGGCACGTCCTCCGGAAGCACCGTGCGAGGCTCCAGCGCCATGCCGCACTTGGGGCACGCGCCCGGATGGTCCTGCACCACCTCCGGGTGCATGGGGCACACGTATTCGACGCGCGTCTCGGGGACGGCGAGCGTCTCCGGCTCCAGTGCCATGCCGCACTTGGGACACGCGCCCGGATGGTCCTGACGCACCTCCGGGTCCATCGGGCACACGTACATCGTCCCGGCGGGAGCGGCGGGCTCCTCCTTCTTCTCCGAGGGAGGCGCGAGGTATCGCTCCGGGTCCGCGCCGAAGCGCTCGCGGCACTTGGGGCTGCAGAAGAAGTAGGTCCGCCCGCCGTGCTCCAAGCTGCCGCCCTTGGGAGCGAGCGGGTCCACCTTCATCCCGCAGACGGGGTCGAGGGCCTGCGCTCCCTCACTCGGGGTGGGGGGATGCCCTTGGTGAGAGTGGGTGGGGTGGGAGCCCGAATGGGTGTGGCGGTTCATGGTGCGGCTCTCCTTTCACCCCGGCCAACGAAAAGGCCCGCCGACTCTTACAGGTGATTTTCAGGAAGGGTGCGCACCCGCCCCCGCCGAGGAGTCTCCGGCCCTCCGCGCCACGACGGAGGAGCCGGCCGACGCTCGCCGGGTTACTTGGGGGGCTCGTTGTAGCCCGCGTCACCGTACGGCTTGAGGCGCTCCAGCCACAGCTTCTCCAGCACCAAAAGTTCCTCCTTCAGGTCCGCGCCCGGCTCCTCGGGCGGCTCCAGCACATCCAGCACGTCGAAGGAGAACTGGCTCTCGCCGTAGCGGTTCCAGTCCGCCAGCAGCGCGGGGACGCGAGGCATGCCGCTGGTCAGCTCGAAGCGGATGCGGTTGAGCATGCCCGGGACGTTGAGGCTCGCGCCCACCAGCACCTTGCCGTTGGCGAGGTTGCGCACGGCGTACACGCCCATGGCCGGGGGATTCTCCTTGTACTCGCGCTTCAGGTCCGCGCGGCGCGCTCGACTTCCAGTGGGTGAAGAGGACTCGGCGGAGGACATGGCGGGCTTCCTTGTGGGGTGAAGAGGGGTCTCGCGGCACAGTCGCAAGAGGCGCTGCTCGAGTCGGGCATGGGCCTGCGCATCCCGCGGCTCCAGCCAGTTCGGCCCCATCCGCTCCCAGTCCGCGTCGGACGGCTCCGCGCCCAGCACCTTCAGGAGCGGGGACTCGCAGATGAAGAACTGCTCCCGGAAGGGGAACAGGTGGCCGCCATCCTGGCGCAGCGAGGCGACGGCCTCGTCGTACGAGGTGAACCAGCGGTTGAGGAAGAGGCCGCCCACGCGGGAGAGGAGCAGCTCGAAGTCGACGCGCGGCACCGCTCGCGCGTCGCACGCGTGCTTCAGCTCGCTCCACGAGGTGTGCCCCTGCTCGTGCGCGATGACGGCGAGCGCGTGCTTGCGCTGGAGGGAGTCCCGTCGCGCGAGCACCTCGCCCAGGGACAGTCGGGAGAGGGCGGGCAGTGAGCGGAAGCGCTCCGCCGCCTGCGTGGCGCGCGCCGAGTCGGCCGAGTTCAGCCCCTTCAGCAGGAGCGAAGCGCGGACCTTGCACTCGTCGAGGGAGAGCGGTTCTGGGGAGGGTGAGACGGTTTCCATGCGAGGTCCCTCATCGGCGGCCCCACCCGTGTCATGGGCCGTGGAAGGAACTGTTCGGAAACTGTCGGTCCAGCGGGGTGAAGCGAGGGTGACGTCGTCTTTTCGGGAAGGCGCCCCTCAGCGCCTCCCCGAGAATTAATGGCGGGCCCCGTGCTTCGGCAAGGGCTTTCTCACCGCCAGGCGTCCTGACCGCCGCCCGCTCAAGCGTGTGACTTGCAGGAGCAGTTCAAGCAGCCGTGGGACGCACAGGAGCCACAGCTTCGCTCCAGTTGCTTCTTCAGGGCCTGCCGGGCGCGATGCAGCCGAACCCCCGCGTTGTTGGGCGTGATGCCCGCCTCGCGAGCCACGTCGGGCACGGCGCGCTCCTCCAGGTCCACCTGGCGCACCATCTCCGCGTACTCGGGCTTGAGGGTGGGCAGGAGCTTGCCCACGCACGCGCAGACGGCCTGCTTCAGCTCCGGGTCCTCGGACGGCTCCTCCGCCTCGCGAGCCTCACGCTCCAGCGCGCGCCCCTCCACCTGCTGGCGACGGTAGTGGTCCACCATCGCGTTGCGCAGCAGCCGGTAGAACCACGTCACCGCGCCTTCCGCGTCGGACAGCGTGCCGCTCTTCTCCAGCGACTTCACGAAGGCGGACTGGAGGATCTCCTCCGCCGTCGCGCGGTTGCCCACGCGTCGCTCCACGAAGGCGAGGAACTGCCGGTGATTCTCCACCAGGGCCCGCGTCACCCCGTCGCCCTCTTCCCGCATCGCCTCCACGCCACCCTGCTCCACTGCGTTCATCCCTTCCCTCCTCTGACCTTCCGCAGTCCCGTGCCGCGCATCCCCATGAATGCGCCGGGCCGAGCCCCTGCACAAGGCAAGTCGCGTACCCAAGGCGCGCGCCAACGATTCTCATGAGTTGGCCCGCGGCGAGCCGCCCTCGGGTGTAACCCCGCTCATCACAGTGTGATGCAGCCGGGCACCCTGCGCACTTCGCGTGGAATGACTCACACGCGGGACGGCAATAAGACAACATCACAACTTTCTCGCCGATTCCGGCACGACAATGTATAGTGCCGCTCGCAGGGGCCTGTTTCTCCAAAATCCTCGACTCTTCGTGAGCCGGTGCGGTGACAGTGCCTCGTTCCAGGACAGCTCGCACGCGCTCGCGCTTCTTTGGAACGCAAGCCTCATGCCTAGACAGATGCTGTTCGGAGCACTCCTCGTGTCTTCGCTGTGCGGCAGTGCCGCGCTGGCGCAGACCACGGTCATCGACGTCATCTCCCCGGCCCGCTGTACGCCCACCGCGGGACGACTGACCCGCTGTTCCATCCCCACCCAGACATTGACTGGCACGGACTTCATGACGGCCGTGCCCATGCGCACCGTCGTCCAGCGCTCCCTGTCTGGCAATTGCTCCACCCAGTACCCGCTGGAGGTGACGCTCACCCCCACGGGCGGGAGCGCCACCCGCTACACCTTCCTCTCCTCGCCTTCCGTCGTCCTGCGTGGCCTCGACCGTCAGCTCCTCACCAGCATCGAGCTCAAGGACTCCTCCGCCTGGACGCCCACCGCGTCCTTCGTGGACACCTGCCGCATCTCCCTGAACATCGACTGGAACCAGGTCGACGTCGACTCCACCCCTCAGGCCCAGACGCTCATCCAGGACCTCCAGGCGGACGTCACCACGAAGACGCTCCAGCGCGACAATCTGGAGGCGCTCCTCGACTTCAGCACCGCCTACAACTTCATGGGCGAACTCTCCAACCGCTTCTACGCGGAGCTCACCACCGAGACGATGATGGACCTGCGCGCCAAGTCCATGGACACCTCCAATGTCCTCCTCAAGGTGGCCATCACCTGTGAGCAGCCCGCGGGCACGCCTCCCGAGCTCCTCCTCACCGACGCCGACCGCGAGCTGCTCAACCAGCTCTTCTTCAACCTCGGCACCCTCGGTGGCCCCGGTGACTACACCAAGCCCGACGGCTCACTGAAGACGGTGCGCGACTTCCTCGGCGACGAGGCGAAGGTCGTCATCGACAAGCTCGCCGGCCGCTCCACTCCCGCCGTGCGCGCCCAATACCAGGCGCAGTACCAGGCCGCCGCGCTCGCCGTCGTCGCCGCCCAGCAGAAGCTCGACCTGGCCCGGGTGCAGCTCGCGCCCTGGCTCACGCCGTAACCGCGCCAGTCTCCGAGCCTCAATCCCAGACATCTCCGACGGGCGGCCCCTGGCCGACCCGAAAGGACTCTCATTGCCATGACTTCGCCCTTGCGCTTCATCCGCGGCCACGGCTTCGTGCCCTTCGCCGCGCTCCTGCTCGCCGCCGGCTGCGGCCAGCAGACGTCCACCGACTCCCCACCCACCACCGCCAAGGAATCAGGCGCCACCGCGACGGTGACCCAGGCCTCCTCCACGCCAGACATCTGCGCGTACCGGCCTGACTACAATGCCATCCCCACCACCTGCTCCAGCACCCGGGAGCCGGCGGACCTGTACCAGGGCGTCCTCAACCTCATCAGGGCCAACTGCATCACCCTCGCCGAGAATCCCGGCAACCCCACGGAGGCCGAGAAGAAGCGGGCCTGGGAAGCCTGCATGAAGTATCCCCCCGTGCTTTGGGTCAAGGCAGCCACCAGCCCGGACCAGTTCGACGCCTGGAACGCACAGGTCGAGCGCGTCGCCGTGTTCTACCGGACGTCCAACGCACCGGACGTCACCGCGACCTCCTTCGAGCAGAGCCTCCGGAAGATTCGCGAAGTCGCGAACGAGATGGTCAACAGCTACCACGCGCCCATCCGGCAAGTGGAGAACAGCAACCGGCGCATTCTCGACAGCACCCTGCCCGAGCTGCTCAAGGCGAAGGCCGAGGCAGAGGGCAAGCCCGTCCAGGCGGAGCTCGCCCACCAGCGGGAGACGATGTCGGAGATCCGGTCCGTGTTCGACCGCCACCAGGCGAAGCTCCAGACGTACCAGCCCGCCTATGCGGCGCTCGTGGCCCAGTTCGAGACCTACCGCACCAACGAGCCCATCCTCCTCGATCGCCTCCAGGTGCTCGTCCAGCAGGCCTCCACCGCCACGCTCGCGACGCTCCCCAACGTCCAGTTGGAGCTCGTCCAGCTCAGCCGCGCCGAGAGCATCGCCCCTCAGACGCTCCAGCTCGAGGCCTTCCGCCTCTCCCGCCAGCTGTCTCGCGTCCATGACGAGTACGAGGAGGAGCTGGAGCCCCACTTCGACTTCATCCGCACGCACAACGTCGCGCGCCCCAAGCTCGCCGACGAGCCCATGCAGGTGCTCGCCAACATCCAGGCTTACGCGGACTCGCGCTATGTGCGCACCACCGACATCGTCACCAAGACGCTCGACGGCATCCGCCGCCGCCAGACGGCCCTCATGACGCTCCAGGCCGACCAGGCCACGCGTCAGACCATCGTCCAGAACACCAACCTCGCCGCCTCCACCCAGTTCCTCGCCGAGACCACCGCCCGCGTCACCGAGGTCGGCAAGCTGCCTCCGCGCAGCACGAAACTCCGCCTCTACTTCCTCGCCGGCAAGCTCCAGGAGCACGAGAGCATCCTCCAGCTCGAGTCCGTCTGCGCGAAGGCCGCCGCCACGCCGTGGATGGGCACGGGTTGCAACACCCTGGCGCTCCAGTTCTCCAAGTCCCGCAACTACGTCAACCTCACCCTCCCCGGCACCATGCGGCTGAACATCGCCTCCATGCGCACCGCGGGCGTGAACGCGACGCTGCTTCAGGAAATCGAGCAGCACCTGGCCGCAGGCCGCGTGCGCGCCGCAGCCATCTCCCACGACGTGGCGCTCCGGTCCTCCGAGGACCTGTGAGCGCGGTGCCCTTCCTCTTCTGGTGATTCCATGAACCTTCTCAGGACCTGCCTCACGGCCCTCGTGTGCGTCACGATGGCCGGCCTCCCGGAGGACGCCTCCGCGGCGGGCCTCGCCCGGGACTACACCCTCAAGCTGAAGACCGTCTCCTTCCGAGGCACGCGCAACAGCTGCCTCGAGCCCACGCTTCTCTACGAAGGCATCCCGCTCTTCACCGTCAACACCACCCTCCTCCCGACCTTCACGGACGCGCCGCTTCGCAACCTCCCCAACGGAGACCAGGAAGGCCGCGTCAAGGCGCCCTTCAACGGCAGCCTGCTGAACTGGGGACAGAACAACTTCTTCTTCCACGTCTCCACGACGGGCAACGGCGACTACTGCACGCACAGCGAGGACACGGTCGACCTCGTCTCCGGGGACCTCTCGCGGCGGCTGTTCTACATCACCCGCAACGGACAGCCCTTCCACGGCGTGGCCCCGCTGACGATGGACCTGTCCGAAATCAACCCCGTGCTCTCGCGCAGCATCGCCGAGCTCGAGGACGCGGTGAAGGCGGAGCTCTATCGACTGCGCCAGCTGAGCGACCAGCTCGACTGGGCCCGGCAGCAGGCGACGCAGCTGGAAGCACTCCAGGCCGAGCTCAAGCAGCTCCTGAACCGTCCGCTCGACTCCATCACGTCCGCGGAGCTGGAGGCGCTGCTCGCCCGCTACAGCGCGGTTCCGTCCTCCGTCCGCTCGCGGCTGGTGCAGATGCTCGCGGACCTCCAGGCCAGCATGGACGAGCTGCGCGCGGAGATTGACCGCATCAACGCCATCTTCCGTCAGCACATGCAGGACCTGGACGGCTACGTCATGCCGCAGCCGGGTGGGCTGGATGTCCACGACCCCGACACCTTCGAGCCGGACCTCGGCGACGACGCGGTGGACGAGGTCGAGGTTCCCGACGTCAGCCAGGGGGACGACTTCGACGAGACGCAGGACCCCTACGCCGCCTTTGCCCAGCAGACGCTCACCGAGCTGAACAAGACGCTGACCAACGGCGTCGTCACGGACCGCCAGGGCTTCCAGTCCATGGTGCGACTGTGGCGCTTCAACCAGGACGTCTTCGAGCGCGGCTTGAAGTCCCGCGTGGGCGTGTCGCTGGAAGAGTGGGGCGCGTTCCACTCGGCGCAGCTCGACGTCCTCACCTTCATCCGCGTCTTCATGGGCGAGGGGGACTGGTTCCACGACTCGCCCGTGCGCGAGAACACCAAGGCCCTGGTCGCGTACCTGGAGCAGCGGCCGGAGAGCGCCGCGCAGGCGCAGGCGCTCAAGAACAACCTCAACCTCTGGTACGACGACCCACCTCGCACGTTCGAGCAGAAGCTGGTGCTCGACACGTTGGACGCGCTCTTCGGTGGCTACAGGTCACTGGAGGAGGGCGCGGCGAGCGAAGACCCCTCCATCTTCGCGACGCTCGGCAACATCCTCGAGGGCGCCGTCGTGGCCACCAAGGCCGTGGTGGGCATTGGCCTGGGCTTCACCCCTGCGGGCGACTTCATCGACCTGTGCGAGGTCGTCACCGGTAAGGAGCTGTGCAACCCGTGGGGTGATGACCTCACCGTCGGCGAGCGCATGCTCTCCGGCGCGGGCCTCGTGGTCGGCAGCGGGACGTTCTGGCGCACCGTCGGCACGGCGGTGAGCGCGGGTGCGGTCCTCCCCATCGGGAAGCTGAGCGCCCTGCTCGACAACATCAAGGGCCTCACCAAGGGGGAGAAGGAAGACCTCCTCGTTCGGCTGAGTGAAAAGGCCGTGACGCGGGTGGATGGCATGACGAGCGACCAGATCCTGAAGCTGCTGAACTGGTCGCTGAAGGATGCCGACCTCAATACGCTCGCCAAGCGGCTCACCGGGCCGCAGCTGATTGCGCTCTCCCAGTTTACGATGGAGGCGAAGTTCCTGGCCAGGATGTCCGAGACCACACGGGACCTCGTCAAGCAGAAGGGCACCGCCGTCAAGAGCCTCCAGAGTGTGTACAAGCGCACCGCCGACGAAGTGCGCGCGGAGCTCGTGGGGAAGGGCTTTGGCCGCCCCGTCCGGGATTCCTCCGGCAACATCACCGGCTGGCTCAACCAACCCTTCACGAGAGATGGTCAGGAATTCTGGATGCATCCAGACCACTCGCTCGTGCGAATCACGGAGCGCACCCTCGACGTTCCGTACCCCCACCTCAAGAAGGAGATCACCAACCTCCCGGGCACCTACGACATCAGCAACGTCCTGGTGAAGGTCACCGACAACAACAAGATTGTCCCCTCCACCCCGGGCACTGACGTCAAGGACGTCCTCGTGGACTGGTACTGCGAGGTGACGAGCGTCTCCAAGCAGCACATCATCGACAAAGAGTACGAGCTCCATGACGTGATGGAGCGTATCTGGGCCATCAACACCCATCTGAAGCTGTAGACCCGCATCGCCCCAAGGCGCCGGGTCGTTCTGGCCTGGCGCCTTGAACCTGACCGCCTTCATGCCTTCTTTCACGCTGACTTCCGACAACGCCTCACGACTGATGCGCCTGCGTCAGTTCGGGCCCCGCCTCACGGTGCCGGGCTTCCGAGGCCAATCCCTCGCATTCGATGCCCAGGGACGGCACCTCGCCTCCATGGGGCGTGGGGCGGAGGGGACACTTCAGTGGTGGGAGCTTCGGGATGACAGCCCCCGGGTCCTCGCGCATCAGGTCATGCAGCGAGGCACGCACGCGGGATTCCTCGCGGGAGGCGACCTGCTCGTCTCGCTGACGCTGCAAGGTGCGCTTCAGTCGTGGTCCACCGTGGACGGGACACTCCGACACGAGCTGCGGCTGAACGCGATAGGGCTGGAGCTCGGCATGGCCCTCCAGGGGGACCTCGTGCTCGTGACGAGCCCTCAGGGCCATGCCTTTCTCTGGAATGCACGCAGGGGAGCGCGGGTGCGGGAGCTCGAGAACACCTCCAAGCCCTTGCAGTGCTGTGCGCTGTCGCCCGATGGGCGGCTCGCGGTGGCCGGGACTCGGGAGCCCGGCAGCCTCCCGGGAGTGCTTCGCTTCTGGGAGACCACGACGGGCGCGGCGCTCCCGACCCTCGACTTCGACGCCCACTCCGTCAAGGCGATGGCGTTCGAGCCCTCCGGGCAACGACTCGCGGTGGCGACTTCCGAGAACCAGATTCATCTCATCGAAGTCGCCACCCGGAAGCGGCTGCGGACACTCGAGGGCCCCTCGGTAGGAACCCATGAACTGAGCTTCAGTCCGGACGGCTCGCTCCTCGCGGTCGCGTGCGCCATGGCGGCCTTCGTCGTCCTGCGCACCGAGGATGGCAAGAAGCTCTTCAGCCACTGGGACAACAATGACATGCAGGCCAGCTCCGCGCTGTTCTCACCGGACGGCCGCACCCTCGTGTGGGGACAAGGCGATGGGACCGTGGGTGTCTGGGGCATGGCCCCGGCGCACTCCGTCACTCCGTAGCGCGTCCCCGCGCGACACCCTTTCAATCACTTCACATCAAGGAAACACCATGCAATCCCTCATTCAAAAGCTGGCACTCGTGTCTCTCCTGGGCGTCACGGCCTGTGGCGCTCCTCATGATTCGGATGGAGACTTCTCCAGCGAGACGGACACGACCGAGCAGGAGATCAACGGCACGGAGGTGACGCTGCCTCTGTGTGACCTTTCGGCCATCCCTTCCGGTTGGTCTTGCTGGCAGGACTACGACAAGACGCTTGCGTGCCCTACCGGGGCGGCGCCCGCCGTATACTGGCTGCGCCCCAACTCCGGCTCCGAGTACGTCCGAGCGGACGCCAACTTCGGAAGGCCCCAGGTGAAGGTATGGTCCCTCTCATGGGGTCTCAGCGCCTTCTTCAGTCGCGGACAATCCGTGTTCTGCAATGGCACCAACACCTATCGAGCCTCCACTTGGAGCCGGTATACGGGCACGGGTCCTGGAGGTACGGGGACCCCCCAACTCCAGGCCAAGCTGACCTCCGTCGTCGACCACATCCGCGACGCCCTCGTACGGGGCACGGCGTTCGCGGTCTATGACGAGTTCTACTGCGCCACCACGGGGGGCTGCTCTGATGCCACGTCGTTGATTCTGGTCCTCAACAAGAAGGAAATCGACAGCGCGACCTGGACGGAGATCGGCCGGAAAGAGCTGCCGTTGGTTCGCGGGGCACTCGTGGGCGCGTTCGAAATCGAGGCCTCTGCCCCCAAGGACGCGCAGGTCAACTTCGAGGTCTACGTGAAGAACTCCTTCAACTCGATCTCCGAGGTCGTCTTCCATGACCTCCGCCTCTTCACCGAGAAGTGCATCCCGGACATGGTTAACCCGGGCCAATGCCTGCCGTGAGCGCACAGCCATAGCGTCTTCGACGAATCCCCTGGCCTGTTCCAATCGATGGACAGGCCGGGGAGAGCCGCACATGCTCGCTCCCCCCCCGAAGTATACCTCGCTCACTCCCTGGGTCAGGGTGCCCTTCGCCACCGCCGATAACGCGCTGCGACGGGTGCGGCTGCGCCAGTTCGGGGCCAAGCCTGACTTCGAGTGGTATCGGAGGCAGTTCCTGGCATTTGATTCGTCAGGACAGATTGCTCCGCAGGATGGACAGACGAAGAGACGCTCTTCTCACCCCAAGTGCTCTTTCATTTCCTTGAGGTGATTCCCCGGGGTCGGAGTCTCGGATAACCGGAAACCTCGAAGCAGGGGCGAATAGCATCTTTTCTTTGTCAGAGATTTCTTCCATAGAAGCGTCAGCGCGACACGCGTCGGTGTGACGACAGGGCCTCATTCCAGGGGCCGTCAAACGCACCCGCGCTCCTTGGTCCGTAAACCACATGTCCAAACAGACGCTATTCGGGGCACTCCTCGTATCTTCGCTGTGCGGTGGTGCCGCACTGGCGCAGACCACGGTCATCGACGTCATCTCCCCGGCCCGCTGTACGCCCACCGCGGGACGACTGACCCGCTGTTCCATCCCCACCCAGACATTGACTGGCACGGACTTCATGACCGCCGTGCCCATGCGCACCGTCGTCCAGCGCTCCCTGTCTGGCAATTGCTCCACCCAGTACCCGCTGGAGGTGACGCTCACCCCCACGGGCGGGAGCGCCACCCGCTACACCTTCCTCTCCTCGCCTTCCGTCGTCCTGCGTGGCCTCGACCGTCAGCTCCTCACCAGCATCGAGCTCAAGGACTCCTCCGCCTGGACGCCCACCGCGTCCTTCGTGGACACCTGCCGCATCTCCCTGAACATCGACTGGAACCAGGTCGACGTCGACTCCGCTCCCCAGGCCCAGACGCTCATCCAGGACCTCCAGGCGGACGTCACCACGAAGACGCTCCAGCGCGACAATCTGGAGGCGCTCCTCGACTTCAGCACCGCCTACAACTTCATGGGCGAGCTCTCCAACCGCTTCTACGCGGAGCTCACCACCGAGACCATGATGGACCTGCGCGCCAAGTCCATGGACACCTCCAATGTCCTCCTCAAGGTGGCCATCACCTGTGAGCAGCCCGCGGGCACGCCTCCCGAGCTCCTCCTCACCGACGCGGACCGCGAGCTGCTCAACCAGCTCTTCTTCAACCTCGGCACCCTCGGTGGCCCCGGTGACTACACCAAGCCCGACGGCTCACTGAAGACGGTGCGCGACTTCCTCGGCGACGAGGCGAAGGTCGTCATCGACAAGCTCGCCGGCCGCTCCACTCCCGCCGTGCGCGCCCAATACCAGGCGCAGTACCAGGCCGCCGCGCTCGCCGTCGTCGCCGCCCAGCAGAAGCTCGACCTGGCCCGGGTGCAGCTCGCGCCCTGGCTCACGCCGTAACCGCGCCAGTCTCCGAGCCTCAATCCCAGACATCTCTGACGGGCGGCCTCTGGCCGACCCGAAAGGACTCTCATTGCCATGACTTCGCCCTTGCGCTTCATCCGCGGCCACGGCTTCGTGCCCTTCGCCGCGCTCCTGCTCGCCGCCGGCTGCGGCCACCCGACCTCACCGGAATCCCCGCCCGCCGCCGCCAAGGAGCCAAGTCCCACCGCGATGGTGACGCGGGCATCCTCCGCTCCAAGCATCTGCGCGCACCGGCCTGACTACAGTGCCATCCCCACCACCTGCTCCAGCACCCGGGAGCCGGCGGACCTGTACCAAGGCGTCCTCAACCTCATCAAGGCCAACTGCATCGTCCTCGCCGAGAATCCCGCCAGCCCCACGGAGGCCGAGAAGAAGCGCGCCTGGGAATCCTGCATCAAGTACCCCCCCGTGCTCTGGGTCGAGGCTGCTTCCAGCCCGGACCAGTTCGACGCCTGGAACGCCCAAGTGGAACGCATCGCCGTGTTCTATCGGACCTCCAACGCACCGGACGTCACCGCGACCTCCTTCGAGCAGAGCCTCCGGAAGATTCGCGAAGTCGCCGAAGAGATGGTCAACAACTACCACGCGCCCATCCGGCAAGTGGAGAACAGCAACCGGCGCATCCTCGACACCACCCTCCCAGACCTGCTCAAGGCCAAGGCGGAGGCGGAGGGGAAGCCTATCCAGGCGGAACTCGCTCAGCAGCGCGAGACGATGTCGGAAATCCAGTTCCTGCTGGCACGCCACCAGGCGAAGCTCCAGACGTACCAGCCCGCCTATGCGGCGCTCGTGGCCCAGTTCGAGACCTACCGCACCAACGAGCCCATCCTCGTCAACCGCCTCAAGTCGTTGGTCCTGCAGGCCTCCACCGCCACGCTCGCGACGCTCCCCAACGTCCAACTGGAGCTCGTCCAGCTCAGCCGCGCGGAGAGCCTCGCTCCTCAGCAGCTGCAGCTCGAGGCCTTCCGCCTCTCCCGCCAGCTGTCTCGCGTGCATGACGAGTTCGAGGCGGAACTGGAGCCCCACTTCGACTTCATCCGCACGCACAACGTCGCGCGCCCCAAGCTCGCCGACGAGCCCATGGAGGTGCTCGCCAACATCCAGGCCTACGCCGACTCGCGCTACGTGCGCACCGGCGACGTCGTGAGCAAGACGCTCGATGGCATCCGCCGCCGCCAGACGGCCCTCATGACGCTCCAGGCCGACCAGGCCACGCGTCAGACCATCGTCCAGAACACCAACCTCGCCGCCTCCACCCAGTTCCTCGCCGAGACCACCGCCCGCGTCACCGAGGTCGGCAAGCTGCCTCCGCGCAGCACGAAGCTCCGCCTCTACTTCCTCGCCGGCAAGCTCCAGGAGCACGAGAGCATCCTCCAGCTCGAGTCCGTCTGCGCCAAGGCCGCCGCCACGCCGTGGATGGGCACCGGCTGCAACACCCTGGCGCTCCAGTTCTCCAAGTCCCGCAACTACGTCAACCTCACCCTCCCCGGCACCATGCGGCTGAACATCGCCTCCATGCGCACCGCGGGCGTGAACGCGACGCTGCTTCAGGAAATCGAGCAGCACCTGGCCGCAGGCCGCGTGCGCGCCGCCGCCATCTCCCACGACGTGGCGCTCCGGTCCTCCGAGGACCTGTGAGCGCGGTGCCCTTCCTCTTCTGGTGATTCCATGAACCTTCTCAGGACCTGCCTCACGGCCCTCGTGTGCGTCACGATGGCCGGCCTCCCGGAGGACGCCTCCGCAGCGGGCCTCGCCCGGGACTACACCCTCAAGCTGAAGACCGTCTCCTTCCGAGGCACGCGCAACAGCTGCCTCGAGCCCACGCTTCTGTACGAAGGCATCCCGCTCTTCACCGTCAACACCACCCTCCTCCCGACCTTCACGGACACGCCGCTTCGCACCCTCCCCAACGGAGACCAGGAAGGCCGCGTCAAGGCGCCCTTCAACGGCAGCCTGCTGAACTGGGGACAGAACAACTTCTTCTTCCACGTCTCCACGTCAGGCAACGGCGACCACTGCACCCACAGCGAGGACACGGTCGACCTGGTCTCCGGAGACCTCTCGCGACGGCTCTTCTATATCTTCCGCAACGGGCAGCCCTTCCATGGCGTCGCCCCGCTGACGATGGACCTGTCCGAAATCAACCCCGTGCTCTCGCGCAGCATCGCCGAGCTCGAGGACGCGGTGAAGGCGGAGCTCTATCGACTGCGCCAGCTGAGCGACAAGCTCGACTGGGCCCGGCAGCAGGCGACGCAGCTGGAAGCACTCCAGGCCGAGCTCAAGCAGCTCTTGAACCGTCCGCTCGACTCCATCACTTCCGCCGAGTTGGAGGCGTTGCTCGCCCGCTACAACGCGGTTCCCTCCTCCGTGCGCTCACGGCTGGTGCAGATGCTGACGGACCTCCAGGCCAGCATCGACGAGCTGCGCGCCGAGATTGACCGCATCAACGCCATCTTCCGTCAGCACATGCAGGACCTGGACGGCTACGTCATGCCCCAGCCGGGCAACATGGACGTCCACGACCCCGACACCTTCGAGCCGGACCTCAGCGACGACGAGGTGGACGAAGTCGAGGTCCCCGACGTCAGCCAGGGGGACGACTTCGACGAGACGCAGGACCCGTACGCCGCCTTCGCCCAGCAGACGCTCACCGAGCTGAACAAGACGCTGACCAACGGCGTCGTCACGGACCGCCAGGGCTTCCAGTCCATGGTGCGACTGTGGCGCTTCAACCAGGACGTCTTCGAGCGTGGCCTGAAGTCCCGCGTCGGTGTGTCACTCGAGGAGTGGGGCGCCTTCCACTCGGCGCAGCTCGACGTCCTCACCTTCGTCCGAGGCTACATGGGCGAGGGGGACTGGTTCCTCGACTCTCCCGTGCGCGAGAACACCAAGGCCCTCGTCGCCTACCTGGAGCAGCGGCCGGAGAACGCCGCGCAGGCGCAGGCGCTCAAGAACAACCTCAACCTCTGGTACGACGACCCGCCTCGCACGTTCGAGCAGAAGCTGGTGCTCGACACCCTCGACGCGCTCTTCGGCGGCTACAAGGCGCTGGACGAGGGTGTGGCGAGCGAAGACCCCTCCATCTTCGCGACGCTCGGCCGCATCCTCGACGGCGCCTTGGTGGCCACCAAGGCGGTGGTGGGCATTGGCCTGGGACTCACCCCCGCCGGTGACTTCATCGACCTCTGTGAAGTCGTCTCCGGCAAGGAGCTGTGCAACCCGTGGGGCGAGGACCTCACCGTCGGTGAGCGCATGCTCTCCGGCGCGGGCCTGGTCGTCGGCAGCGGGACATTCTGGCGCAACGTGAGCATCGCGGTGTCCGCGGGCGGCATCGTCGCCATGGTCAAGCTGGGCGACTTCCTCGACAACATCAAGGGCCTCTCCAAGGTCGACAAGGAGGACATCGTCCGGCGGCTGGGTGAAAAGGCCATCTCACGGATGGATGGGCTGACGAGCGATCAGATCCTGAAGCTGCTGAACTGGTCCGTGAAGGATGCCGACCTCAACACGCTCGCCAAGCGCCTCAATGGGAAGCAGCTGGTGGCACTCTCCGAGTTCACCATGGAGGCGAAGTTCCTGGCTCGGATGCCCGCGGCCACACAGCAGCTCGTCAAGCAGCAGGGCACGGCCGTCAAGAGCCTCCAGAGCGTGTACAAGCGCACCGCCGACGAAGTGCGCGCGGAGCTCGTGGGGAAGGGCTTTGGCCGCCCCGTCCGGGATTCCTCCGGCAACATCACCGGCTGGCTCAACCAACCCTTCACGAGAGACGGTCAGGAATTCTGGATGCATCCAGACCACTCGCTCGTGCGAATCACGGAGCGCACCCTCGACGTTCCGTACCCCCACCTCAAGAAGGAGATCACCAACCTCCCGGGCACCTACGACATCAGCAACGTCCTGGTGAAGGTCACCGACAACAACAAGATTGTCCCCTCCACCCCGGGCACTGACGTCAAGGACGTCCTCGTGGACTGGTACTGCGAGGTGACGACGGTGTCCAAGGATTACATCATCAAGAATGAGTATGGGCTCCATGACGTGATGGAGCGTATCTGGGCGATCAACACCCACTTGAAGTTGTAGACACGCCCCACTCCGAGGCGCTGGGATTCTTCGTCCCAGCGCCTTGAATCGGACCGCCTTCATGTCTCTTCACACCATCACCTCCACCAATGCCTCACACCTGATGCGCCTGCGTCAGTCCCGGACCCGGCTCACGGAGCCAGGCTTCCGAGGACAATCCCTGGCATTCGACGCCCAGGGGCGGCACCTCGCCTCCATGGGTCGCGGGGCGGTGGGGTCACTTCAGTGGTGGGAGCTTCGGGGTGACAGTCTCCGGGTATGCGCGAACCACTCCGTGACCCGAGGCACGGACGTGGGCATCCTCGCGGGAGGCGACCTCCTCGTCTCCCTGACGCTGAAAGGCTTGCTTCAGTCCTGGTCGGTCGCGGACGGCGCGCTACGACATGAACTGCAACTGGACGCAATCCAGCCCGAGCTCGGCATGGCCCTCCAAGGTAACTCCGTGCTCGTGACGAGCCCCCAGGGCCACGCCTTTCTCTGGGATGCGCGACGGGGCGAACAGGTACGGGAGCTCGAGAACGCCTCGACACCCTTGAAGTGCTGTGCGCTGTCTCCCGATGGGCGACTCGCGGTGTCTGGAACGTATGAACAAGGCCATCCCCCAGGAACACTCCGCTTCTGGGAGACAGCGACGGGCAAGGCGCTCTCCTCCATCGACCTCGACGCCCACTCCGTCAAGGCGATGGCCTTCGAGCCCTCCGGGGAGCGACTCGCGGTGGCGACCTCCGAGAACCAGATTCACCTCATCGAGGTCGCCAACTTGAGGCGGGTGCGGTCTCTCGCGGCCCCTCCGGTCGGCACTCACGGCTTGAGCTTCAGTCCGGATGGTTCGCTCCTCGCGGTCGCCTGCAGCATGGCCTGCTTCATCATCCTGCGCACGGAGGATGGACAGCAGCTCTTCAGCCACTCGGACACCAATGACATGCAGGCCAGCTCCGCGCTGTTTTCACCGGACGGCCGCACCCTCGTGTGGGGACAAGGCGATGGAACCGTGGGTGTCTGGGGTCTCCCCCCGGAGCGCTCCACCCCTCCGTAGCAAGTCCCCACGAAACACGTTTCACTCTCTCCACCTCAAGGAAACACCATGCAATCCCTCATTCAAAAGCTGGCACTCGTGTCTCTTCTGGGGGCCACCGCCTGTGGCGCCCCTCATGATTTGAATGGAGACCTCTCCAGCGAGACGGGCTCAACCGAGCAGGAGATCAACGGCACGGAGGTGACGCTGCCCATCTGTGACCCCAACACCTATCCAGCAGATTGGTATTGCTGGCTGGACTACAACAAACAGACGCGATGCCCGGAAGGACCCGCTCCTTCGACTTACTGGCTCCGGCCCAGGTATGCCTCAACCTACGTCCATGCGGACTCACTCCGCGGCGTTCGGGCAGTCAAGACAGGGTCGATGTCCTGGGGCTTCGAAGACGGCCTCGTCAAGACAGAAGCCGTGTATTGCGACCGTTCAACCAACACCTACCAGGCCTCCACCTGGGCCCGGCACACGAACATTGGAGGGGAACAGCCGCAACGCGTGGCCGGCCTGACGTCCGTCGTCGACCGCCCCCACGGAGGCCTCGTGCGTGGAACCGTGCTCGCAACCTACGACGAGTACTACTGCCTTGCCGCAGGTGCCTGTTCTGATGCCGCGTCCCTGATTCTGGTTCTCAGCAAGAGGGACCCTACCGTCTCGTCGTCCTGGACGGAAGTCGTGCGACGAGAACTGCCCATCACCCGCTGGGCCTCTGTCGGCGCGTTCGAAGTCACGGAGGTGATCGAGCACGAAATGCAGGTCGACTTCGAGGTCTACGTGAGGAACACCCCCGCGGCAGCCACCGAGGTCGTCATCCACGACCTGCGCCTCTTCACCGAGAAGTGCATCCCGGACATGACCAACCCTGGCCAATGCCTCCCCTGAGAGCACGCACGCATCCATAGCGTCTCCAACGAAACACTCGCTCCCCTGCCTGCCCTGATGAATGGGCAAGCAGGGCCGGGGTCTTGACAACGCCCCGCAACCCGTCTATTTCGCCGTTCAGCATCAAGAGCGGCCCTCGTTTCGACGGGGGCCCGACAACCTGGAGACGGACCTCCAAGGTGTCCAAACGATGCGGTCCAGGGAGCAGGTGCTCCACGGACAAACCAAGTGTCCGAGGCGAGGCTGCCCCTCCGCTTCGGTGAGAGAGGGCCCCCGTGGTTCCATCCACCCGCATCGACTCCCGCCCCACCGCGAAGGTCCGTGACGCGTTCCGCGCGCTCCGAGAGCCCGCTCGAATGCGCCGCACCCTCCCGGCGCCCCTCGCGCGAATGCGCGGGCCGGTGCGCGCCGGCTAGGCCTTCTCCTCACCTTCCCTCTCCATTCCTTTCCTTCATGGCACCGCGGGTGCCGTGCCGCTCGACGTGTCTGCGTCGACGCCACGGCCGCGAGCCTTCTCATGCCTTCAGGGCCACGGCCCCGAGGCTCGAGGTCGCAGATGAGCAGCAATTCCTTTCGAGTGATGAAGTTTGGTGGCTCCTCCGTCGGCTCGCCCCGACGCCTGCGCCAGGTCATCGAGCTGATTGGCAAACATGCCCGCACCGGCCCGCTCGCGGTGGTGGTCTCCGCGCAAGGAGACACCACCGACTGGCTCCTGGAAGCCGCCGAGCTCGCCACGAAGGGAGACCTGGAGGGCTCGCTCACCGTGGTCGCACGCATCGCCCACCTCGCGAAGACGAACGCCGCCGCCCTCCACCCCGCGCAGGCCACCACGCTCGCCGTCCGCGTGGACCAACTCCTCGCCCCGCTTCAGCAACTTCTCCAGGGCATCTCCCTCACCCGCGAGTGTTCCCCCGCCTCCAAGGACAAGGTCCTCGCCTTCGGAGAGCTGGTCTCCGCCACGCTCCTCGCCGAGCTGCTCAACGCCGCGGGCACCGAGTCCTGCTTCCGCGACGCGCGCCTGCTGCTCGTCACGGATGACACCTTCGGCACCGCCCGCGTGGACGTGGCCCGCACACGCACCCAGCTCCAGGCGAGCGCCGCCGGCTGGGGCACCTCCGTGCCCATCATCCCCGGCTTCATCGCCTCCACCGTGGACGGCCGCACCACCACGCTGGGCCGCAACGGCTCCGACTACACCGCCGCGCTCGTCGCCCAGGGCCTGGGTGCAACCGAAGTCACCGTGTGGACCGACGTGCTCGGCCTGCACACCGCCGACCCGGACCTGGTGAGCGACGCGTACCCCGTCCCCCACCTCACCCACGCCGAGGGCCTGGAGCTGGCCGCCGTGGGCGTCCGCATGCTGCACCCGCGCACGATGATTCCGCTCATCGAGTCCGGCATCTCCCTGCGCATCCGCAACACCATGCACCCGGACCACCCGGGCACGCTCATCGACGCCATCGGCTCGCGCGACGACAACCGTCCCACCTGTATCGCCACGCGCGAGGACCTGGCCCTGCTCGGCATCGAGGTCCGCAAGCTCTCCGACCAGTTCCAGCTGGGCGAGCGAGTCCTGTCCGCGCTGCGCGCCGCCCGCGTCACCGTGTGGATGACGGCCCAGTCCGCCAACGGGCAGTCCATCGCCCTCGTCGTTCCCCTGCCGGATGTGCAGCGCGCTCGGACCGCGCTGGAGACGGAGCTGGCGCAGGAGCTCTCCCGCCGCGAGGTGGAGCCGCTCGGAGTCCGCCAGCCCGTCACGCTGCTCACGCTCGTCGCCGAGGCCATGGGTCACGGCGTCAACGTGGCCGGCCGCTTCTTCAGCGCGCTGGGCGCGGTGGGCGTCAACGTGCGAGCCAGCGCCCAGGGCGCCAGCTCCCGCTCCATCTCCTGCGTCGTGGACGCGGCGGACACCTCCATCGCGGTGCGCACCACCCACGCCGCCTTCAACCTGGCGCACCAGCAGGTGAACCTCTTCCTCCTGGGCAAGGGCACCGTGGGCGGCCAGCTCCTGACGCAGCTGCGCGCCCAGCAGGAGCAGCTGCGCGAGCGCCACGGCATCGCGCTGCGCGTGGTGGGCATCGCCGACAGCCGGCACACCCTCTTCGATGTCTCCGGGCTCGCGCTGGAGGGACTGGAAGAGCAGCTCGCTCGCGTCGTCCGCGGTGAGCCCGGCACCCGGGCGCTGCCTCCGCTGCTGGACGAGCTGCGCCGGCTCCCCGTGCCCATCCTCGTCGACTGCACCGCCGATGGCGGCGTGGCCTCGCTGTACACGGAGGCGTTCCGCCGAGGCATCCACGTCGTCGCCGCCAACAAGAAGCCCCTGGCGCTGCCGTGGAACGAGCGCGAGGCGCTCATCGCCGAGGCCCGCCGTCACCACGTGGGCTACCACTACGAGACGACGGTGGCCTCCAGCCTCCCGGTCATCGACACGCTCGCCAACCTGGTGCGCACCGGCGACACCGTGCGCCTCATCACCGCGTCGCTCTCCGGCAGCGTGGGCTTCATCTGCAACGAGCTCCTGGCGGGCGTGCCGCTGTCCACCGCCGTGCGATCCGCGCGGGACAAGGGCTTCACCGAGCCCGACCCTCGCGAGGACCTGTCCGGCGCGGACGTCGCGCGCAAGGCGCTCATCCTCGCGCGGGAGCTGGGCCTGTCGCTGTCGCTCTCCGACGTCGCACTGGAGCCCTTCGTCCCCGCGCTGGAGGACTCCAACGAGTCCCCCGACTCGTTCCTGCGCAGCCTGCGCTCGCTGGATGCCGAGTACGCGCAGAAGGTGGAGCGCTGCCGCCAGTCCGGCACGGTGCTGCGCTACCTGGCGCGCATCGACCCGACGCGACTGGGAACGGACTCCCCCGTCATCCGCGTGGGAATCGCCGCCGTGGAGCCGGGCCAGCCCGGCGCGGACCTGCGCGGCACCGAGTCCTTCGTCTCGTTCACCACCACGCGGCACAGCGAGTTCCCCCTCACCGTCCGAGGCGCGGGCGCGGGGGGCGCCGTCACCGCGTCCGGCGTGTTGGCCGACATCCTTCGAATCTCCCAGACGCTGCGGGGCCGCTGAACCCAGCCCCCAGCTCACCCGGAGCCCTCTCCCATGAAAATCGCCACCGCCCTCGTCCACGCCGGAACCCGCAGAGACCCGAGCACCGGCGCCATCGCCGTCCCCGTCTACCACTCCGCCACCTACCAGCACCCCGCGCTGGGCCAGTCCACCGGCTACGACTACTCGCGCACGAAGAACCCCACCCGCGCGGCGCTCGAGGACGCGCTCGCGCAACTGGAGGGCGGCAGCAAGGGCCTGGCCTTCGCGTCCGGCATGGCCGCGCTGCACTGCGCCCTCCAGCTCTTCGGCCCCGAGGACCACATCATCCTCACCGAGGACCTCTACGGCGGCACCTACCGGCTGGTGGACCGGCTGCTCCACGTCCCCTACACCTTCGTGGACACCACGAAGCCGGACGCGGTGAAGGCCGCGCTGCGCCCCAACACCAAGGCGCTGCTGGTGGAGACACCCACCAACCCGCTGATGAAGACGGCGGACCTGCCCGCGCTCGCGGACATCGCGAAGAAGGCGGGCGTGCTGCTCATCGTCGACAACACGTTCTACACGCCCTACCTCCAGCGCCCGCTGGAGCTCGGCGCGGACCTGGTCGTCCACAGCGCGACCAAGTACCTGGCCGGACACAACGACGTCGTCGCGGGCGCGCTCGTCGCACGGGACGCGGCGCTGGGCGACAAGCTGCTCTTCGCGCAGAACGGCATCGGCGCCATCCTGGGTCCCCAGGACGCGTACCTGGTGATTCGCGGCCTCAAGACGCTGGCGCTGCGCATGGAGCGTCACCAGTCCAACGCGCGCGCGGTGGCCGCGTTCCTGTCCGGCCACCCCCAGGTGGAGCGCGTCTACTACCCGGGCACGG